>JASJBB010000165.1 GCA_030066735.1 Woeseiaceae bacterium | reverse complement strand
CCGACCTCATGGCTCCCTGCGGTCCGCTTTACTTCGGTCGGGGCACGCCCGACCGACCAGCCCTACTGGCAGCCCTCGGCCAATCTTTCGACTCCGGCAATACGTTCGCGCAGGACCCAGATCGATTCTGTCGTTGCGATCGACTCCGGACCGCCGTTGAAAGTATTGGCCGGGCGATTGAAGTAGCCGCCCGGTGTGTAGGTCCAGGTCAGGACTTCGCCCAGTACGCATTCGCTGTGCTGGTGCTCGCCGGTCACGAGATAACCTTCGCGATCGGCCGATGAGGCCTGCCACGGGATACTGGCCCCGGGAAGAACGCGCAGCAGCCAGGTGCGTGCGCCGTTGCCCGGGTCGTTGCGCAGCTCCTTGACGGTGACCCCGGGCGCTGCCGTTTCCTGCCATTCGACGAGGCGCGCGTCGAGGATGATGGGCGACTGGATCATGGCGAGCGGGTCGACATCGTCGAGGTAGTACATCACCGTGGCGCCGTTCGCGGTACTCAGGTTGAAGCCGATGGATCCCGGCGGCACATAAACATAGCCGCCGGACGACAGGCGCACGTCGCCGATCGTCAGGTCACCTTTGAGGACGACAATCTCGAGCAGTTTTCCCGGCTCGCCCCCGGTCGTTCCCTGCCAATCGGGCGGCAGGTCGATGCGAGCCGTCATGTTGCGCATCTCGAGGTTGCCCGATAGCTGCTTCGCGTAAACGCCGGGCAGGCTGGCAAGAAACGTATTCGCCAGGTCGTCGGCCTGCCGGAATGCTGCATACGGCGTATCCGGCGGGCCCGAGGCGCAGCCGGCAATCAGCACAACGAAAAAAGCCGCCCAGAATCTGGGCGGCATAGCAAGCAGAAGATGTAGCTGGCTTCTTACAAAACGCATGAAAGTCGAAACCTCCCTGGTGCGGTGCTCTCAGGCGTTACTCATAAAAGTGCGAAACAGGCGCTTCTCCTTCGACTGCGCCGGTCGCGCAGGCAACCGGCTCTAAAGCCACGTGTTGAGAGGAAGCACGTGATGCCTGCCGTCGGATCATGCATCCGGCATGGCGTCCCGCCCACACTGCCTTTTACATCCCATCTCCGTGCGTACCGAGTTGGTACGCTGGGAATGCTACTACATCTTGTATGGGAGGGCTAGTTGTGCACAAGATGTAGCCTGAACATTGTCAGGCGTGGGGGAAAAGAGCTTGCAAGCGTCCAAATCGATGTCGGAACGATCGACTCATCAGCGAATCGGGCTGATCCTCGGGCCGTTGCTCGCGGTCGCCGTGCTGCTCAGTGACCCCCCATCCGGGCTCAGCGATGCGGGCTGGGCGACAGCCGCGGTCGCCATCTGGATGGCGGTCTGGTGGGCAACCGAAGCGATTCCCATTGCCGCAACGGCCCTGTTGCCGATCGCGCTGTTCCCGATGCTCGGCGCACTCAACATGGTCGATACCACCGCGCCTTTCGCCAACAAGGTTATCTACCTGTTCCTCGGCGGGTTTGTTGTCGCCTTCGCCATGCAGCGCTGGAACCTGCACCGCCGCATTGCGCTGAACGTGCTGCAGCATGCCGGTGGCAGCGGCCGCATGCTCGTTGCAGGCTTCCTGTCTGCCAGCGCGCTGATCAGCATGTGGGTGATGAATACCTCGACAGCGATGATGCTGACCCCGGTCGCGATCTCGGTCATCGGCGTCATTCATGCGTCGATTCGCGATCTCGACGAAAAAGCCCGCGAAGACTTCCAGTACGCGCTGCTGCTCGCCGTCGCCTATGGATCGACAATCGGCGGCCTGACCACCCTGGTGGGTACGTTGCCGACCGCGATGCTGGCGGCGTTCATGCTGGAGAGCTATGGCACGTCGATCGGCTTCGCCAACTGGATGATGGTCGGCGTGCCGCTCGCACTGATCACGCTGCCACTGTGCTGGCTGACGCTGACACGCTGGGTATTCAAGGTGCGCTTCAAGACCTCGGGCGAGGGCAAGGCCGAATTGCGCAAGCTGCGTGAACAACTCGGTCCGATCAGCACGCCGGAAGTTCGTATCGCGTTCGTTGCCGGGCTCATGATCATCGCCTGGGTCGGCCGTCCGTTCTGGGTCCAGTTACCCGGTCTGGGCGCCCTCGACGATACGGGTATCGCCATCGCCGGCGCGATAGCGATGTTCATCATTCCGAGCGGCGATAAGGACGATCCGCGACTGTTGCGCTGGGAGTATGCAGAACAGCTGCCCTGGGGCGTCATTCTGCTGTTCGGCGGTGGCCTGTCGCTGGCCAATGCATTCGTCGTTACCGGCCTGGCCGAATGGATCGGCCACGGCTTGCAAGGGATCAGCGCATGGCCGCTGTGGCTCACCGTCATCGCAATGGCGTCGCTGATAATCTTCCTGACCGAGCTGACCAGCAATACGGCAACGATAGCCACGTTCCTGCCGGTCGCCGGCGCGCTCGCGATTGAAGCCGGCGTTGATCCGATCGTGTTCGCGGTGCCGGTAACGCTGGCCGCGAGCTATGCCTTCATGCTGCCGGTCGCCACACCGCCGAACGCGATTGTCTTTGGATCAGGGCTGCTGACGATTCCGAAGATGATGCGCGCCGGGCTCGTCGTGAACATAGTCGGGATTGCCGTCATCACTTTCGTGTCGCTGGTGCTGGCGCCACGTTTCCTGCACTGAGAATCGCCCATGACTGATCGTTACGATGTGACTGCCCGCAACAAGATGCGCCAACTACGCGAAAAGGGCGCCTATGACCGGGACAGCGTTCACGGCGTGCTCGACGCCGGGCTGTATGCGAGTGTCGCGTTCGTGCAGGACGGGCAGCCGGTCGTGGTGCCGATGATCTACGGCCGCGATGGCGACACCATCTATTTGCACGGCGCGCGCAAGGCGCGTGTCATTCGCCTGCTGGAGCAGACGGGGCAGGTCTGCATTAACGTGACGCTGGTCGACGGGCTCGTTCTGGCGCGCTCGGCATTCAACTCTTCAATGAACTACCGCTCGGCCACGGTGTTCGGCCCGGCCAGGCTCATCGAGGACGACGCAGGCAAGGTGAAAGGTATGCGCGTGATCAGCGAACACCTGATGCCGGGGCGCTGGGACGAGCTGCGCGAACCTCTCGACAAGGAAATAAAAATGACGGGCGTCATCGCGGTCGAGATCGAATCGGCGTCGGCCAAGATATCGACCGGCATGCCCGACGACGAGGACGAGGACTACGCGATACCGGTCTGGGCCGGGGTGCTGCCTGTCGAGTCCCGGTCGACGTCCCTGCTCGATGACGACCGCCTGCTCGACGGCGCCGAGGCGTCGGCCGTCGTCCGGGCTCTGCAGAATCGAAAGGTTTAGGAACTCGCCCGCTGGGGCGGGCTCCTACAGGCGCGCTCCTACAACAGCGTGTCGCCGTGCTCGGCCTCGAGCCGCAGCAAGGCCGCCTTGGTGTCGAGGCCGCCGCCGAAACCGGTCAGGTCGCCGCCACTGCCGATGACGCGGTGGCAGGGAATCACGATGGGAATCGGGTTGCGGCCATTGGCCGCACCGACAGCGCGCATTGCCCTGGGCCGACCGATGCGCTTGGCAATGGCGCCGTACGACGTCGTCTCCCCGTACGGGATACGCAGCAATTCCTCGAGCACCTGCACCTGGAAGTCGGTGCCGGACAGGTGCAGCGGCAGATCGAAGGCCTTGCGCTCGCCGGCAAAGTACTCATCGAGCTGCCGGCAGGCTTCCGCGAACGGCTGCTCGTTGAATATCCAGTCGGGCTCCGGGTCGCGCCGCATCTTGCCTTTCGGGAAACCGATCAGGCTCAGCCGGTCGTCATCGCCCGCGAGCAGCAAGTCGCCGACAGGTGTGTTCGTATAACAGTAGTACATCGTTCAACCTCCGGAGCCCGGCAAAGAGCCCCATAACAAGAGTGCCGCGTAGGCGCGCCATGGCCGCCATGCCTCGGCCCGCTGCCGCAGTTGTGCCGCGCCGGCGACGTCGTCGCCCATCGCCTTGAGCAATCCGAGATCCGATGCCGGGAACGCGTCCGGGTTCTTGAGCGCGCGCATGGCCACGTACTCGGCCGTCCAGTCGCCAATCCCCCGGATTGCGGTCAGGCGCTCGCGAAATCCAGCCGGGTCCTGGGACGGATCGAATTCGATGTCGCCGTTGGCGACTGCCTTCGCGAGCTGCCGAATCGTCTCGGCGCGGCTACCCGTGAGTCCGATCGTGTTGAACCGGGCCCGTGACAGTTTTGCGGGACCCGGGAAGAGCTTCTCGAGCGCCAGGTTGCCACGATTCTTGAGCGAGGCAGGCAGGGAGACGGACTCACCATACTGCCGGGCAATTCTGCCCGCCAGCGTCGTCGCGGCCTTAACCGAAACCTGCTGACCAAGAATCGCGCGGACCGTAATCTCGAACCCATCCCAGGCGCCGGGCACACGAACGCCGGGCTGGCGCCGGATCAACCCTTGCAGACAATCGTCGGCGCGCAACACCTCGCCTATGAGCGCCGTTGGCGCGTCCAGGTCGAGCATCTCCCGCACACGTTGCACGACAGGGAACAACTGGGCTGTCCCGACGCCGTGCAGCAACAGCATGGCCTGGTGCCTGTCCGGGTCAAAGCGACACTCGATGGCCCCGGACCGGCCGTCCACGGTGACCGTACGCAGGTAACTGTCGTCAACAACCTGCTCTACTCCCGGGGTCGCCCGACCCGCCAGGAAGCCCAGCATTGCATTCCAGTCGAACGGCTGGCTGCAACCGAGGCGCACCGTCAATGCAGACCCTTCGTCGAACGCTTCGTCATTGTGCCGCCGCAGTTCCCGTGGCGACCGCTGGTAAGTCTTCCGGAATGCATCATTGAAGCGCCGTACGCTGCCGAAACCCGACGCGGCCGCAATGTGCGACATCGGCAGGTTGGTCTGGTCAATCAGCCGCTTTGCAAAATGCAGGCGCTGGGTGTGCGCCACTGCGAGCGGCGAGGCACCGAGATGCTGCGTGAACAGACGTCGCAGGTGGCGGCTCGTGACACCGAGCCGATCCGCCAGCTGTTCGATGGAGCCGTCGTCGAGCGCGCCGTTGGAGATCAGGCGCAGACCGCGGCGCACGGTGGTCGAGGTGCCGTTCCAGGCCGGCGTGCCGGGCGCGCACTCGGGGCGACAGCGCAGGCAGGGACGGTAACCGGCCTCGCTGGCGGCCGCGGCGCTCGGGTAGAACGTGACGTTCTCGGACTTCGGCGCCACCGCGGGACAAATCGGCCGGCAGTAAATGCCGGTCGTGCGGACGCCTACGAAGAACTGCCCGTCGAACCGGACATCGCGGGAAAGCCGTGCGCGTTCGTAGATCTCGTGCTGTTGCATGCCAACAGTATACGCGCCGGCCGGCCACGAACTAGCCAGAATCGGACGTCAACTACGTGTCGCTCTTGCAGCGGCCCGGAGGCCTGTTACCGGAAGTAAAGCGCAGCGCAGCGAGCCATGAAGGTAA
>JASJBB010000061.1 GCA_030066735.1 Woeseiaceae bacterium | reverse complement strand
ATGCTCGGCGTCATGGACGGTTTCGTGCTCGTGTGGATCGTCGTGATATTCCTCGCGCTGTCCTTCGGCCTCGTGAACACGCTGGTCATGGCGGTCTTCGAACGCGTGCGCGAGATCGGGCTCATGCTGGCGCTCGGCATGCGGCCAATCAACATCCTCGGCCAGATCGTCCTCGAGTCGCTATTGCTGCTGGCAATCGGACTGGCGCTCGGCAGCGCGCTGGCGTGGGCGGCGGTGCAGCCGATCAAGGATGGCATTGACGTGTCGATCGTCGGCGAGGGCATGGACATGTGGGGCATGTCGAGCGTGCTGGTTCCCGAATTACTGTTGAGCGACGTGATCCTCGCCAACGTCGTCGTATTGATTCTCGGTTTCTTTGCGAGCCTGTCGCCGGCATGGCGCGCGGCGCAGTACGAACCGATTGAAGCCATAACAAAGGTCTGACCATGACAGCAGTGCGTTGCGTTGACTTGTGCAAAACCTATCGCCAGGGCGAGGAAGACATCAAAGCGCTGGATCACGTCAGTATCGAGATAAAAGAGGGCGGCTTCGTCTGCCTGTCGGCACCTTCGGGTGGCGGCAAGACGACGCTGCTGAATGCGATCGGCGGGCTCGACAAACCCGACAGCGGCGAGGTGTACGTCGCCGAGCGCCGCATCGACAACCTCTCGAAAGGCGAGCTGGCGGAGTTGCGCCTGCGACAGATCGGGTTCGTGTTTCAGGCCTTCAACCTGATCCCGGTGCTGACCGCGCGCGAGAATGTCGAGTTCGTGATGCAGGTGCAGGGCGTGCCCGCGGCGGAGCGCGGACGCAAGGCGCTCGAGATCCTCGAGGAGGTCGGCCTGCAAGGGCTCGAGGACCGGCGCCCGGCCGACATGTCGGGCGGTCAGCAGCAGCGCGTCGCGGTTGCGCGTGCGATCGTGTCGCGGCCCGCGCTGGTGCTCGCAGACGAACCGACCGCCAACCTGGATTCAAAGACCGCCGATGGCCTGATGGAGCTGTTCCGCGAGCTCAACGATCATCACAACACGACGTTCGTCATCGCGACGCACGACAAGCGCGTCATGAGCTACGCGAAGCGCCTGGTGCGCATGCTCGATGGGCGCATCGTCGAGGACATCAACCAGGATGCGGCATAGCTGGGTACTGGTTTTGGTTCTGTTCGCCGTTGCGGCGGCGGCGGAGAGCCCTTTCCAGTTCGACGGTCACACCAAGCTGCGCGTGGTCGCGCAGACCTACCCTGCGGACAGCCTGTTTCGCGACATTGGCGGATCGTCATCGACAGACACGATCGCCGAGGGCCGACTGAATCTTGCGGCCAGGGCGTCCGGCTGGTCGTTCCATGCCGACTACCAGCTGGTCGGCATTTACAGCGAGTTTCTCTCACTCGGGCTGCCCAACGACGATTCGCGGCTGCTCGACCTGACCAGGACCATCTCCGACGGTTCCGAACATGCCTGGCTGCATCGCCTCGACCGGCTATGGGCGGGCTACGCGGGGCGCAAGGTCGTGGTGCGGGCCGGGCGCCAGGCGCTGTCCTGGGGCAACGGGCTTTATTTTCACCCGCTGGACCTGGTGAACCCGTTCGACCCGACGACGATCGACACCGAGTACAAGACTGGCGACGACATGCTCTACGGCCAGTACCTGCGCGACAACGGGCACGACGTGCAGGCGGCGGTCGTGTTCCGGCGCGATCCCGTAACCGGTGATCGGGACAGCGACCAGGGCACGGCCGCACTCAAGTACCACGGTTTTGCAGGCGAGTATGAGTACGACCTGCTGGTCGGAGAGAACCGCGGCGACACGGTGGTGGGGTTGGGCGCCGTCGGCAGTCTCGGCGGGGCCGTCTGGCGCAGCGACCTGGTCGTTACGGACGGCGAGGATGAGACCAATGTCGATTTCGTGGCCAACGTCAGCTACTCGTGGACCTGGTCCGGCCGCAACGTCAGCGGCTCCGCGGAGTACTACCGGAGCCGCGACGATCGCAACTACCTCGCCGGCAACCTGATGATCGAGATGACCCCGCTGTGGACGCTGACGCCGACGTTGATTGGCAATGTCGACGACCCGAGCGCATTGCTGCAGATCGTCACGCAGTACAGCCTCGGCGACAACGCGGTCTTCCTGGGCAGCATCAATCTGCCAATGGGGGGCAACGGCACGGAGTTCGGCGGTCCCGAGACCGGCATCCCGGGCCGCTACCTGTCATTCGACGCCGGGGTGTTCGCCCAGTTCGCCTGGTATTTCTGATCGCTGGTCGCCCGCTCGGGCGGGCTCCTACAGGCGGGTCCTACGAGGCCGAAAGGCTCTTGATGTTGCGCAGCAGGTTTTCGAACGAGTGTTCGCGTTCGGGGCCGAAGACCGGGTCCAGCTGGTCGAAGTTGGAGATGTCGATGAACATGTCCTTCTCATCGCGGATCAGGTCATTGGCCCGGCGAAACAGGTCTTCTTCCTCCCACGCCATGTGCTTTCTGAGTGTGTGAACGTAGTGGGTGGCGTCTTCGACCAGTCGTTCGCGGGTCACGGCGGCGCCCGATGCGACCGCCTCCACATCGTTGCGCAGCGCCTCGCCCGATTCGCCGATGTCACGGTGTTCGGGCCCGACCCGTTCCAGGCCCTCGGCAAGCTCCGGCTTCTCGGCCCGCATCGCCGAATACAGCACGTCTTCCTTGGGGTGATGTACTGCGTCCGAGTAGACCGTCATGTAACGCATGATGTCGTGGATCAACTCGTAGTCCGGCCGCTCTCCATCGCGGATATGGTCGATCTGCTGGCTGAGAAGATCGAGCATGATTGCCATGTTGCGGTGGTCCTCACGGAGGTCTCTCAATAGATCGGCCAGCAGGATGGTCATTTCATTGCCTCGTTGCATTTCCCTGGTTTCATTCAGAGTGCGCGCGGCAAATTCCCTCTTGAATCCGTGATTTCACGTACATGCCTGCGGCCCCCGTTAATCAGCGTGTAATATGTCGGTATGCGCTGGCATTCCCTGATTCTTCCGATTTGCGCCGGTCTCATGGCCGGCTGTTCCGTCAATCCCGTCACCGGCGACCGCGACTTCATGCTCGTCAGCAGCGAGCAGGAACTGGCAATGGGCGAGCAGAATTACCTGCCCATGCAGCAGTCGCAGGGCGGTGTTTACGATGTCGATCCCGTGCTGACCGAGTACGTCAGCACCGTGGGCATGAAGGTGGCCAACCAGAGCGGCGTCGAAATGCCGTACGAATTTGTCGTGCTCAACAACTCGGTGCCTAACGCCTGGGCGCTGCCCGGCGGCAAGATCGCGATCAACCGCGGGTTGCTGACCGAGATGAACTCCGAGGCCGAGCTCGCGGCAGTTCTCGGCCACGAAGTCACGCATGCGGCGGCGCGGCATTCGGCCCAGCAGCAGTCGCGCGGCATGGTTACCCAGGGCCTGGTCGTCGCGACGACCATTGCGGCCAGCGATAGCGGTTACGGTGAGCTGGCGGCGATCGGGGCGGGCCTGGCGGGGCAGTTGACGTTGATGAAGTACGGCCGCGATGCCGAACTCGAGTCGGACAAGTACGGCATGCGTTACATGTCGGCGGCCGGTTACGACCCGAGGGGCGCCGTCACGCTGCAGGAGACGTTCGTGCGCCTGAGCGAGGGCCGCAACGAGGACTGGCTGAGCGGCCTTTTCGCCAGCCACCCGCCGTCGCAGGCTCGCGTCGACGCCAACCGCCGGCGGCTCAAGAACCTGCCGGAGGGCGGCATTGCCGGGGAAGACACCTACGCAGCCGCGATGCGCAAGACCCGCGAGGTCCTGCCGGCTTACGAGGCCTACGACGATGGCCGGGCTGCGCTCGGCGAAAAGGACACGGAGGCCGCCCTTGCTCTGGCCAACAAGGCGCTGGCGCTGTACCCGGGCGAGGCGCACTTTCATGCCTTGCGCGGCGACGTGCGGCTCATGAACGAGCAATACGACATGGCCGTAACCAACTACAACCGGGCAATAAACCGTCGCAACGAGTTCTTCTATTACTTTCTGCAACGCGGCATCGCTCAGCGCGAACTGCAACAGGACGACGCAGCGGTGGCGGACCTCGAGCGCAGCCTCGACTACCTGCCGACCGCGCCGGCGCATCTCGTGCTCGGAGACATCAAGGCGGGCCGCGGCGACATCGACGAGGCCGTCAATCACTACAAGGTGGTGGTAAAGAGCGGGGGTGAGGTCGGCAAGGCCGCCTACCAGCGACTCGTAAACCTCGATTTGTCCAGGCAGCCGGCGTCCTACGTCGCGTCCGCCTGCGGCGCCGACGCTAACGGCCAGGTTACGGTCCAGGTCCGCAACGACACGCCGGTCGCCGTGACCGATGTCGAGGTCCAGTTCCGTTACGTGGACTCGAGCGGCGCCCAGCAGCAGCGCGCGCAGTCTTTCAGCGGCGCGCTGGAGCCGGGCAAGGTCGCGACGGCTCGCACCGGGTTAACGGCCTATCCGTCGACCCGGTGCGAAGCAATCGTTAGCCGAGCTCGTCCAGCAGACTCTCCATCTCGTCCATGATCGCGTTCATCTGGGCGACGATGGCCAGGTAAGGCCCGGGTTTGGCCATGTCGACGCCCGCTTCGGCAAGCAGCAGGTACGGGTAGTTCGAACCGCCCGCACGCAGCAGGTTCTTGTAGTTCTCGACACCTGCTTCGCCCTCTTCAACGATCTTCGCGTACAGCGCCGTGCCTGCAGTCTGCGACGTGGCGTACTGGTAGACGTACATGTTGAAGTAGAAGTGCGGGACGAACATCCACTCGTTGGTGTACAGATCGTCAATGACGACGACGCCGTCTTCATGGCCGTGGTAGCGGCGCAGGATGTCGCCATAGATCTCGGTGATGCGATCGCCTGACAGCGCCTCACCGCGCTCCGCAGCTTCGTACAGGGCCAGCTCGAACTCGGCGAACATGGTCTGGCGGAAGAACGTGCCGCGCATGTTCTCGAGTGCGTGCCCGAGGTAGAACAGGCGTTCCTCGATCGACTCGGCGTTCTCGTCCATGTAGTTCTGCAGGATCAGCTCGAGCGAGGTGGAGGGGATCTCGGCGATGAACGTCGAATAGCCCGCCGTCTCGAACGGCTGTTTCTGCTTCGCGTACAGCGTGTGCATCGCGTGGCCCCACTCGTGGGCAAACGTCGACAGCGACGAGTAATCGTCGTTGTGATTCAGCAGGATGTACGGGTGCACGTCATAGGCGAAGCCCGACATGTACGCGCCCGAGCGCTTGCCGCGCTGCGGATAGACGTGCATCCAACGCTCGTCCATCGCGGCCTTCTGCATGTCGACCCAGTCATCGCCGAGCACGGCCATCGCCTCGAGCGTGATGCGCTTGCTGCTTTCGAGGTCGAATTCCTTGTCCAGCGATACCAGCGGCGGGTAGATGTCGTAATAGTGCATCTGCTCGACGCCCAGCATGCGTGCCCGCAGCCGGAAATAGCGGTGCAGCGTCGGCAGGGCCTTGTTGACCTCCTCGACCAGGGTCTTGTAGACCGTCGGCGGGATGTTGTCGGCGAACAGCTCGCGGTGCAGCACGCTGTCGTAATTGCGGGCCTTGGCCAGCCCGACCTGGGTCTGGACGTGCGAGTTCAGGACCATGCCCACCGAGGCGCGGTACTCCTCCCACTTGCTCCAGAACGTGTCGAACGCGAGTTTGCGATCGTCGCGATTCTGGCTGCTGCGAACGCGGCCGTAGCCCTGTGAGTCGATGGTCACTTCTTCGCCATCCGACGTCGTTATCGTGGGCCAGGGAATGTCCGAATTCGCGATCAGGCTGTAAATGTTGTTCGGCGCGCCGAACGTCTGGGTCAGGTACGACAACGTCTGTTCGGCTTCCGCACCCAGTGTGTGCGGCGCATTGCGCAGGCTGTTATCGAGCTGGAACGCGAACGGCGCCAGGCGCTCGTCTTCGTTGATGAACGACTCGACGACCTCACGTCCGACCTCGATCAACTCGGGCTGCATCCAGGCTGTCGCCTCATTGAACTGCGAGAACATGATCTGGGCGAGCTGGCGGCGCTCCTGCGTCTCGCCTTCGCGAAGATCTTCGTCCGCGTTCAGGGACGCATATACGAACACGCGACCGCCTTTCTTGAGCGTGTCGGAGACATGCCGATACGCCTCGTAGAGCGAGTCGGCGCTGTCGCCAAGTGTGCCGCGCCTTGCCTCGATTTTCGGAAATTCCGCCAGGACTTCCTGGCGGGCCGCGTCCCAGGCCTCGACGGTCGGGAACAGCGCGGTCAGGTCCCAGGTGGCGCTCGGGTCGACTTCGGCCGCTTCGTGGTTGTCGGCGAACGATGATGAGAATGCGAGCAGCAGCGCTGCCGCAGGCAGTAAGAACTTACGCATGTAGGGATCCCCCAGACAATTGGTAACCGGTTAGACACGCAATTTTATCCGCGTTCCGTTGTCGAACGCTGTACGTGTCATCCGTTAGATGCGTGAACCGTTAGAATAGGTTGCAAACCCGGGGTCGTAGCATGAACAAGAGCATCCTGTTGATAGCGAGCGGTCTGCTGGCCGTTGCGCTGGCACTGGCGGTCACGCTGCTCGTTCGCGAACCTGCGCCGGTCGCCGCGCCGGCGGCCCGCCCGGCCCTGCATTTCGACCAGAACGCAGGTACCGAGGAGCGCATCAGGGCGCTCGAGGCCGCGGTTGCCGAGGAGCGCAACGCCCGCATGCTCCTCGAGGACGAGCTTCAGGCACTGTACGCCGCGCTCGACGAGCTCGGCGAGACGCGGACCGGTAACGTTTCCGGCGAAGACGGGCGCGACGCGGGGTTCCGGTTCCAGGATGGTCTTCGGCAGGGCTCGGAGGCGGACGCCGCGTGGCGTCGTGACCGGCTCGTCACTGCCGGATTCTCGGAGGACCGGGCCGACTGGATTCTCCGGCGCGAATCGGAGCTGCTGATGCAGCGCATGCAGGTCATGTACGAAGTACGCCGAACCGGCGAACGCCCGCCGAATTTTCGGCAGATAATGGACCCCGACGCGGCGCTCCGGACCGAGGTTGGCGACGCCGAGTACGAGCAGTACCTCAAGGCCTTCGGCCGTTCGATCTCGGTGACCGTTGGTTCTGTGCTCGAGTCCTCGCCCGGGCAGCGCGCCGGCATACAGCCGGGCGATGAGATCATGGCCTATGGCGGCGAGCGTGTCTTCAGCTACGACGACCTGAGCGGGCGGACGATGGCCGCTGCTCCGGGTCAGCCGGTGGTCGTCGACATCGTCCGCGACGGCGTGCCGATGCAGGTCGTGATCGAGGGTGGCCCGATCGGTATCTCGAACAACCGCTACATGCGTCCGGGCCGCAGGTAACGCATCCCGTTTTCAGGCAGAATATGCCGCGGGATGGGAAGACTCCGATATTCGATACCGAATAGCTTTACTGCGCTGAGCCTGCTGCTCGGCCTCGGCTCGATCGTGAGCGCACAGCTCGGCGACCTCGAGTTCGCGGCCTGGCTCATCGTCTGGTGCGGCTTGCTGGACACGATGGACGGGCTGGCCGCACGACTGCTCAAGGCGACCTCCGATTTCGGCGCCGAGTTCGACTCGATGGCCGACCTCGTGTCGTTCGGGGTGGCCCCGGGCGTGCTGGTCTTCAATGTGGGCCTCGAGATTGCAAACATCCAGGTCGGCAGCGGTCAGTTCTGGGTGTTGACGCTGGCCTGTGGCGTTTTCGTACTGGCGGGCGCCATGCGCCTCGCGCGCTTCAACCTGGGGACGCACTCGCCGGGCCACGGCTGGTTCATGGGTGTGCCAATCACGGCGGCCGGCGGGGGGCTGCTGTCGTCCATGGTGCTGGTTCTGATCCACCATCCGGACATTGCCGACCTGCTGCCATTGCACCGCTACCTGCCGATCGTGATGTTCATGCTCGCCATCCTGATGGTCTCGCGGCTGCGGTTCCCGAAAGCCGTGATCCGCAAGAGCAACATCATCAATGCCTTCATGTTCGTCAACATTGCGCTGATCTTCTACTGCGGGATCTTTCGCGTGTACCCCGAATACCTGTTCGGGATCGGCGTATTCCTGCTCATCGCCGGCATCATCGCCGGGCGGATTTCACGGCCCGAGTAAGCGCGAATCATGAACTCCGTCATTGCGGTCATGATCGTCTACCTCGGCCTGCTGGTCGGTTTTGCGATCTGGAGCCGCCGCGAGACCAAGACGCTCAAGGGTTTTTATCTCGCAGGCAAGAAATTGCCGTACTGGGTCGTCGCATTCAGCACCAATGCGACCGGCGAGAGCGGCTGGTTGCTGCTCGGCCTCACGGGCATGGGCTATGCCGTCGGGGCGCAGGCCTACTGGGTGGTCGTCGGCGAGATCCTGGGCATCGCGGGATCCTGGTGGCTTGTCTCGAGGCGGCTCAAACGCCTTTCCGACGAACACGACTCGATCACCGTGCCCGACGTGCTGGCAGCCAGGTTCAGGGACAGGTGGCACCTGGTCCGCGGTGTTGCGGTCATCATCATCCTGTCGATGGTGACGATCTACGTGACGGCGCAGATGGTGGCGTCCGGCAAGGCGCTCGACGGGTTCCTCGACATTCCGTATGAGTGGGGCATTGTGGCGGGGTCCGTCATCATCATCGCCTACACGTTTATCGGCGGCCACAAGGCCGTCTCCTACACCGACGTGCTGCAGGGCGTATTGATGTTTCTCGGTTTGCTGTTCGTGCCGATCGTCGCCATCAACGCGGCCGGCGGCTGGGGCACGATCATGGCGACGCTGGCGGCCGAGGATCCGGGGCTGACGGACATGTTTTCGCTGACCAGCGACGGTTTTCCCGGGTGGATCGCGATAGCGAGTTTCGTGGGCATCGGCCTGCCTTTCCTCGGCGTACCGCAGCTGCTCGTTCGCTATATGTCCATCCGCGAGGAAGAGGAGCTCAAGAAAGCGCGGTGGGTGTCGGTGATCGTCCTGTTCGTATTCACGTTCGGCGCCGTCACGGCCGGCATTGCAGGCCGGGCGCTGTTTCCGGGTCTCGACGACCCCGAGCAGATCTTCCCCACGCTATCCAGCGAACTGTTCTCGCCGCTGGTTGCCGGCGTTCTGCTGGTCATCGTCATATCGGCGATCATGTCCACGGCGGATTCGCTGCTGCTGCTGGCGTCCTCGGCGGTCGTGCGCGACACGATGCAGAAGATCATGGGTAGCACCAAGAGCGATCACCAGCTCGCCGTTTTCGGCAAGATCGTGACAATCGTGATCGGTATTTTCGGCATCGTTGTCGCCTGGGACGACGAGCGCAAGATTTTCGACTTCGTCCTGTATGCGTGGTCCGGCCTCGGAGCGGCCTTCGGCCCGACCCTCATCTGTCTTCTGTACTACAAGAGGACGACCTGGGCGGGCGTCATCGCGGGGATGATTGCCGGTTTTGCCACGAGCATCATCTGGGTAGAAGTGTTCAAGGCCCAGACCCACGACCTCTACGAGGCCATCCCGGGCTTCATCGCCGCTTTCGCCGTCACGCTGGGCGTTAGCGTGCTTACTCACCGGTCCCGGACGTTGTCAGGTCGTGCCAGCGATACTGAGAACTAACGCGCCTGTAACCTTTTCGCCGCGGCGCGACTACAAGCAAGTATCAACACTCAATTCGTGAGGTCACGATCATGCGGCACTTCAGATCCCTGTTGCTTTCATTCCTGTTCCTGGCGCCGGTTGCGGCGTTGTCGGCCATTAGCGCGGACGACCTGCCGGGCGCGTCAAAATGGTACTTCCACGTCGATTTCGAGCAGATGCGCTCGAGCGAAGCGGGGAGGCACCTCTACGCCTGGCTGCAGGACGAGGTGTTCGAGGACATTCGCGAGGACGCGGGTTTCGATCTCGACAAGGAGGCCGACAGCCTGACCGCATTCGCGACCGAAGGGGATGGCACGGTCATTGTCATCGAAGGCAATATCAGCCAGCAGACCGAAGACAAGATCGTGGCGATGGGCGCGTCGTCGGTCTCGATGGACCGGTACGGCTCCGGGAAGAAGGCGTTCTATCACATCAAGGATAACGATGACATCGACCTTGACGGTGAGAATATCGATATCGACGTCGATTCGTTCGACAACGGCGTGTACCTGAGTTTTGCCGTCAGGAACAAGCTCCTGGTCACGGCAACGCGCGCGAAGATGGAACAGTTGCTGGATAACAAGGGCCGCATTTCGGGCGCCAGGTCCGAGAAAGGGCAGCTGTTCGTGCTGAGCGCCGAGCGTGGGTTGATCCAGGCCGGCGCGCACACGGCGGGCCTGGATGGCAACGGTGCCTGGAACTCCAATATCCTGCGCAATACGAAGCACGCCGCCCTGGTGGTCGCCGACAAGCAGGGCAAGATCTCGATCGAGACGCAGCTGGTCACGGCGGAACCCGAGATGGCGGAGTCGTTGGCCAGCATCGTACGCGGGCTGATCAGCCTGCAGGTTTTCAATGACGACATGGACCCCGAGGTTGCGTCATTCCTGCAGAACACCAACGTCGACGTCGACGACAAGAAGCTGACGATTCGCGTAGCCCTTGACCCGGAAGTCGTGGTCGCCGCCATCGACTGATGTGAGTAGCGAAACGGCACTCATCGAAGCGGCAAGAAAAGGTTCCGCCGCAGCCTTTTCCGATCTCGTGAGCGCTTATCGCGAGGGATTGCTGCGTTTCCTGCTGACGCGCTCGGCCAGCTATGCCGATGCCGAGGACGCGTTGCAGGACACCCTGATCAATGCCTATCGCTATCTGCACAGCTATAACGCGCAGTGGCGCTTCAGCACCTGGCTGTATCGAATCGCGATTAATAACGCCGCGAAACTGAAAACGGCGGATACCGTGGAGCTGGGCGATCTCAGCGACGAGGAAAACGACCCGCTGAGCCACTGCATACAGCACCAGGACCGCCAGAATCTCTGGCTGTCGGCCCGGCGCAGACTGTCCGACGAGGTGTACACGGCCATGTGGTTGCGCTACGTCGAGGACATGTCGGTGAACGACATTGCCGCGGTGCTTGAAAGGTCCGTTTCCTGGACCAAGGTAAACCTCATGAGAGGGCGCAAGACCCTCGAGGCGGAACTTGCTGCTCCCGCTACTGACGAAAAGAGTAAGGCCTATGGATAAGCTCGCCAATCGACTCCGTGACGACGCCGAACGCATCGACGCCACGATCTCGGAGCAACTCGACGATCGCATTCGTGCGTCGCTCGAAAACGTTACGCCACAGCAACCCCGGCAACCCGAACGCAAGGCGCGCCCGGTGACATTCTGGTGGGCAAGCAGCCTGACCGGCGTGGCTGCCGCGATCGCGGTGATCGCACTCGTTAACCTGCAGAGTCCGGGCCCGGGAACCCCCACGACCGAACCGGCGTCGCCGCCGCTTTTGCTGCCGACGATCGAATGGCAGGCGGAGACGGCTGTACTGGTGAGTCCGCTCGAAGAGGAGTACGAGAACCTGCAGTCGGATCTCGAAAAAGCCGAGCAGGCTGTAAGGCAAGACATCGAGCGACTGTTCTAGTATGCTGCGGCAACAAGTATAAGAAGATTCCGGCTCAGCCATCGGCTGGCCGTCTTACAATCAGGTCGCAACAAAAGGATACGGGGGTATGCCTTTAGCTGTTGTTTTGATTCTTCTCGTGGTCGGCTCACTGATCTTCCATGTGCTGAGCCCCTGGACGTTCACCGAACTTGCCTCCAACTGGTCGATGGTCGATTTCACCATCGACATCACCTTCTGGGTCACAGGCGCCGTATTCGTCGCGGTCAACCTGTTCATGGCGTACTGCGTTGTCAAGTTCCGGTACAAGAAAGACGCGCGGGCGACTTACGAGCCGGAGAACAAGAAACTCGAGACCTGGTTGACCGTCCTCACGTCGGTCGGTGTTGCCGCGATGCTGACCCCCGGGCTGTTCGTCTGGGCCAAGTTTGTCGACGTGCCCGAAGAGGCGCACGTCGTCGAGGCTGTCGGTCAGCAATGGCACTGGACCTACCGCTATCCGGGCGAGGACGGCAAGTTCGGCGAAGTCGACGCCGAACGCATCTCCAACGATAACCCGTTCGGCATGGACCCGGACGATCCCAACGGCCAGGATGACGTGCTCGTCTATCATCCCGAGGCGCACATACCGGTCGACAAACCCGTCAAGTGGCTGTTGCGATCAAAGGACGTGCTGCACAACTTCACGGTAACCGAGTTTCGCGTGAAGATGGACCTCGTCCCCGGCATGCAGACCTTCCAGTGGCTGACGCCGACGAAGACCGGCCGCTACGAAGTGCTGTGCGAAGAACTGTGCGGGATCGCCCATTTCGCCATGCGCGGCGCCGTTATCGTGGACGAGCAGGAAGACTACGACGCCTGGCTGGCTTCCCAGCCGACGTACGCCGAACTCAATGCGCGCCCGGGCGGCAATGCCGCCGCCGGCGCCGCGAACTACGCCGTCTGCACGGCCTGTCACGGGCAGCAGGGAGAAGGCCTGGCGCCGCTCAATGCGCCCAAGATCGCCGGCCAGGACGCCTGGTACCTGCGCAACGCGCTGAACAGCTACAAGGCCGGCATCCGCGGGTCCAGTTCGGACGATACCTACGGTCAGCAGATGGCGCCGATGGCGGCAACGCTGGTCAACGATGCGGCGGTCGAGAACGTCATCGCCTACATCGGGACGTTCCCCGACGCGCCGGCGCCGCACACGGTCGACGGCGATGCGACCAACGGCAAGCGTTCCTACCGATTGTGCGCCTATTGCCACGGCGACGACGGCATGGGCATCCAGGCGCTGAACGCGCCGCGCCTCGCGGGCATGACCGACTGGTACATCGAACGCCAGCTGACCCTTTTCCGCGACGGCGTTCGCGGCGCACACCCGACCGATTTCTACGGCTTCCAGATGAGCTTCATGGCCCAGTCGCTTCGCGATGAGCAGGCCGTCAAGGACCTCGTCGCTTACATCAACACGCTCTAAGGCAGGACAGGCCCATGGGATACGTTGCTATCGCCGATCGCGATCACGAAGAGGAACATCACGATCCGGACACGTTCATCACCAAGTACATCTGGAGCCAGGACCACAAGGTCATCGCGATCCAGTACGGCATAACGGCGATATTCGTGGGCGTCATCGCCCTGATCCTGTCCGCGATGATGCGGCTGCAACTGGGCTTCCCGGACACGTTCTCGTTCATTACTCCCGAAAACTATTACCAGTTCGTCACGATGCACGGCATGATCATGGTGATCTACCTGCTGACGGCACTCTTTCTCGGCGGTTTCGGCAATTACCTGATCCCGCTCATGTGCGGTTCGCGCGACATGGTGTTCCCGTACATGAACATGCTCAGCTTCTGGGTCTACCTGCTGTCGGTCATCATTCTGCTCGCGAGCTTCTTCGTGCCGGGCGGCTCGACGGGCGCCGGATGGACGCTGTACCCGCCGCAGGCCATCATGCAGGGCACCCCGGGCACCGACTGGGGCATCCTGCTGATGCTGGCGTCCCTGGGCGTCTTCATCATCGCCTTCACGATGGGCGGCCTCAACTACGTCACGACCGTGCTGCAGGCGCGCTGCAAGGGCATGACGCTGATGCGCATGCCGCTCTCGGTGTGGGGCATCTTCATTGCGACGGTCCTGGGCCTGCTGGCCTTCCCGGCGCTGCTCGTGAGCGCCATCATGATGCTGCTCGACAAGACGGTAATGACGAGCTTCTTCATGCCGGCGATCAGCTCGATGGGGCAGGTGCCCGAGAATTACACGGGCGGTAGCCCGATCCTGTTCCAGCACCTGTTCTGGTTCTTCGGTCATCCCGAGGTGTATATCGTCGCGCTGCCCGCGTTCGGCATCGTCTCCGACCTGCTGTCGACGCACGCGCGCAAGAACATTTTCGGCTACCGCATGATGGTCTGGGCCATCATCGCAATCGGTGGTCTGAGCTTCATCGTCTGGGCGCACCACATGTACGTCAGCGGCATGAACCCGTACTTCGGCTTCTTCTTCGCCACCACCACGCTGATCATCGCGGTGCCGACCGCGCTCAAGGTCTACAACTGGGTGTTGACGCTCTGGGAAGGCAACATCCACCTCCGCGTGCCCATGCTGTTCGCCATCGGGTTCATCTTTACGTTTATTCACGGCGGTCTGACCGGGCTGTTCCTGGGTAACGTGACGATCGACCTGCCGTTGTCGGACACCTATTTCGTCGTGGCGCACTTTCACATGGTGATGGGTGTCTCGCCCGTTCTCGTCGTGTTCGGCGCAATCTATCACTGGTGGCCCAAGATCACGGGCAGGATGTACAACGAGACGCTCGGCAAGTGGCACTTCTGGATGACGTTCCTCGGCACCTACGCGATATACCTGCCAATGCATTACCTCGGCTTCCAGGGCGTGCCGCGGCGGTACTTCGCGATGGGCGACACCGACTTCATGCCGGCGTCGGCACAGGATCTCAATGCGTGGATCACGATCTTTGCGCTGTTCGTCGCGTTCACGCAGATCCTGTTCTTCGTCAACGTCTTTATCAGCCTGAAGAGCGGCAAGAAGGCCGACCCGAATCCCTGGAAGGCGACGACGCTCGAATGGCAGACGCCGGATACCCCGCCCAAGCACGGCAACTGGGGCCATGAATTGCCGGTCTGTTATCGCTGGGCCTACGACTACAGCGTGCCGGGCTACCCGGACGACTTTATTCCGCAGAACGTGCCGCCCGAGGAGGCGCCGGCCGGACGTCAGCACGGGGTCGCAGAGCACTGAGGGTTCACCCCGGGCAATGGGGCGAATTCTGTTGGCGTTGAGTGAGCGCCAATCGAGGCACGAGGAGAGATGTTTGGTCAGATCAAATGAACGACGAGTAACGATGAGTGGCGCTCACTCAGCGCCAACCCGTTGGGCCGGGCCGGTTGTACCGCCGGCGGCGTTATCACTCGCTAATGTAGCGGTGCTACACGGCGCGAGTTCTGCCTTGCCGGGCGCATCAACCGGCTCCGGCAGAATGCGTCCCATTGCCCGGGGTGAACCCTAGATGGAAATCGGGCTCATCATCCTGGCGATCATGCTTGCCACGCTGCTCGGATGGCTCCTGAAGCAGTCCTTCAACACCCAGCCGTGGGTGGCCGAGGCCGTCGAGGAGTCCGCCTACCAGGCGCCGTTCAACGCGCGGCCGAAGCTGGTCGCCCTGGTCACGTTTCTCGCCGTCGTATCGTCGTTCTTCGCGCTGATACTGAGTGCCTATGCGCTGCGCATGGAGCTTGGCGACTGGATCCCGATGACAGAGCCGCGGTTACTGTGGGCGAACACGGTGATCCTGATCCTGGCGAGCGCCGCCTTCCAGTGGACACGCAACCAGGCCGTCCGCGGCGACGCGGCGCGCATCCGGTCGGGGCTGCTGGTGACGGGCGCCCTGACGATCGCGTTCCTCGTCGGCCAGGTGGTGGCGTGGCGCCAGCTTTATGCGGCGGGCCAGACGCTGACGCTCAACCCGTCGAATGCGTTCTTCTATTTGTTGACCGCGGTTCACGGCCTGCACATCCTGGGCGGCATGTACGTGTGGCTGCGGGCGACCGCGAGGGCTTTCGGCGGCCGGGAGGCCGATGCCGTGAAGCAGAGTGTGGAGCTGTGCACGATCTACTGGCACTTCCTGTTGCTGGTCTGGCTCGTGCTGTTCGGTTTCATGTTGGCGACCTAGGTCCAATTCGCACTATCCGGGGTTATCTATGTCAGAAGCAGTAGCGGAACCACAAGGCAGCGCGGGCGTCGTTCACGACTGGTCGCGGGACAAGCAGGTCTTCGGCATGCCGTGGGGCAAGGCGATGATGTGGTTTTTCCTGCTCTCGGACACGTTCATTTTCAGCTGCTTCCTGGTCGGTTACATGAAGGTGCGGATTTCCACGACCGATCCGTGGCCGAACCCGTCCGAGGTGTTCGGCCTGACCGTCTTCGGTCAAAGCGTGCCGCTGCTGCTGATCGCGATCATGACATTCGTGCTCATCACTTCGTCCGGCACGATGGCGCTCGCCGTCAACATGGGTTATCGCAAGGACCGCAAGAAGACATTCTGGCTGATGGTCGCGACGGCTGCCCTCGGCGCGACGTTCGTGGGCATGCAGGCTTTCGAGTGGACCAAGCTCATCATGGAAGGCGTGCGTCCCTGGGAAAACCCGTTCGGCGCCGCTCAGTTCGGCGCGAGCTTTTTCATGATTACCGGCTTCCACGGCATGCACGTGTCTGCCGGTGTTATCTACCTGCTGGTGGTCGCTTTCAGGGTCCGAAGCGGCTTCTACGAGAAACGCGGCGGAAAATACGAGATCGTCGAGATCGCCGGCCTCTACTGGCACTTCGTTGACCTCGTCTGGGTCTTCATCTTCGCATTCTTCTATCTCTGGTAAGGAGCGCCCGCATGGCTGCCGAAGGACAACAACATCCACTGAAGATTTACTGGATCATGTGGGGCGCGCTGTTCGTGCTGAGCGCGTTCTCCTATGCGACCGACTTCATGGACCGGGGCGCGCTGCGGCATTTCCTGATCCTGCTGTTCATGTTTGCCAAAGCCGGCGGCATTGTCTGGATTTTCATGCACATGGGCTGGGAGCGGCTCGCACTCAAGATCGCAATACTCGGGCCGCCGGTGGCGATCATCGTGCTGATCTGGCTGATGGCCTATGAGGGCTTGTACGTCCAGGACACGCGCACCGAGTACTATGGCGAGAGCACGTTCGAGCCGGAGACGCCACACCACTGATGACCATTCTCACGAGCATCGCCGGGGTGCTCGCGATGCTCGGCATAGGCTATGCCGCGTCGACCGCACGCGGCAGCATCAACTGGAGGACCATTGGTACCGCGCTGCTGCTGCAGGCGGCCATCGCCGCCCTGGTTCTTTACGTGCCGCAGGGTGGCGTCGTGCTCGACGCCGCCGTGCGCGGCGTCCGCCACGTCCTCAACTTCGCGATGGACGGCGTCAGGTTCGTTTTCGGTGAGAACTTCGAAGAGAACCTGGGATTCACGGTTGCCCTGAACGTGTTGCCGGTCATCGTGTTCGTCGGCGCCCTGATGTCGGTGCTCTACTACCTCGGCATCATGCAGGTTGTGGTCGGCACCGTGGGTGGCTGGCTGCACCGGCTGCTGAAGACCAGCCATCCCGAGTCGATATCGGCCGTGTCCAACGTCTTCGTGGGCCATACTGACGCGCCACTCGTGATCCGGCCGTACCTGAAGGACATGACCGAGTCGGAGCTGTTCGCGGTGATGGTCGGCGGGTGCGCAACGATCGCGAGCGCGGTCATGATGGGTTTCGCGCAGCTCGGTGTCGAGCTGAAGTACCTGATAACGGCCAGTTGCATGGCGGCGCCCGGCGGCCTGCTCATGGCCAAGCTCATGATCCCGGAAACCGAGCCGCGCCAGGAGACATTCGATCCGAAGAACGTGGGCGAGACCGACAAACCCGTGAATATCTTCGAAGCCATCGGCAATGGCGCGATGACGGGGATGCAGGTTGCGTTCAGCGTCGGCGCCATGCTGATCGCGTTCGTCGCGCTGGTGGCGCTGGTCAACGGTGCGCTGACCGGCATCGGCGGCTGGTTCGGTATCGAAGACCTGACCCTGCAATGGCTGCTTGGCAAGCTGTTCATGCCGATCGCGCTGATCATCGGTGTGCCCGTGGCCGAGGCGGCGGCGGCAGGCAGCCTGATCGGGCAGAAGCTCGTGATCAACGAATTCTATGCCTACCTGTCATTCGTGCAGATCAAGGAGACGCTGTCTGCACACACCCAGCTGGTCGTCACGTTTGCGCTGTGCGGCTTCGCCAACCTGTCGTCAATCGCCATCCTGCTGGGCGGGCTTGGTGCGATCGTGCCCGAGAGACGGCACGATATCGCCAGACTTGGTCTAAAGGCAGTGATTGGCGGTACACTCGTCAACCTGATGAATGCTGCGCTCGCCGGGCTGTTCTTTGCCCTGCAGGCGTGATGAGGGACTCATGGGCCGAGCGGTCATACTGGTACTGGATTCATTCGGCATCGGCGCTACGGCCGATGCCGCGCAGTTCGGCGACGCCGGGTCGGACACGTTCGGCCACATAGCCCGTGAGCGCGCCGCCGCCGGCAAACCGCTGTCCCTGCCCAATCTCGCACGCCTCGGCCTTTACCACGCCAGCCGCGACAGCACCGGCCAGTTTCCCGACGGGGCGATCACCGATGCCGATATCATCGGCGCCTACGGCTTTGCCGAAGAGCTTTCGAGCGGCAAGGACACGCCAAGCGGCCACTGGGAAATCGCGGGCGTGCCGGTGATGTTCGACTGGGGCTATTTCGCCGAAAAACAGGACACGTTCCCCCGGGAGCTGCTCGACGCGCTGGTCGAACGCGCGAACCTGCCCGGCTACCTGGGCAACTGTCATTCGTCGGGCACGGAGATCATTGCCGAACTCGGGGACGAGCACGTGCGTACCGGCAAGCCGATCTTCTACACGTCCGCGGACAGCGTTTTCCAGGTTGCCGCTCACGAGGACGCCTTCGGGCTCGACCGGCTCTATGAGCTCTGCGACATCGCACGCGAACTCGTCGACGAGTACAACATCGGTCGCGTAATCGCCAGGCCATTCGTCGGCGACGGCCCGGACACCTTCGTGCGCACGGGCAACCGCCGCGATCTGACCACGCCGCCCCATGCCGATACCGTGCTCGACAAGCTGGTGGCTGCAGGCGGCGACGTCATCAGCATCGGCAAGATCGCCGACATCTATGCGCACAAGGGCATAACGAAGAAGGTCAAGGCGAGCGGCAATGCCGCGTTATTCGACGCCACCCTCGACGCGCTGGGGAGCGCGGGTGATCGCACCGTGGTGTTCACGAATTTCGTCGACTTCGACATGCTGTACGGCCATCGCCGCGACGTGGACGGCTACGCGGAAGCCCTCGAGTACTTCGACCGGCGGCTGCCCGAAATTCTCGATGTCATGCGGGACGATGACATCCTGTTTCTGTGCGCGGATCACGGCTGCGACCCGACCTGGCAGGGCACCGACCACACCCGTGAGCACATCCCGGTGCTGGCGTATGGCAAGGGCATCGAGCCCGGCGCGCTGGGCAAGCGCGAGACGTTTGCCGATATCGGGCAGACCGTGGCGTCGTTCTTCGGCCTGCCGCCGACCGAGTACGGCACGAGCTTCCTCGATTCCCGCGGCTAGGCGGCGGGTTCCCCGGTTCGCCGGCATGCCAGCTGCAAGGCCAGCCACCCACCGATAATCACCGCTCCAATTGCAAGGACCGAGAACCAGATCGGGTGCGGAATCCAAATCAGGGTTGCGATCGTTGCTGCGAGCATGACAATACCGATTACCCCAACAAACAAAAGCGGTCGAGCTGTGCCTATCCGACAGGCGATGAGCGGTCCCGCAATGGTTCCCAGGAAGTAGGAAAGAATTGGGAACAAGAGTGCCAGAAATGGCTGCTGAGACGTGTAGGTTCGTATAGCGTCGCCATCAGTCCAATCCAGATCGGCGGGCGGCGGCCATATCGTGTGACCAATCATCTCAACAACTTTGACCACGCCGATAGAAACAACCAGGCCTGCGACGAGCGCAAGTACGTTCCTTAGCATTACTGGTTCCTCTCTTCGAGCGCGCTCTGGATGCGCGCGGCGAGTTCGGTCGCTTCGCGCGTGACGCGCTGCGTATCGATAGTCAACATCCGACGTTCCTCCATGAGAACAGCGCCATCGACAACGACTGACGTGACGTCCTGCTCGTCATTGACGTAGACCAGGTGCGATACGACGTCATAGGTCGGAATGTGATGCACATCCTCGAAGGCGACCTGGATCAGGTCGGCTCGCTTGCCGGGCTCGAGCGAGCCGATCGTGTCGCCGAGACCGATTGCCGTTGCGCCGCCGCTGGTCGCCATGCGCAGTACGGTCTCCGCCGACAGCACCTCCGGGTTCATCTGTTCGACCTTCTGCAGGAACGCCGCCAGCCGCATTTCTTCCCACATGTCGAGGTCGTTGTTGCTGGCCGCGCCGTCGGTGCCGAGACCGACGCGCACGCCGGCGGCCAGCATCTCGGTAACGGGTGCGATGCCCGATGCGATCTTCATGTTCGAGGTCGGGTTATGAATGACACCGACCCGGCGCTCGGCCAGGATCGGAATTTCGGCATCGGTCGGCCACACGACGTGGGCTGCAATCGTGGGTCCCTCGAAGAAGCCGATCGACTCGAACAGCTCGATGCTCGTCACGCCGTAGGTGTCCTTCGAGTACTGCACCTCGAACGGCGATTCGGACATGTGGATGCTGATCGGCACGCCGAATGCCATGGCCGCCGCGCGCGTCGCCTTGAGTTGGTCCGCGTTCAGCGTGTAGTTGGCGTGCGGGCCGAAGATCGGCGTGATGCGATCGTTCTTGCCGAGCCAGCGCTCGATGAAGCCGCTGCCTTTGCGGATAGAATCGCCGGCGTCCTCGGCGTCAGGGCTGCGCTGGTCGATGACGGTCGCCGAGATCAGCGCGCGCATGCCGCAGCTGTCCACGACCCCGGCGATCGTATCGGGGTAGTAATACATGTCGACGAAGGTCGTTGTCCCGCCGCGGATCATTTCCCAGCACGCCAGCTCGGTGCCGATGCGGACGAACTCGGCGTCCACGAACTGGACCTCGGCCGGGAAGATGTAGTTGTTGAGCCAGTCCATGAGGGCGAGGTCGTCGGCGACGCCCCGCAGCAGGGTCATCGCGGCATGCGAGTGGCCGTTGACGAGTCCCGGCATGACGATGCGATTGTCCCCGGCGAGCACCTTGGCAGCCGAATACGAGGCGCTGATCTCAGTGGCCGGGCCAACGGCCAGGATGACGCCATCGTCGATCGCGACGGCGCCGTTCTCGATGACGGTCATCGCCTCGTCCATCGTCACCAGGTGATCGCCCTGCACGATCAGGTCGATCGAGTCCTGCGATTGGCAGGCGATGGGGGCCATTGCCATTAAAATCGTTATAAAACAGAAAGTTATTCTTGTCATCGGCGCTCCTAGTCGCGCAATTGTAGCATCGGGCCCCGCGATTCCCCGCGCCACAAAAGAGCCGGCCCGGTGGCCGGCTCTTCGCTACCGCTGATTGTCGTGAATCAGAAGTCTTTCGTGATGCTCAGGCCGAACTCGCTCGCGTCATTGCTCATGATCCGCAAGACATAGTCGCCGGTGTTCAGCTTGGCGTTCGAATACCGCTCGTCGGTAATGTTTCGCCCGTACACGGCAATCGTCATGCTGTCATCCGGCGTGCGATAAGCGATGTTCGCGTTCAGGAGACTGCGGTCCTCGATCTTCGTGAAGCGCCCCGGGTCGGAGCTCGGCTCGCCCCACATCTCGTCGCGATACGCGTAGTCTGCGCGCAGTGTCACAGTGCCGCCGTTGCCGAGCGCAATACGGTATTCCGGGCTCAGCGAGTACGTAAGCTCAGGCGTCAGCGGCGCCACCGGTTTCACGCCCTGCTGCCGCTCGACGTCGACATCGATGTAGCCGAGCGTAAAGTGGAGCAGGAAGTCGTCCGAAAAGAACGCCGTACTTTCCCACTCGAAGCCGAACGACGTCTGGTCGACAACCAGGTTGACGGTCGAGAAGCCGCCGCCGACGGTCGTGCTGACCTGGTAGGGCAGGTCCGAGTACTCGGTATTGAAGACCGCGGCGCTCATCTGCAGCCAATCGGTAGGCTGGCCCTTGATGCCGGCTTCAAAGTTGATGGCCGTGATGTTGTCCGTGGCCTGGAAGCAACCCGGAGCACCGAACAGGCAGAACGGCCGCGCCGGGAACTGGCCCGACTGGTAGCCATTCTGGATGGCGCCGTAGAGGCTCAGGCCGCCGCTCAGGTCCCAGTTGATCGAGATGTCCCAGCTCAGTTCGTCGAAGTCAGCCGAGCCGTCGTCCTGCGGGTTGATGCAGCACTGCGTGAACGCGTCCTTCTCGTCCTCGGTGTAGCGCGCACCTGCTGCAATGCGGACCGTGTCCGAGAGGTCGAATCCGAAATTGGCGAAGATCGCCTGGCTCGTGACGTCCTGGTCCACGAGGAAGAACGAGGGGGCGCCGCCGTTGAACGTGTAATCGACCTGGCGGTTTTCGCCTTCTTCGGTGAAGTAGTAGATGCCCGAGACGAAATCCCAGCTGCCAAAGTCGCCGTTCACCTGGAATTCGAACGAGTCCTGGTCGGCCTCGCCCGTTTCCGGGAATGACAGGAAATCGTCGAAGAACGCGTCGTCGTCGAGACCCGACTTGTATTCCGAAGAGCGCGTGCTCGCAATGACGCGGCCTGAGAGGTTGTCGTTGAATTCCCAGTCGGCCGTGATCGACAGACCTTCTGCCGAGTTGCTCACGTGCGTCTGACTCTGCTGGCCCGTGTTGTTGTTGTACACGTTGGAGGCGACATCCGAATTGCGGTAGCCGGCCTGGTAGACCGCGCCGTTCGGCAGTTCGTCGATCAGCGTCGTATACGGGCGCAGGCCGCCTTTGAGGTCGTTCGCGTCAGCGGCGACCACGATCGAGAAGTTCTCGTTCGAATAGCGGAACGCCAGCCGGCCGAAAACTTCCTGCGACTCGCCGACTTCGACGTCGGCGTTCGGCAGGTTGACGAATTTGCCGAGGCCGTCGCGGCTCTTGTAACCACCCGTGAATGAAACGGCGAAGTTTTCCGTGAGGTTGGCGTCGCCATAGAAGTCGCCGTTCAGGCGACCCCGCGAGCCGATCTCGAGACCAACGCGGGAGCCGTCGAAAGAACCCGGCGTCTTGGTGATGATATTGACGGCGCCGCCGATCGAGTTACGGCCGTACAGCGTGCCCTGCGGGCCGCGCAGGACTTCGACGCGCTCGATGTTGGACAGGCTCCAGTTTTGCCCGACCTGACGGCCCAGGTAGACGCCATCGACGTAGACGCTGACGCCCGGGTCGGTGAGGATCAGGTGATCCTGCAGGCCGATGCCGCGGATGAACGGGTTCACCGACGAGACATGGCCGGCCGAGAAACCGGTAACGTTCATGTTCGGCACGAATTTGCCGATGTCCGTGATGTCGGTGATGCCCTGAGCGGCGAGGTTGTCGCCCTGGAAGGCGCTCATGGCGATGGGCACTTCGTAGATGCTTTCCTCGCGCTTGGTCGCGGTTACCGTGATTTCCTCGAACCGGGAGTCTTCATCGTCTTGTGCAGACGCGAGCTGCGGCAGGCCGAGCGTGAGCAGTACAGGCGCCCACCAATAGGCGCCAGGGTGTTTCTTCTTCATTCTTGATCCCCCTAGTGGATAGTGGTCGAACCCGAGATTTCTTCATTACTATCGTTTCGGTGTTCTAAACTGCACTATAGCTAAACCGCAGGGATTTGCATTGGCATTCATGTCCGTAGATTTACCAACATATGCTGCGCCGAAAGCGGGAATCCTGACGCCCGGGATGCTGGCGGACTTCGAGGAACACGGCGTGCTGATTCTGCGGGATTTCGTCAGTCTCGAAGCCTGCAAGGCGCTCAGGCAACGCATGCAGGAAATGGTCGACGCGTTTGATCCGGGCACGGTGCGCAGCGTGTTTTCGACGACCAGCGACGCGCACCAGGCCGACGACTACTTCATCACTTCAGGCGACAAGATTCGGTTCTTTCTCGAAGCCGGTGCATTCGACGCCGACGGCAGTCTGCGCCAGGCGAAGGTCGACAGCCTGAACAAGGTCGGCCACGCCATGCACGACCTCGACCCGGTCTTCGACGCGTTTTCGCGCACGCCCGAACTGGCAGGCGTCGCAGACAGCCTTGGCTTCGAGCAGCCGGGCATCATCCAGTCGATGTACATCTTCAAGCCGCCGCGCATCGGTGGCGAGGTCGTTTGCCACCAGGACTCCACTTACATCTACACCGAGCCCGAATCCTGCGTGGGCTTCTGGTTCGCGCTCGAGGACGCCACGACAGAGAACGGCTGCATGCGCTTTATCCCGGGCGCGCACCGGGCGCCCCTCCGCAAGCGTAACTTCCGCAACGACCAGGGCCGACTGGTCAACGAGATCCTGGACGGCACTCCATTCGACCTTGCCGATACCGTGCCTGCCGAGGCGCCGGCAGGCACACTGGTGGTCTTCGACGGCCGCGCCCCGCATTACAGCGGGCCCAACCTGTCCGACAGGTCCCGCCACGCCTATACGCTGCACGTCATCGACCAGGCCTGCCATTACCCGGCGAACAACTGGCTGCAGCGGAGCGACGAGCTTCCGCTGCGGGGGTTTCTGCCCTAATCCACGTACGTGAAAGCCCGCATTGCCCGGCCTCGTCGGCGGTGGTGCCATTGCACAGAAACACTCGCCTACAAGGAAAATCACCATGAAACGCTTCACTATTCTCGTCGCGGCCGTTGTTGTCGCGCTGATGATCGCTGCACCGGCCACGGCCCATGAGGAGGGCTCCTGGATCCTGCGCGCCGGCGTCGGCATGGTCGCCCCGGAAAGCAACAACCTGGACCTCGGCCCGGGAGGAACGATCGAGGTCGACGACGGCACCAGCCTGACGCTGACCGGTACCTACATGTTCACCAAGAACTGGGCGTTCGACATTCTCGCGGCGTGGCCCTTCAGCCACGACATCGAGCTGGGTGGCGTCAAGGTCGCCTCTACGGACCACCTGCCGCCGACGTTCTCTGGGCAGTATCACTTCCTGCCCGACGGTAAATTCCAGCCATACGTCGGTCTGGGCCTGAACTACACGACGTTTTTCAGCACGGACACCACGGGACCCCTGGCCGCCTCGAGCCTCAGCCTGGACGATTCATTCGGCTTTGCGGCGCAACTCGGCGCTGACGTCGTGCTGCAGAACGACTGGGTCATCAACTTCGATTTCCGCTACATCAACATCGAAACCGACGCCAAGCTGGACGGCGCCAAGCTCGGTACGGTCGACATCAACCCGTTTGTGTATTCGATCTCGGTAGGCAAACGCTTCTGATAAATGCCCTGGCCCGGTGGCCGGGGTTTGCGCTTCAACGCGCAACGTGGAGAATGGCGCCATGTGCGCCATTCTTCTTTTGGGCACCTGACCGGTGCTGTTTACTGACGTCATTCGCGCCAAGCGCGACGGCGCGGAGCTGTCGCCCGAGCAGATCCGGTTCTTCGTCCACGGCCTCGCCGATGAGTCGCTGCCCGCCGAGCAGGTCTCGTCGCTGGCGATGGCGGTTTTCCTGAACGGCATGACGTTCGAGGAGGCGGCGACGCTCACGATCGGCATGTCGCGCTCGGGTACCGTGCTCGACTGGAGCGATGCGGGACTCGACGGTCCTGTCGTCGACAAGCACTCCACCGGCGGCGTGGGCGACAAGGTGAGCTTCCTGCTGGCGCCGATCGCTGCCGCGTGCGGCTGCTTCGTGCCGATGATCTCGGGCAGGGGTCTCGGCCATACGGGCGGCACCACCGACAAGGCCGAAGCCATTCCGGGCTACAACACGGCGCCCGATTTCGAGACGTTCAGGAACGTGGTCAAGTCGGTTGGCTGCGCGGTCATCGGGCAGACGGCCGACCTTGCGCCGGCGGACCGCCGCCTGTACGCCATTCGCGATGTGACGGCCACGGTCGAGTCGATCCCCCTGATTACGGCCTCGATCCTGTCGAAGAAGATCGCGGCGGGCCTCGATGCGCTGGTCATGGACGTCAAGGTCGGCAGCGGTGCGTTCATGCCGAGCCACGACAAGTCGGTCGACCTCGCCAGGAGCATCATCGCGACCGCGGCGCAGGCCGACCTCCGGACGAGCGCCGTGCTGACCGACATGAACGAAGTGCTCGGCACGACGGCCGGCAATGCGCTCGAGATTGCCGAGTCAATGGCCTACCTGCGCAACGAGTACCGCGACTCGCGGCTCGACGACGTCGTCATGGCGCTGTGTGCCGAGATGCTGCTGCTTACCGGTATGGAGAGCGATCTCGACAAGGCGCTCGATCGCTGCGGCCAGGCGGTGACGAGCGGCAAGGCCGCCGAGCGTTTTGACGAAATGTGCGTGGCGCTGGGTGGACCCGCGGGCTTCGTCGCGAACGATGGCAAGCACCTTGCGCAGGCGCCGGTCACGAGAGCGGTACATGCGTCGGGTTTCCTGGCGGCGGTGGACGTTCGCGCCGTCGGCAACGCCATTATCGAACTGGGAGGCGGTCGCCGGCAGGTAGGTGAGGCGCTGGACCTCTCCGTGGGCTTCAGTGACGTGGCCCGTATCGGCACCCTGCTGGACGGCGAGACACCGCTCGCGGTGATTCATGCGGCCAGCGACGATGACGCCGCGCTCGCGGAACGGCTGCTGCTCGAGGCTTGCACGGTCCAGGAAGAGGCGACGCGAGCCGCGCCTGTCGTCCACGAGAAAATATCGGGCTGAACAGGCCTTTGCGGTATGCTTAGGCCGCCGCGTAAAAACAAGAACAAACGGGGGTAGGGACGTGGGCAACTACATCGGCATCTTGGGCATTATCGCGATTCTTGCCATCGCTTACGCGTTTTCGAGCAACCGCAAGGCCATCAACCTTCGTATCGTCGGGTCCGCATTCGCGCTGCAGACCGTCGTCGCCGCCATCGTGCTGTTCTGGGATCGCGGCCAGGCGTTCATCGGCATGCTGAGCAAGGGCGTACTGGCGGTTATCGAATTCGCCAACGCCGGCATCGATATGGTTTTCGGCCCACTGGCCGATGCCGATATCGTGGGCTTCAGCTTTGCCATCAACGTGCTGCCGATCATCATTTTCTTCGCCGCACTGATGTCGGTCCTGTATCACCTGCGCATCATGGAGTGGGTCGTCAAGGGCGTTGGCGGGGCACTGCACAAGATCATCGGCACCGGGACGGTCGAGTCCATGAATGCGGCCGCGAATATCTTCGTCGGCCAAACCGAGGCGCCGCTCGTCGTAAAACCTTACCTGCGCAGCCTGACAGAGCCGCAGTTGTTCGCCGTCATGGTATCGGGGCTCGCATCGATCGCCGGCACGGTACTGGCGGGTTATACCCTCATGGGCGCAGAGCTGAAGTACCTGCTGGCCGCGGCGTTCATGGCGGCGCCGGGCGGACTGCTCATGGCCAAGATCATCATGCCCGACGACGAAGTCGCGCCCGCGAGCGCTCCCGAGAAGTTCGAGATGGAGCCGAGCCAGCACAAGAACGTGATTCTCGCCGCGGCTTCGGGTACGAGTGACGGCCTGAAGCTGGCCGTCAACATCGGCGCCATGCTGGTGGCTTTTGTCGCCCTGATCGCCCTGTTCAACGGCCTCATCGGCGGCCTGTTCGGCCTGTTCGGCGTCGAAGGCGTTACGCTGCAGCTGATCCTCGGCAAGATCTTCCAGCCGCTGATGTACCTGCTGAGCGTGCCGTGGGAAGAGGCACAGGCGGCGGGCGCGCTGTTCGGTGAGAAACTCATTCTCAACGAGTTCGTCGCGTTCTCGCACCTCAACGACTACCTTGCGGGAATGAGCCCGCGCACGGTGGCGGTCACGACGTTTGCCTTGTGCGGTTTCGCCAACCTGTCGTCGATTGCGATCCTGCTCGGCGGTCTCGGCGTGCTGGTTCCCGAGAAGCGCGAACTGATTGGCGTACTCGGTATCAAGGCCGTGCTCGCCGCATCGCTGTCCAACCTGATGAGTGCGGCCCTCGCCGGACTGATGCTCACGTTCTGACGCGGTGGCGCGGAGGATCATCATCGACTGCGACCCGGGGCAGGACGACGCGGTCGCCCTGTTGCTCGCGTTTGCCTCCCCCGAGCTCGATGTGCTGGGCATTACGACGGTCGGCGGTAATGTGCCGCTGCAACTGACCCACCGCAACGCGCGCATGATGTGCGACATCGCGGACAGTAAGGCGCCCGTATTCGCGGGATGCGACCAGCCGATGCGCCGGCCGCTGAGGACCGCGGAGTACATCCACGGCGAAACCGGCATCGACGGCATCGACATATTCGAACCCGATACGCCGTTGCAATCCCGGCACGGCGTGGACTTCATCATCGAAACCCTGCTCGCGGCCGACGACGGCTCGATCACGCTCGTGCCGACAGGGCCGCTGACGAACATCGGCACGGTCATCGAGCGCGAGCCGGGCGTCTTGCCGAAGATCGAGCGCATCGTCCTGATGGGCGGCGCAATGCGTGAGGGTGGTAATCGAACGCCCTCTGCCGAGTTCAACATCCTTGTCGATCCCGAGGCGGCGGACATCGTGTTTCGCTGCGGCCGGCCGATCGTGCAGATGGGCCTCGACGTGACGCACCAGGTGCTCTCGACGCGAGAGCGCATCGAGCGCATCCGCGCGCTCGACAATCCCGTAGCCGACGCCGTGGCCGGCATGATCGGGTTTTTCGAGCGCTACGACATGAGCAAGTACTCCGCGCCGGGCGCGCCACTGCATGATCCGTGCACGGTAGCCTTCCTGATCGAACCCGGGCTGTTTACGGGCAAGGACTGCAACGTCGCCGTCGAGACGCAGTCGGACCTTACGCTGGGACACACGGCCGTGGACTTCTGGCATGTCACCGACCGGCCGCGGAACGTCCACTGGGTGTACCAGGTCGATAGTGACGGGTTCTACGAGTTGCTGACGGAGCGGCTCGCCAGGTACGGAGACGTGACATGAGCAACATTGCAGTCATTGGGTCGGTGAATCTCGACCTGGTCGCGACCGTGAAGAAGCTGCCGGCGCCCGGCGAGACCGTAACCGACGCCGTGCTCAACCGGTTTCCCGGCGGCAAGGGCGCCAACCAGGCGCTGGCTGCGAAACGGCTGGGCGCCGATGTGCGGCTGATCGGCTGCGTCGGCGATGATGCGGCCGCAGAGGAGGCGCTGGCGCTGCTGCGGGATGGCGGTGTCGGCCTGGACGACTTGCGGGTTGCGGCCGACGCGCCTACGGGCACGGCCTTGATCGCGGTGGCCCCATCGGGCGAAAACCACATCGTCGTGGCGCCGGGCGCGAATCGAAGCCTGACTCCCGAGGTGCTGTCGGTGCCGGCGGCCGATGCGCTGATCTGCCAGCTCGAAGTGCCCACCGAAACGGTCGCCAGGGCTGCCGCCGAGTTCGACGGCTTCTTTTGCGTCAACCTCGCGCCCGCCAAGCAGGTCGACGTCACGGTCTTGCAGCGCGCAGATCTCGTAATCGTCAACGAGATCGAGTCCGCCTGGTACGGTGAGTCCCTGAACGCGTGCCCGGGGATGATAGCCACCACGGTCGGTGCGGCCGGCGCGACCATCAGCAAAGGTGGCGAGGACATTGCGGTCGCGAAGCCGCCGCGTATCGAAGCGGTCGATACGACCGCGGCCGGCGACACGTTTACGGCAGCGCTCACCGTCGCGCTGGTCGAAGGCCAGTCGCCGCAGCAGGCGCTGGAATTTGCGTGTGCGGCCGGCGCGGCCGCGTGTACGAAACTCGGCGCACAGCCGTCATTGCCGAACCGTGACCAGGTAATGGCCCTGGTTTAGGAGCCCGCCCTGGCGGGCGATCTGGAAAACAGAGGAATAGCGTTTTGAGTATTCAACGCGTAGGGATCATTGGCGCCGGCAATGTCGGCATGGCAGCAGCGTTCGCGCTCTTCGTGCAGAAGAACTGCAGCGAGATTGTCCTGGTGGACGTGGACGAAACACGGACCCGCGGCGAGGCGCTGGACCTGATGCACGGGCAGGCCTACGTTGGCCGCATCATCGTGCAGGCGGGCGATTACTCGGATCTCGCCGGTTGCCAGATTGTCGTCGTCACCGCCGGCGCCTCGCAGAAACCAGGCGAGTCGCGCCTCGACCTGCTTAATCGCAATGCGAAGATCTTCCGCAGCATCGCCGAAGGGCTGGACAAATACGCGCCGGATGCGATCGTCGTTGTCGCATCCAATCCGGTCGACGTGCTCACCATCATCATGCAAAGGCTGAGCGCCCGGCCGCATCATCGGGTCATCGGTACCGGGACCATGCTGGACACCACGCGGTTTCGCAGCCTGCTCGGCGAGTACTACAGCGTGAGCCCGCGTTCTGTTCACGGCTACATCCTCGGCGAACACGGTGACTCGGAATTCGCGGCCTGGAGCACCCTGACAATCGGCGGCAAAAGCCCGGTGCGTTCGGCGATCCTCGGCATTCCCTGGAACGATGAAGACATGGACAACCTGGTTGCCAGGGTCCGCAATTCGGCCTACGAGATCATCGAGGCGAAGGGTTACACCAACTGGGCAATCGGCATGGTGATCTCTACGCTGGTCGGCATCATCCTGGACAACCGCCGCTCGATCGAGCCCGTGAGCTCGCTGCTGACCGGGCAGTACGGGATCAGCGACGTGTGTCTCAGCGTACCCACGCTCGTCGGCGCAGACGGGGTGTGCCGGCAGATCAGCCTGAACCTCGAGCAGGGGGAACTGGCCGCGCTCGAAGAATCGGCAGCCCTGTTGCAGGAGGTTATCGCCGAGGTCGATATCTGAGCCGGCCATTCCCTGTCTTTGCATCCGATCCCGCTTCCCAGGCATCAATTAGCCACAGCGACAATCAATCGTGAACAAGGGGGCATTGTGGACGGAACGTTACCCGCAGGAGCGCGGGCGCAGCTGCGCCGCCAACTCGCAGCATTCTTTCTGACAACATTCGCATTTTCGTGGGGCCTGTTTGCAATCGTCCTGGCCCTGGGTGATGCCGAGTCGCCGCTCCTGATTCTCGGTGTCTGGGGCCCCACGCTCGCAGCCGTCGCAATTACCGCCTTGTTCTACGGCAAAGCCGGCCTGAGACGTTTCTTTGCCCGTATCGATGCCCGGACAGGGTTCAGGTGGTTCCTGCCGCTGCTCGCGTTCTTCCTGGCGATAGGACTCGCAGGGCGTTTCCTTGGCTCGTTGGCCGTCGGGATCGAGTTTGACCCGCAGTTCTGGGGCTGGGCGTGGGTCGCGTCAGTCATGATCAAGCAGCTGCTGATTCCCGGACTGGGGGAGGAGTTCGGCTGGCGCGGGTTTGCGCTGCAGCGGCTCCAGCACATCACGACGCCGCTGAAGGCAACGCTGCTGATAGCGTTCTTGCACTTGCTTTGGCACGCACCCACATACTGGTTGGGAACCGGCATGCACAACGTGCCGGCGATCTGGGCGGCCTTCTTCATCGTGCCCTGGACCATCCTGTTCACCTGGGCGTACAACAAATCGAACGGCAGCATACTGGTCGCCGTGTTCTTCCACGCGACCATGGGCGCCACGCTCAGCTATACGGCTTTCCTGCCGATGGAGCATGACGTTCCCATCACCCCGGACCTGATCACAATGGTGTGGCTGCCGGATGGTCTGATGGGGCCCTACCTCGGCGTGGCCGCTCTTTACTGGGCGCTTGCGCTACATGTTCTTCGAGGCGGATTCGGCGGGCTGGGAACTCCGCCGAAATTCGAGCACCCTTATTCGTAGCCCCTCGTTTCGAACAGTCCGATCGCTAGCCTGTCCGCGCGGGACAGCGGCCTTCTGGCGAGAAAGACTGCGGCAACGACTGCAACAAACCCGTAGACCAGGCCGACAAAGGAAAAGTGGGACATCGCCCGCTCCGTGAGCATCGACAAGGACTCGTTCCGGAGCACGTCAATGGGCGATGTCGACGATGCTATCGCCAGCACCATCACGACTCTGAACAGGTTGCCCAGAAGCAGGCCGGCGATCGTGAAGCCAGTCGCAATCACGGGAAACTTCGTCGAGATCCCCCGCCCCAGAAAGCCGATCGTAAATCCAATGAAGATTCCGACGCCGGCTGCCGCGAATCCGTGAGCAATGGGCCACGTAGCGACCGTGATGCCATAGGCGGTCGCGGCGAGGAGGGTCGCTATGCCGCCCGCGATGACGGCGGCAGCGAAGTTCTGTTCCGCAAGCAGCGATTCTGCCCGGTCGTAGTGCCGCTGTTTTTCCTCGCTATTCATGCAACGAGCGCGCCGCGCCTACAAGTGGAAGGACGATGGCAGCAGTTCGGCCACCGAGTAGCTGTGCCAGTTCTCGTCGTTGTCCTTGACGATGATGCGGGTGTTTTCGTCGGCAAACTCGTCGATACGCTGGCGGCACCCGCCACACGGCGTGCAGGCCCTCGATTTCTCGCCGCTGCCGCCGCCGGCGACCGCGATCTTGACGATCCGAGTTCCGCCGCCCGCAACCATGGCGCTGATTGCACCGGCCTCGGCGCAACTGACGTTCGAGTAGGCGGCGTTCTCGACGTTGCAGCCGAGGTGCACGGCCCCGTTTTCGTCGATGAGTGCTGCCCCGACGCTGAATCCCGAATACGGGCAGTGCGCCTTGTCGCGCACCTCGCGCGCGAGGTCGAGCAGTTCGTCGTCGGTCATCAGGATTTCCTCATCGGGTTGTTCGGGTGCCGCGTCCAGTCGAGCGGTGGCTCGTCGTCGGGGACGTGCGTCATCGTAATGCAACTGTCGACCGGGCACACGCTGACGCACAGGTTGCAGCCGACGCACTCGTCATCGATAACCTCGAAACGGCGCTCGCCATTGACGGTATGGGTGATGGCCTGGTGCGAGGTGTCTTCGCAAACGATGTGGCAGCGGCCGCACTTGATGCAAAGCTCCTGGTCGATGACGGCCTTTTCCACGTAGTTGAGATTGAGGTATTGCCAATCGGTGACCGACGGCACAGCCTTGCCGACGAGTTCGTCGACCGATGTCATACCCTTGTCGTCGAGGAACGTGCTCAGACCATCGGTCAGGTCGTCGATAATCTTGAAGCCGTATACCATGGCCGCCGTGCAGACCTGCACGTTACTGGCCCCCAATGCGAGGAAGTCGACGGCATCGCGCCAGTCGGTGATGCCGCCGATGCCCGAAATCGGGATATCGGAAGTCTCGGCCGTGCGCGCGATCTCGGCGCACATGTTGAGGGCAATCGGTTTGACGGCTTCGCCGCAGTAACCGCCATGGGTGCCCTTGCCGTCGGTGGTGGGGTACATCGTCAGGGTGTCGTAGTTGACGCCCATGATCGAATTGACGGTATTGATCAGCGATACGGCGTCGGCGCCGCCGTCCTTTGCCGCCTTGGCCGGCGGCAGGATGTTCGTCACGTTCGGCGTCAGCTTGACGATGACGGGAATCGATGCCGCAGCCTTGGCCCACTCGGTCGCCATCTGGATGTACTCGGGGACCTGCCCAACGGCTGCCCCCATGCCGCGCTCGGACATGCCGTGCGGGCAGCCGAAGTTGAGCTCTAGCGCATCGGCGCCGGTATCCTCGATCATCGGCACGTGGTCCGCCCAGGCTTTCTCGTTCATGGGCAACATCACGGAAACGACCACAGCGCGATCGGGCCAGTCGCGTTTGACCTGCCGGATTTCCTCGAGATTGGTTTCGAGCGGCCGGTCGGTGATCAGCTCGATGTTGTTGAAGCCGATGACGCGGCGTTCATTACTGTGCAACGCGCTGTAACGCGGTCCGCTGACGTTGACGATCGGCGGGCCGGCCTCGCCCAGCGTTTTCCAGACGGCGCCGCCCCAGCCGGCTTCGAACGCACGGTTCACGTTATAGGCCTTGTCGGTCGGCGGCGCGGACGCCAGCCAGAACGGGTTAGGGGACTTGATGCCCAGAAAGCCGGAGGTCAGGTCAGCCATTCTTGCCTCCCAGGTGGCGGTCGATCGCGAGCGCGGCTATCTTGCCGTGCTGCACGGCGCTCACCGTCAGGTCGTCGCCGCCTAGCACGCAGTCACCCCCGGCCCAGACGCCGGGCAGCGAGGTCGCCTGGTCTTCGTCGACAAGGATACGGCCGTAGTCGAGGTCGATACCCCTGAGTTCGCCGGCGAGTTCCCTGTCGGCCAGCCGCTGGCCGATCGCCTTGAAGACCACGTCGGCCGGCATGGTCACGGGCTGACCGTTTTTGTCGAACTCGACGGACTCGACGTGCCCGGCGCCATGCATGGCCTTGGGGTGCAGCCAGTGGTGCACGGATACGCCGCTGGTTCGCGCGAGCTGCTGCTCGAACTCCGACGCGCTCATGTCGTCCGGTCCGCGCCGGTACACGATGTCGACGTTTTCGGCGCCGAGTCGCCTGGACTGCACGGCAATGTCGATCGCCGTCATGCCGCCGCCGATAACAATGACGTTGCGGCCGACGGGCAACGTCGACTTGTCCCCGGCCTGGCGCAGTTGCGCAATGTAGTCGATGGCATTTTCGACGCCGGGCAGATCCTCATTGTCGATCTTGAGGTCGTTGACGAGCGCGAGACCAATGCCGAGGAACACGGCGTCGTAGGCATCGCGCAGTGCAGCCATTGAAAAATCCTTGCCGAGCGCCACGCCGTCCTCGAATTCGATGCCGCCAATCGCAAGGATGTACTCGATTTCTTTCTGGGCGAAGTCGTCAACCGTCTTGTAGGCGGCAATGCCGTATTCGTTGAGACCGCCGCGCTTCGGGTCGCGGTTGAATACCTTGACGTCATGACCCAGCATCGCGAGCCGGTGCGCACAGGAGAGCCCGGCGGGCCCACCGCCGACCACGGCCACTCGCTTGCCGGTGGCCGGCGCACGCGCGAAGAGCTGCGTGCCGGCGTCGATGACCGGGTCGGTGGCGTAGCGTTGCAGCAACCCGATCTCGACCGGCTTGTCTTCATGCGTGTTGCGCACGCAGGCCTCCTCGCACAGCACCTCGGTCGGGCATACGCGCGCGCACATGCCACCCATGATGTTTTCCTGGAGAATCGTGCGGGCCGAGCCGCGGATGTTGTCCGAGCGGATCTTCTGGATGAACGCCGGGATGTCGATGCCGGTCGGGCACGCCTGTGTACAGGGTGCGTCAAAGCAGAAGTAGCAGCGATCGGCCTCGATCAGCGCCTCGGAGCGTTTGAGCGGCGGGTGCAGGTCGACGAAATTCCGGTCGATCTCGGCCGCGTCGAGCCGGTGGGAGCGAATGTCCGGATGGCTGGCCATGGGGTCGGCGCTTCAGCGCTTCACGGCGACCGGCTGGGCCAGGTCGAGCTGACGATTGAGCGCCTCGTAATAGGGCGCGAATGCCGGCCGGTCGATGTAGCGGCCCGCGCCGCGCTCGACGTCGAGTTTACCGTCGGCGTATACGACCTTGCCCTGGCTGATCGTGTGCGAGGCGCAGCCGGTTACGGTCATGCCCTCGAAGATGTTGTAGTCGACGTTCTGGAAATGCGTCTTCGCCGAGATCGTCTTGGTCGCTTCGGGGTCCCAGACGACGATGTCAGCGTCGGCGCCCACCGAGATACTGCCCTTGCGCGGGTAGATGTTGAAGATCTGCGCGGCATTGGTTGAGGTGACCGCGACGAATTCGTTCATCGTCAGGCGGCCCGTATTGACGCCGTGCTCCCAGAGCACTTCGAGGCGGTTTTCGACACCGCCGGTTCCGTTCGGGATCAGCCGGAAGTCGTCCTTGCCCGCGGCTTTCTGGTCGGCGCAGAAGCAGCAGTGGTCCGTGGCCGTGGTTTGCAGGTTGCCCGATTGCAGGCCCTGCCACAGCGCGGCCTGGTGTTCGGGCGAGCGGAACGGCGGGCTCATGACGTGCGCGGCCGCCGTGTCGAAGTCCTCGTTCAGGTAGACCGAGTCGTCGATCAGCAGGTGCCCGGCCAGGACTTCGCCAAAGACCCGCTGGCCCTCGTTGCGAGCCCGCGTGATCGTCTCGAGCGACTGCCGGCAGGAGTTGTGGACGATGTACAACGGCACCTTGAGCACCTCGGCGATGCGGGCAGCGCGGTTGGCCGCCTCGCCCTCGACCTCGGGCGGTCGAGACAGCGGGTGGCCTTCGGGCCCCGTGACGCCTTTCTCGTAAATCTCTTTCTGCAGGCGGAACACGAGCTCGCCGTTTTCGGCATGCACCGTGCAGATGGCGCCGAGTTCGCGGGCGCGCGTGAAGCTGTTCACGAGCACCTCGTCGTCGCACATGATGGCGCCCTTGTAGGCCATGAAGTGCTTGAAGCTGTTGACGCCGCGTTCGTTGACGAGCGTCGCCATGTCGGCATGCACCGAGTCGTCCCACCAGGTGATGGCGACGTGGAAGGTGTAGTCGGCCACCGATTTCTCGGCCCATTCGCGCCACTGGTCGTAGGTTTCGATCAGGCTCTGCTGCGGCGCCGGAATGGCGAAGTCGATGATCATCGTGGTGCCGCCGGCAAGCCCGGCCGCCGTGCCCGAGTAAAAGTCCTCGCTGGCCACGGTGCCCATGAACGGCAGCTGCATGTGCGTATGCGGGTCGATTCCGCCCGGCATCACGTACTGCCCCCCGGCGTCCACGATGGTCGCGCCCTGCGGCGCATCCAGGTTTTCGCCAACCGCCGTGATGAGGCCGTTCTCACACAGGACATCGGCGCGCTGCGACCGGTCAGCGTTGACGACCGTGCCGCCTTTGATCAGTACCGTCATTGTTCACTCCTCGAGTGGCCGCCTGCGACAAAGTAGTAGATCAGGCCGCCCAGAATCGATCCCGTAAACCACCCATAAGTATAGAAACCGTAAAACCAGCTGGTGTTGCCGATGATGATTGCGATGATCGTCAGCGTAACGGGCACCAGGAAAGCGATAAACCCGGGCAGGTTCCAGGCCGGGTAAGTGGCGCCGTCTTTGTACAGCGAGATCACATCGTAATGCTGTTTCTTTACAAGAAAATAATCGACCACCATGATGCCCGCGATCGGGCCGAGCAGGCTCGAGTAACCGATCAGCCAGTTCGAGTACAGCCCCTCCACGGACACGTCCGTCTCGATCAGCCCGAGTTTTTTCAGCAACTCCCAGCTCATGAGGACAATGCCGATGATGCCGGTCAGGATTACGCCCTTGTTCTCGTTGATCAGTTTCGGCGCGATGTTCTGGAAGACATTGGTCGGTGACACGATATTGGCCGCCGTGTTTGTCGAGATCGTTGCGAGGATGATGACGAGCATCGCCAGCACGACCCAGAACGGGCTCTCGATCATGCCTATCAGGTTGATGGGATCAGAAATCGTCTCGCCAACGAGTTCGTAAGACGCCGCGGTAAGAACCACGCCAAGGCCGGCGAACAGGAACATCGTCAATGGCAACCCGATGATCTGGCCGATGATCTGCGACCGCTGTGATCTCGCGTAGCGGCTGAAGTCGGGAATGTTCAGCGACAAGGTGGCCCAGAAGCCGACCATTGCCGTGAGGGCTGCGAAAAAATAGCCCCAGAACGACGCGCTGGCCGGGCGCGTGGCGGGCGTGGCGAGCACGTCGCTGATCGAGACCTTTGGCGTGGCCCAGAAGATCAGGCCGATGGCGACGGCCAGCAGCAGCGGCGCGGCGAGCGCTTCGAGCTGCTTGATGGACTCCGAGCCGCCGATGACGATCGAGATGTTCGCGGCCCAGAAGATGAAGAAGCCAATGACCTCGCCCGTGCCGCCGAGCGCTTCCCACGCCGGGAACAGTGCGGACAACAACAGGTGGATCGCGATGCCGCCGAACAATGTCTGTACGCCGAACCAGCCGCAGGCGACCAGGGCGCGGATCAAAGACGGCACGTTGGACCCGATGATGCCGAACGATGCCCGCATCACGACGGGGCAGGGGATGCCGTAACGCGTGCCCGGGAAGGCGTTCAGCGTCAGAGGAATGAGCACGATGATGTTGGCGACCAGGATCGTCCAGAGCGCTTCCGAGACGGACAGGCCGAAGTAGGCCGTCAGTACTCCGCCCAGCGTATAGGTCGGTACGCATATCGCCATGCCGACCCAGAGCGCCGCGACGTTCCATCGCGACCAGGTGCGCTGCTCGGCACGGGTCGGCGCGATGTCGTCGTTGTAGCGCGGGCTGTTTCTGAGGTCATCGCCGACGTCGAGCTCGATGTGCTCGCCGACCGTGCGCACGGTGCTGACCGATTCACTCATCCGTGAGCGGACCGTAGGTTTCGGGGCGACGATCGCGGAAGAACTGCCAGGTGTTGCGAACCTCGCGCACCATGTCGAGATCGATCTCGTGCACCAGCAGTTCGTCGTCGCCGTAGCTCGCCTGTGCCTCGATCGTACCGCGCGGGTTGACGATGTAGCTGGAACCGTAGAACTCGCCCATGTCGTGGGACGTTGCCCAGGGCTCTTCCGACCCGACCCGGTTGATCGCGCCGATAAAGACGCCGTTGGCGGCCGCCGATGCCGGTTGTTCGAGCTCCCAGAGGTACTTGCTCAGCCCTGCAACCGTCGCCGACGGATTGACGATGTACTCGGCGCCATTCAGCGCGAGCGCGCGCCAGCCTTCGGGGAAGTGCCGGTCATAGCAGATGTATACGCCCAGTTTCAGGTAGGCCGTGTCGAATACCGGCCAGCCCGAATCGCCCGGTTTGAAGAAAAACTTTTCGTAAAAGCCGGGGTCGACCTGCGGGATATGGGTCTTGCGATACTTGCCGAGGAAGGATCCGTCGGCGTCGATCACGGCCGCCGTGTTGTAGTACACGCCCGGCATTTCTTCCTCGTAAATCGGCACCACGATGACCATGTTGTGCTGCTTCGCGTACTCGCGCATGAGTGACGTCGTGTGGCCGTCGGGGATCGATTCGGCGGCGGCGTACCACTTCCTGTCCTGGCTCGGGCAGAAATACGGCTGCGTGAAGACTTCCTGGAAGCAGAGGACCTGCACGCCCTGGCTGGCGGCATCCTCGATGTACGGGATATGTGCCTCGATCATCGCGTCGCGAATGGCATCGGGCTCCATTGCCCCATCACCCTTGAGCGACATCTGGATGAGGCCGCATTTCACTTTCGCCATCGTTCTTCCCCCTTATTGGCAGACTACGTCATTGCGAGCAGCGCAGCGACGAAGCAATCCGTTGAATTTACCACAATATCAAGAGGTTGCCGCGCCCTTCGGGCTCGCAACGACGTGCCGTCACTCAGCAAACGACGTCCAGGACCCGTGCATCGGTCCGGGCAGAATGTACCAGCCGTGTCCCCAGCGCTCGCTGTGCTCTTCGATGATCTGCGCGCGGCTCTCCTTCGTCGCGGGCTCGGTGCAGGGGCCGTACAGCGTCCTGCGGACGCACGGCGAAAAGTCGCCGAGGTCGTCGCCAAACAGCATGATGACACGGTAGTTCTCGGCGACGTGCTCGCGGCGCGCGATCTTGGCGCGGTCCCAGCCCTGCTCGTCGGCGAGCAAAACGTGATCGGCATCGGTCTCGATGCCGATCGAGCGCAGCTCCCCGATCGTCCAGTCTTTCTGCGGGCAGTCGCCGGGCACGCCTTCGATGCGCTCGCAGGGGCGGTTGGTGACGAAGAACGCCGTCACGCCGGCGGCGCGCGCGGCGGCGACGAACTCGACGACGCCGGCGACCGGGATAGCATCGTGTTCCTGGAAATAGTCGTACATCTTGCGGTTGGTAAATGGCCGCTCGAACGCGAGCTGGAAGTCGACGTTGCTGACGACGGTTTCGTCAACGTCGAGAATTACGGCCGGCGGCAGGGACGTGTCGACGGGATGACCCGGCATCGCGGTCCAGCTTTCGTCGGCGATAAATGCATCGAGGTCCTGTTGCGCAGACTGGTAGACTTGCCTCGTGATCGCCGGGTATTCGGCGGCATGCTTCACCCAGAGGATACCGAGGTCGTCTTCGGGTGAATGCGTCACCGACTGCGTCGTGCACGCGGCGCCGAGCAGACTGGCAACAAAAACGATGAACAAACGATTCGGCATTTCGGGCTTCCTGCTTGCAGTACTACTTGTAGTTTCGGCTTGCGCCGCGACTGCTCAGTCTACTGCAGACACGCCAACGGGACTGACCTTTCTGCATCTCAACGACACCTATCGCGTTGGCGCCGTCGAGGACGGCGCGCGCGGCGGTTTCGGCCGGGTGGTGACGCTGATAAAGGACCTGCAGGCAGAGGGCCGCGAGGTGCACATTACGCACGGTGGAGATTTTCTCTATCCGTCGCTCGAGAGCCAGCTCTGGAACGGCCTGCAAATGGTCGACGCCATGAACTACCTGGACGCGCTGGCGCCGATGTACGTGACGCTCGGCAACCACGAGTTCGACCGGCGCACGCCCGAGTCACTGGTCAATGCAGTCAGCGCCTCTACGTTCGACTGGGTCAGCGACAATGTGGTCTTCCGGACCGGCGACGCGGCGGTTGACGACGCGTTGCGCAGCGCCTTCGTCTTCGCAGCCGCTGGCAGGAGAATCGGCGTTTTCTCGGTGACGCTGCATGCCAACGACGGTGGCAACGACCGTGACTACGTGCCCACCGATCCGGATTACCTGGCGGTGGCCGAGCGTACGATAGCGGCACTCGACGAGCAGGGCGTGGACGCGATCATCGGCATTACACACGTGCACCTGTGGACAGACGCCCGGATGGCGAAGCTCAAGCGTGACTACCCGCGGCTCGCTTTCATCGTTGGCGGTCATGAGCATGAACCGCAGTTCGTTCCCGGTAACGCAACGCAGGCGCCCGTCATGAAAGGTGCGTCGAATGCCAGGGTTATCTGGCGCATCGACCTGGATTTCGACGCGGACGGATTGCCGCTGGTTGCAACCGACGTCATCGAACTCGGCACGGGCATTGCGCCGGATCCCGATTATGCGGTGCTCGATGAAAAGTGGCGCAAGCGCCTGCTTGAGAAGTTCCCGTTTCTCGAGGCGCGGGTTGGCGCCGCGGCATTTCCCATGGATGCAACCGAGGAAACCGTCCGTACGCGCGAGGCCGCGTGGGCCAACTTCATCGTCGACCAGATGCGGGGCGCGTTCGGAGAACCGGTCGCGGACTTCGCGTTCATCAACAGCGGCTCGCTGCGCATTGACGATTACGTCGCGAACGACATTACGTTCGAGGACATCGCGCGAACGTTCGGGTTCTCGTCTTTCCTGCGCTACGTGACCGTGTCCGGCGCGGAGTTCCGGCAGCTGATGGAAGCCGGTTTCCGCGGTGACGGTTCGAGCCAGGGCTACTTCCCGCAAATCTCCGGATTTCGGCTGTGCGTGGATCAAAGTCGCGAGTCGCTGTCGAGGATCGTGAGTTTGCAGGTCCCGGGTCGCGGAGGCTGGAGCGAGATCATCGACGACCGTGACTACACGCTCGTATTGCCGGATTTTCTTTACAGGGGCGGCGACGGTTACCAGTTGCCCGCAGGTCGGCAGGGTTCGAGGACCGGGGCTGAGCTGAAGTATCTTGTGCTCGATGCGATCCTGCGAGCGCAGGGAGCAGGCCAGACCGTAGGGGAGCCGGTGGATCCTGCGACGCCTCGAATCGAGGTCCACGAAGGACCGGATGCGCAATGTTTTGCCGGATAGTGCCCGCCGGCCCCGTGTCGTAAAAAAACAACATTATGGCGCCGGCCAGTCGGCCGCAGTGGACCGTCGCGTCCGACCCGTGAATTTTAAATAATAATCAATTGCTTGGCGTCGTTTCAGACTGCAGATTCTCAACGAACGTAGGCACTTGCCGCAATGTCACAAGCCAGTAACAACCTTGTCACGTTGTATTCAAAGAGCGACAATACTGTGCATCCTCGGTCTGCCGCTCGAGACGTTTGTTGTATTTGTCCGACAACGCTCCAACGTCCTGCGGCACGTCCAAGAAAAAACGATTCGTATAAAACGGAAAGCAGAGGAAATCTGATGAAGAGAATGTTCAGTAAGCTGTTGCCGCTTGCTGCGATCTTGCTGTTGCCGGCATTCGCGCAAGCCCAGGAGACAGACTCGGCCATTCGTGGCAGGGTTCTCGACCAGGCCGGCAGCCCAGTAGTTGGCGCATCGGTAGTCGTGACCGATACGCGCACCGGTATCTCACGGCCGTTCCAGACGAACTCGACTGGTACGTTCCTGGCAACCAGCCTGGCGCCGGGTGGCCCGTACGTCGTCAGCGTCGATGGCGCGGACCAGGTCCAGGTGTCATCGCTCGCACTGGGCGACACGTTGAACCTGGCGATCAACCTGCGTCCCGCGATGGAGGAGATCGTCACGGTCGGCCAGGCGCAGGAGATCATCGAGACCGCGGTTGGCCCGGCAGCAACGTTTGGCCTCCAGGATCTCGACAGCGCCGTAGCGTTCGCGCGCGACATCAAAGATGTCTACACGATCGACCCGCGGCTGAACCTCGAGGCAGACGGCTTCCAGGTCAACTGTGCCGGCAAGCACCCGCGCTTCAACAGCATCACGCTGGACGGTGTGAGCCACAACGACCGCTTCGGACTGAACACGAACGGTTACTCCACGGCGACCGGCATGCCGTTCCCGTACGACGCCATCCAGATGGTGTCGGTCGAACTTGCTCCGTTCGACACCAACTACGGCGGTTTTTCGGCCTGTAACGTCAACGCTGTCACCAAGCGCGGTGAGAACGAATTCCAGGCGAATGCGTTCTACGAGTACACGACCGACAGCATGATCAACGACAAGTTCGACGGGCAGGACATCTCGAGCGAAGACTACAGGCGCGACAAGATCGGCTTCAGCATCGGCGGCCCGATCCTCAAGGATCGCCTGCACTTCTTCGCCGCTTACGAAGAGACCGAAGAGCCGCGTTTCCTCGCAGCAGGCTACGCGGGTTCGGGTAACGGCGAAGAGCGCCCCTGGTTCTCGCAGGCGGACTACCAGACCATCGTTGACGCCTCCCAGGCAAACTACGGTTACGACACGGGCGGTCAGCCCGGTAACGGCGCGCAGGAGACCGAAAACTACCTCGTGCGTCTCGACTGGCAGATCAGCGACTCGCACGCGTTGACCGGTATCTACAATTACTACGACGGCTTCCAGACCCGCTCGTCCGACTCCGACCCGGATGAGTTCGAGTTCGCCAATCACTTCTACGTGAAAGGTTCCGAGTCCAAGACGACGACGGTGTGGCTCGACTCGCAGTGGACCGACGCGTTCTCGACGCAGATCTACTACACCGACACGCGCATGAACGACTCGCAGGTGACGGTAGGTCCCAAGGACGTTGGCGACCACCAGATCGAAATCGACGGGAATACGGTCTACCTCGGCGCCGACGACTCGCGCCAGGCCAACCGCCTGTTCACCGACGCGTCGCTGCTCAAGCTGTCCGGTAAGTGGCTGGCCGGCGACCACGTGTTCTCGGCAGGCTACGAGCGCGAAGAGCTCGAAGTGTTCAACATCTTCGTGCAGCACTCTCGTGGCGGCGAGTGGGATTACTGGGACGATTCGTCCGGTAATGACCCGGCCTGCGACGCGCTGACGGCGCAGGAGCGTCACGACGACATCCTGGCGCTCGGTTGCGGCACCTCCGGTATCGACAAGTTCGTGCTCGGTCGCCCGAGCCGCGTCTATTACGGCAGCGGCGGCGGAACGAACAACCCGATCGACGCGGCGGCCAACTTCACCAACGTGAAGCACTCGCTGTATGTGCAGGACGAGATCTACTTCCCGACCAACGACTTCACGCTCGTTGCCGGCCTGCGCTTCGACTGGATCCGCAGCGATGACTCGCCGAACTTCAACGAGAACCTGTCGAACGCAATTGGAACTCCCAACGACACGGGCCTCGACGGCCTGAGCGTGCTGATGCCGCGCCTCGGTTTCAACTGGGGCGTCACGGGCGACCTCACGCTGCGTGGCGGCGTTGGCCTGTTCTCGGGCGGCAACCCGAACGTCTGGCTCTCGAACGCCTGGAGCCGTGACGGTGTGACGAACGTCCAGGTTCGCGGCAACTACTTCGGTAACAGCCAGGTACTGGACCCGAACGGAGCGGACTACCTGCCGCTGATTCCCGGTACGCCGGGCGGCCAGATCCCGCAAGAGCTGTTCGACCAGGTTGCGGCTGCCGGCCCAGCCAACGGTTCGACGTTCTTCAACAACCTGATCGACCCGAACTACGAGCAGCCGCGCGAATGGAAGTACGCGTTGGGCGGCACGTGGGAGATGCCGTGGGGCGGTATCACGGCCGACTTCGACTACATGTACACCGAGTTGAAGAAGGGCGCGATCTACCGCGACGTTACGCAGGAGATTGTCGGCCAGACGATCGTCGGCGCGCCCATCTATCAGTCCGTTCCAGGTCGCGGTGAAGGCAACCTGATGTTGACGAACACGAGCCGGACGAGCCGGGCGCACGTCATCTCGGCCGTGTTCCAGAAGAGCTGGGACTTCGGTCTCGACGCGCTGCTGGGCTATGCCTGGACCGATGCGAGAGACGTCAGCCCGATGACCTCGTTCACGGCGGGCAGCAGCTTCGACAACCTGGCGACGAACGACATCAACTTCCCGGGCCCGGGCCCGTCGAACTACGTCGTTCGCAACCGCTTGACGATGCGTCTTAGCTACGCAAACGAGCTCTTTGGCGACAACATGACGCGCTTCACGCTGATGGGTTACTACAGCGAAGGCCAGCCGAACTCGTACACGATCGACTCCGATGACGTCCTCCAGACAGGCCGTTCACGTCGTCACCTGCTGTACGTGCCGGACGGCCCGAACGACCCGAACGTGGTCTATGACCCGAACTTCCCGGTAACGGAGTTCCTGGACTGGACTCGCAAGAGAGGTCTCAAAGGCGGCCAGTTCGTCTCGCGCAACTCGATCGACTCGCACAGCAGTTCGCGCCTCGATCTGCGCATCGACCAGGAAATTCCGCTGGGCATGCCGGAGCTCAAGGCCCGCGCGTTCGTGAAGATCTACAACTTCACGAACCTGCTCAACGACGATTGGGGCTGGCAGTACGACTCCAGCTTCTTCTCGCGAGACGTGGTTGACGTCGACGGCCTGACACCCACCGGTCAGTACATCTACGAGGACTTCACGCCTCGCAGCGTTTCGGACGTACAGACTTTCCGTTCACTGTGGGAGATTCGCCTCGGCCTCGACATCCGGTTTAACTAACCGGCGTCGATTGCAGTAGCAAAGAAAGGCCAGCCTTCGGGCTGGCCTTTTTTATGGGCGCAACTTACGGACGTTTCTTGAGCGTCATGACGACGGGCCAGTGGTCCGAGACGCCCGTGCGCTCGGCCGAGCGATAACGGTTCGGTGTGCCGTCGGCCGTGACCTGGGCCGGCACGGCGTTGGCGATGTGAATCGAGGCAACCGACCACGCGGTGTTCGGGTCTTCCGCTGGCGCAAAGATCACCATGTCCAGGAACGACCAGCGGTCGTCCCTGGCGTAATAGTGGGTACCGGAACAGCCTTCACAGAGGTCGTTCGAGACGACCCAGCCCGGCCGCAGGTAGCGGTCCAGAAGGCCCTCGGCAGCATCCTCGCTGCTGGTCGTGTTGAAATCGCCCGCGGCGAAGACGTTATGTTCCGGCGGTATCGCGTTGCGCACCTGCTGCAGGTGCTCATACGCGCGGACGCGCATCTCGGTAGGGTGGAAAGGCGCCGGGAAGTGCACGGAATAGCCGGTGAGCAGGGCGCCGTCAGGCAATATGAACGTGGCTTCGATGAGACCGCGCGTATCGCCCTCGCGTTCGACGTAGTCCGCGGGCAGGTCCAGCGGATGCAGCGCCGGATCGCCATCAAGTGGCAGTCGCGTCAGGAACGCCACGTCGATACCGCGCGTGTCCGCGCCCTCGATCAGGATCGCGGGAAGATACTCGCCCGGCTGCAGGTACTCCTGCCGCAGCCGCTCGAGGACAGCGACATTCTCGATCTCCTGCAACGCGACAATGTCCGGTCCGCGACCGTCGTTCACCTGCAGTATGCTCTCGGCGATCACGCCGAGCTTGTGCTCGAGCGCTGCGTCGTCCCAGTCGAGGTACAGGCACTCGTTGCGCCAGGACTCCACGGCGATCTCATTGCACTCGGCGATGTGCGCTTCGTCCTGCTTGGCCTCGATCGGCAGGTAGGCCTTGTCGTCCTTGCCCGGGTCGTCGACGGTATCGAACAGATTCTGGACATTGAAGGCCATCACCGTGACGGACGGTGGCGGGGGGCTGTCAGGTGCCTCACCGGCGCTGCAGGCAGCGAGCGTAATGGCTGCTGCGAGGGGCATTAAACGTCTTGGCATGATTCAGTCTTCCGGGTCGGGTTTCCTGACGGGCAAGCGAAACAGCGGTGCATGGCGCTGCTCGATCGTGATGTAAATGGAGTTACCGGTAGTGTCGAAAGCTACGGACTCGGCCTGCCGGTTACTGCTGCGGCTCACGACGCGCGGCGGTTGCTGGAGCGCCTCCAGCCAGCCCTGGCCTGCCGTGCGCGGGTACAGGTAGACGCCCCCGTAAGTCAGCACGACAGCGTTCGAGCCGTCAGCGGAGATGTCCATGCTCGTGGGCTGCCAGTGCCAGCTGTTGACCCTGGAAGCGAACTCGAGGTCCGAGCGGCCGGGCTGCGGCAGGCTGGCGACGACGCCGAGGCGCTCCGCATCGATACGCTTCTTCGTGCCCGGACGCAGCGGCAGCGCGTAGAGCAGGGCAGGCACGTCGCGCTTGGTTAAAACGAGGACGCGCTCGTTGTCGACGTCGACCGCTACCGACTCCGCGTCTCGCGGCCCCTCCGGGTAGGTGAATTCGATGCGCCAGGCAGGTTTGACCTTGTCGTCGCCCGCCTCGGGTTCCTCGATCACGTACAGGCGCACGTCCTTGCGGCGGCCTTCGTTGTCGCCGATGTCGGCCACGACCAGGTAGGGCACGCCTTCAAACGTAAACGACGCCAGGTCCTCCCAGTCACGATTGCTGGCGTCCTTGACCGTGACTCTGCCGAGATCCTTGCCGGTACTGTCGATCGCGTACAGGACCGAGGGGCCGTCGTCGTTGGCGACCCAGAACACGTCCGGGTAGCGCTGCGATCGCGCCAGTCCGCTGGCCTCGTCGATTTTCGGGTTTTGCAACTGGCCGACGACGGACGACGGCGGTTCCCCGGCGGGCGAGCACCCTGACACCAGGAACACCGGCAAAAAGAAAGCCCGGTACCAGCGGTACCGGGCCTCTTTCAAACACCGATCGGTGCGGGGCTTACCAGTCCTTGCGGAACTCGACGCCCCAGTAAGCGGGCTCGTTGATGAACACCGTGAGGTTGTTGAAGTTGATGCCACCGTCGACCGTGAGTTCGTCGGTGATATTGCGGCCAACCAGTGCAATGTCCAGTCCATCGTCCGAACGATACCCTACGCGAAGGCCGCCAAGCCACCGCGAGTCGGCAACAAACTCGATCGACTCGTGCAGGAACAGGTTGGAGTCGTCACGGTAGTTCCAGTCCGTATGGAAGTAGACGTCGCCATCGCCCACCGGCAGGTTGTACTGCAGGGCGATGTTGTACATCACTTCCGGTGCGCGCGGCAGCGGGTTGCCGTCGATGGAGACTACGTCTTCACCGAAGGGGCCGCCGCCGGCTTCGATGAGCGGGTCCAGGTAGGTACAACTCGGCGCCGAACCGCAGGCCAGGTCGGCAAGATCCGGATCGTTGATCTCGGTCTTGTTGTAGCTGGCATTTGCAATCAGCAGGAAGTTGTCGGTGATCAGCATTTCGAAGTCCGTCTCGATGCCGTTGCCCTTGACCTCGCGGGCATTCAGCAGGCGGTTGACGTTGGCGCCGCCGCCCGTCGCCGACAGCTGCTGGTCGTCGTTCACGAATGCGTAAACCGACGTGTTCCAGCGCGCGCGGCCGCCGAACAGCGTGCTCTTGAACCCGAACTCGATCGAATCGGATGATTCAGTCTCTGCAGAACTGACGAAACCGAAGCGGCCAATGGTGACCGGGCCGCGCGAAGCGTTGGCCAGCCGGCCGTAAAGGCTCCAGTCATCGTTGACGTCATACGTGAAGGCGAGGTCCCAGCTCAGGAAGTCGTCGTCAACGCTGATCGAATCGGCAGGCGCCGTCGAGTTAGGACCCGGAATGACCTTGAGGTCCTTTTCGTCGAACGTGAAGCGCGCGCCCAGGGTGATCGAGAACTCCTCGGATGCAATGAACTCGGCCTGGCCGAACAGGGCGAAGGAGTCCGTCTGCTGATCGACCCAGGTCGTAGAATCCGCCAGCAAGTCGTAGCTGCGGATCTTCATGTCTTCATTGAGCACGTAGACGCCACCCTGGAAGAAGTAGTCGTCGCTTTCGGTCGACAGGCGAATCTCCTGGGTGATCTGGTCGTGATTGTCGAGGCCGTCGCCCGTGGCGACCGGGAACGTGCTCTGACCGAGAGTGCCGCAGCAGCCGTCCGAAACGCCGCCGTCAACGTCGGTCGACTGGAAGTTCTCGACCGAGTCGTAGCCCGTGATCGACGTGATCGTAAAGTTGTCGAGATCCCACTCGAGGTTGAGCATGGCGCCGAAGTGGTCGAGTTCCATTCCGGCCTGGCCGGGGTCGTGGCGGGCTATCGTCTCGTCAAATCCCTTGCGCAGGCCCTTCTTGCCGACCTCGAGGCCGTTCGCATAGAAAACCTGCGGCTGCGAGCCGTCCTGGTGAAAGCCGTGGACTTTCAGCAGCGCCCGGAACGATTCGTCCGCGTCGTACAGGAATTGCAGGCGATAGGCGTACTCATCGAAGCCGCCGAAGTCGTCGCCCGGTCCGTTCTCGATGTTGTCGATCCAGTCGCTGCGGCGCTGGTACTTGGCCGAGAAGCGCATATCGACGCTGTCGGAAGCCTCGACGTTGGTCGCGGCCTCGACTGCCGTCGTGTCATTGTCGCCGTAGGCGAAGCTGACGTAGGCGTTACGATCGTCCGACGGGCGGACCGAGTCGATCTTGACCAGGCCGGCGTTGGTGTTGCGGCCGAACAGGGAGCCCTGCGGTCCCTTGAGGACTTCGACACGCTGGATATCGAAAAGCGGCAGGCTGCGCAGGACGTTGCTCTCGAGGAAGACGTCGTCCAGCACCATGCCCACCGGCTGTGCGGCATTGTTATCGAAGTCGATGTTGCCGAGGCCACGCAGGTAGAAACGCGGCTGCGTGCGACCGTTCGACGACTCGACGTTGAGGCTCGGTACACGGTTGGTCAGCGCGCGAATATTTTCGGCGGCGCCGAGCAGGTCGCGAACCGTCTCACCCGAGATGGCCGACACCGACGCCGGTACGTCCTCGAGCGCCTGTTCGCGTTTTTGCGCGGTCACGATGACCTCGTCGAGCACGATACCCTGCGCGCTGACTGCGCCCGAATACAGGCCAGTGCAAGCCACCGTCACTGCGGCAAATACCCCCAGCAGCGGGTGCGATGCAGGCTTCTTAATTGTTGTTGTGTTTATGCCACACATTGGTGTTTCTCCTCATGATCCGTGCGGGAAGTATAGCGCTGTTGTGTGGCATTTGTGCACCCCGAATGGGCCGAATCTGTGGCAACAAGGCGACGCTCTGAAGGTACAATGCCGTATGGCCACCAAACACATGAATGCGGCGCCGGGCGACTTCGCCGAGACCGTGCTGATGCCCGGCGATCCGCTGCGCGCCCGCTACATTGCCGACACCTACCTTGACGACGCGCGCCGCGTGAACGACGTGCGCAACATGTGGGGATTCACGGGCAGTTACAAGGGCCACCCGGTGTCGGTGATGGCGCACGGCATGGGCATTCCGTCGGCATCGATCTACACGACGGAACTCATCGCTGAATACGGCGTCAGGCGGGTCATCCGCGTCGGCAGCTGCGGCACGACGCATCCCGACGTCAAGCTGCGCGACATCGTCATCGGCATGGGCGCGTGCACCGACGCCAACATCAACCGGATTCGATTCGGCGGTTACGACTACGCGGCAATCGCCACATTTGATCTCGTCAGGAAGGCCGTCGACGCCGCCGAGCGGCACGACGTGCGCTATCACGTCGGCAACCTGTTCTCGGCGGATCTGTTCTACACGCCCGATACGGCCATGTTCGAGACCATGGCGAAGTACAACGTCTACGGACTCGAAATGGAGGCCGCCGGTATGTTCCCGATTGCGGCCGAGCACGACGCCGAGGCGCTGGCGATTTGTACGGTCAGCGACGACATCCCGAGCGGCGCCGCGCTGACGTCGGACGAGCGCGCGACGACGTTCGATGAAATGATCCTGGTCGCGCTCGAGACCGTGATTGCCTGAGGCTGCCGCGATGAGTCTGACTGCCGTCGAAGCAACGAAACGCCTGCCGGACCTGAGCCGGGTGCCCGCCGTCGACGAGGTGGGTGTCAACGAGCGCGTGGGGCGGTTCACGAGCCGCAGTATCAAGACCGCCTCGAAAATCGAGGCGCTGCAGCTGATCCTGTCGATGATCGACCTGACGACCCTGGAAGGGCAGGACACGCCCGGCAAGGTTCGGCAGCTCTGCCAGAAAGCGATTCACCTGCACGATGCGCTGCCCGGGCTGCCGCATGTCGCGGCGGTCTGCGTCTACCCGACGATGGTCGGCGTCGCAAAAGAGGCGCTCGGGGACAGGGACATCAATATCGCGTCCGTCGCCACCGCGTTCCCGAGCGGGCAGGCGCCGCTATCGGTCAAGCTCGAGGATACGCGCATGGCCGTCGACGCCGGCGCCAACGAGATTGACATGGTGATCTCGCGCGGCGAGTTCCTGGCCGGGCAGTACGGCCACGTGTTCGATGAAATCGTTGCGATCAAGGAGGCTTGCGGCGACGCTCACCTGAAGGTCATCCTCGAAACGGGCGAGCTCGGCACGCTCGATCGCGTACGCCGGGCCAGCGTCCTGGCCATGCACGCGGGCGCCGATTTCATCAAGACTTCAACGGGCAAGATACAGCCCGCGGCGACGATGCAGGTTACGCTTGTCATGCTGCAGGCGATCCGCGATTTCTATTATGAAACGGGCCGCATGGTCGGCATGAAGCCGGCGGGCGGCATTTCGAGCGCCAAGCTGGCCGTGCACTACCTGGTCATGCTGCGTGAGACGCTGGGCAATGCCTGGATGACGCCCGAGTGGTTCCGCTTCGGCGCCAGCTCGCTGGCGAACGACGTGCTGATGCAGTTGCAAAAACAGGCGACAGGCGTTTACCAGTCGGCTGACTATTTCTCCAAGGATTGATCGCCCGCCGGGGCGGGCTCCTACAGGTTCAGAACTATGGCGACACCCGAAAACAAACTGGCTTTCGATGACGGTTGGCAATACTCGCCCGCACCGGAGAGCACCGATCACATCAAGGTCAAGAAACGCTACGGCCTTTTTATCGACGGTAACTTCTTGGCGCCCGAGAAAGGCAGGTACTTCGATACGATCAATCCCGCGACCGAGGAGAAACTCAGTCGCGTGGCGCTCGCCAGCGAGGCCGATGTGGACAAGGCCGTCAAGGCCGCGCGCAAAGCCTATGGCAAGTGGTCGCGAATAAAGCCGGCCGAACGCGGCAAGTACATCTACCGCATCGCCCGCATCATGCAGGAGCGCGCGCGCGAGTTTGCCGCCATCGAGTCGCTCGACGGCGGCAAGCCGATTCGGGAATCGCGCGATATCGACGTGCCGCTGGCCGCGGCGCATTTCTTCTACTACGCGGGCTGGGCGGACAAGCTCGAGTATGCGTTCCCGGGGCGCAAGGTGCGGCCGCTCGGCGTCGCCGGGCAGGTCATCCCGTGGAATTTCCCGCTGCTGATGGCGGCCTGGAAGCTGGCGCCGGCGCTGGCCTGCGGCAATACCGTCGTGCTCAAGCCGGCCGAGACGACGCCGCTGACGGCGCTGAAACTCGCCGAGGTCGTGCGCGACGCGGGCCTGCCCGACGGCGTTGTGAATATCGTGACCGGGGCCGGGGAGACGGGTGCGGCTGTGGTCGGTCATCCGGGCGTCGACAAGGTCGCGTTTACGGGGTCGACCGAGGTCGGGCGCGTCATCATGAAAGCGCTGGCCGGTACCGGCAAGAAGTACACGCTCGAACTGGGCGGCAAGGCGGCCAACATCGTCTTCGCCGACGCCGCGATCGACCAGGCCGTGGAGGGCATCGTCAACGGCATTTTCTTCAACCAGGGACACGTCTGCTGCGCGGGTTCGCGGCTGTTCGTCCAGGAATCCGTGGCCGACGAGGTCATCCAGAAGCTGAAGGACCGGATGGAGACGCTGATCGTCGGCGACCCGCTCGACAAGAACACCGACATCGGCGCCATCAACTCCGCCCGGCAGCTCGAGACGATCGAGCGTTACCTTGCCATCGGGCAGGAAGAGGGCGGCACGATGTACCAGAGTTCCTGCAAGGTGCCGAAAGAAGGTTACTGGTGCCGGCCGACGATCTTCACGGGGGTCTCGCAGTCGAATCGCGTTGTCCAGGAGGAGATCTTCGGACCGGTGCTCGCGATACAGACCTTCCGCACCTTCGACGAGGCGCTGACCAAGGCCAACAACACGCCGTACGGCCTGTCGGGCGGCGTCTGGACCGACAAGGGTGCGAAAATCTTCAGGATGACCCAGAGCGTGCGCGCGGGCGTCATCTGGGCGAACACGTTCAACAAGTTCGATCCAACCTCGCCGTTTGGCGGTTACAAGGAAAGCGGCGTCGGCCGCGAGGGCGGCCTGCACGGGCTGGACGCTTACCTGAGGCTGGAGGCGTAGTCATGGCAGCGAAAAAGCAGTCGGGCAGCGGTCGTCTCAGCGTCGCCAAGACCTACAAGATCTACATTAACGGCAAATTCCCGCGCACCGAGTCGGGCCGTTATTTCACGCTCGAAGACAAGCGTGGCGCCGTCATCGCGAACGTATGCCGCGGCAGCCGCAAGGATTTCCGCAATGCGGTCGTTGCGGCCCGCAAGGCGCAGCCGGGGTGGGCGAAGGCGTCGGCCTACCTGCGCGGCCAGATCCTTTATCGCATCGCCGAAATGCTGGAGGGACGGCGCGAGCAGTTCATCAGCGAGCTGGTGCTGCAAGGCGCCACGGCGCGCGCGGCGGACAAAGAGGTCGACGCGTCAATCGACCGGCTGATCTATTTCGCCGGCTGGGCGGACAAGTACCAGCAGGTGTTCAGCGCCGTGAACCCAGTCAGCTCGTCGCACTTCAATTTCTCGATACTCGAGCCGACCGGCGTCGTCTCGATGCTGGCGCCGAACGACAGCGGCCTGCTGGGGCTGATCTCGAACATCGCGCCGACGATCGTGGGCGGCAATACCTGCGTTGTGCTGGCCTCTGAAACGTTGCCGCTGTCCGCAGTCAGTTTTGCCGAGGTCCTGCACGCGTCGGACGTTCCCGCCGGCGTCGTCAATATCCTGACTGGCTATCGCGACGAACTCACTGGACAGTTTGCATCGCACATGGACGTCAACGCGGTCGTTTACTGCGATGGTGGCCGCAAGGTGGCCCGCTCGGTGCAGGAGGCTGCTGCCGACAACATCAAGCATGTCATCGCACGAACGAAGACCGACTGGGCCAGCGACAGCGCCCAGCATCCGTACCTGATTCGAGATACCCAGGAAGTGAAGACGACCTGGCACCCGATAGGTGTATAGGGAGCTCGCAACCCATCCGGACTGGCAGCGCGGTACGCGCACGAGGCTGATCGCGAGCCTGGCCATCGCCGGGTTCGCAATCGTCACTTTCATTATCACGACCGAATTCACGGCTGACGACAAGCCGATCGATGAGCTCGAAGTCACGCTAGTGGCGCCACCCGAGGTCGAGGCGCCACGGCCGCCTGTCGAACTGCTTGAACCGCTGATCGTCGAAGATACGCCCAGGGAATTGCCGGAACTGGCGGAGATTGCAGAGTCAACTGTTCCGGACGACCCGCCCGACGAGCCGGCGCCGGCAGCGCCCGACTGGTACGCGGAAATGGACGAGGTCGTCGCTGCCGTCGTCGCCGAAGGCCAGAAGACCTGGTCCGTAAACCCGGTATTCGACGCCAGGCGCCGAGCCGCTGCCGAACAGTTCCGGCCGTCACGCGCCCCGGTGAAAAAACCGATCTGGGAAAACGTCGAAAGAGACCAGCTCGGACGCCGGGTGCTCGTCCATGGCGATTGCCAGCGCGTCATCGACGATCCCAACGTCGGCAGCAACGAGTTCTTCCGCATATTCGGCCAGTACATCGTCACATGCAGCAACTACAAGTACGTGCCGCAGGAGCTGCCCTGGGTCGACGAAGTGCGCGATCGGCGCGTTTTCCTGGCGCCCGATCCCGAGATTCGTAATGACAGCCGCCGCGACCTGGTTGCGCTCGCGGTGCCTCAGGAGTAGCTGTCGAGCAACCCCGGTTCGATACGGGCGCCGAGCTGCTGCACCACGGTGGTGCCGCAGAAGGTACCGATTTTCGCGCATTCGGACAGCGGCATGTCATTCACCCAGCCATAGAGGAAGCCGGCCGTGTAGGCATCGCCGGCGCCTGTCGTATCGACGACCTCATTCACTGGTGTCGCGGGTTGCACGATACGTTCGTCGCCGTGCACGATTACCGAGCCCTGTGCCGAACGCGTCATCGCGAACAGGTTGTCGTACCCTTCGAGGGCCTCGAGCGTGTCATCGTAAGAATCGGTACCGACCAGTGCGGCTACTTCGTCTTCGTCGGCAACGACGATGTCCACGCCGTTTCGAATGGCATGTTCGAACGAGTCCTGGTGCCGTTCGACGCAGAACGAATCCGATAATGACAACGCTACCGCGGTGCCGTTCCGCTTCGCGATCTCGATGGCCCTGGCTGTCAGGTCCGGTCCCTCGGGCAAATCCCAGACATAGCCCTCGATGAGCACCGCCCTGGGCGTGCCCATGGTTTGCGGCGTGATGTCTGCGACGCTCAGCTCGGTGCAGGCGCCGAGATAGGTCTGCATCGTGCGCTGCCCGTCTTCGGTGATCAGGATCAGGCTGCGCGCTGTCGGCGCACCGTCGCTCGCGGCATCGAGGCGCACGTCGACACCGAGTGAGCGCATGTCGTGATTGAAGATGCCGCCGAGCTGATCGGCCTTGACCCGGCCAATGTAGGCGCTCGACCCGCCAAGGTTGGCGAATCCGGCAATCGTGTTGGCGACGGACCCGCCGGACATCTCGGTTGCCGGCCCCATCTGCGCATAAATCTCGCGAGCCCTGTCCATGTCCACGAGAGTCATCGAGCCGGGCACGGCGCCGACGGCGTTCAGGAAGTCCTCGTCGACGTGCGCGAGAATGTCGACGATGGCGTTGGAAATACCGAGCAGCTGAACGGAATGGGGCATGGGATTAGGGGCGTAGTCAAAAACGCCGCATAGCCTACCATTGCCGACTTAACGCTGCGCGGCATTTGATGTAGTGATTATCGGGCGGTATCTTGTCGCAACCCGAGGGGGAGAAGAAACGTGCGAAGATCCGGTGGATTGGGAATTCCGCTGACGCTGATAGTTATTTACTACAGCTTCTGGGTGGGTTCGATGTGGTACCTGCTGGCCAGGTACCCGGCGCTGAACCAGTATTTCCCCATTGGCGGCATCGAATTCCTGGCCCAGTCCAACACGGACGGCTTCGAGCCCATCTACTCATCCGTCGAGCGGACGGTTCGCTCGCCGCACGGCGCGGTGCAACTGGCGATCGCCAGCGTCGGCGCAATCATCCTGACGATCCCGGTCTCGTGGGCCTATTTCATCACCAGCCGGGCACGGCGCATCGACCAGTCGTTCGTACAGACGATCATGATCCTGCCGGTCGTCGTTACCGGTATCTCCATGATCGTGCTCAACAGCCTGGCGCTCGCGTTCAGCCTGGCGGGGATCGTGGCGGCCGTGCGCTTCCGGTTTGCGCTGAAGCAGCCGTCGGACGCGATGTACATATTCGTCGCCATCGCGATCGGCCTCGGCTCGGGTATCGGCGCGCTCGGGGTGGCGACCGTCATATCGATGGCGTTCGTGTTCGCGACACTCGGAATCTGGCGGCTCGAGTATGGCAAGACGCTGTCGGGACGTTTCCTGACGATGATGACGCGCAGGGATGCAGGCGAGGATGAGTACCAGTAGCGACTGCAGCATCGTGGTCGTGCACGGTCGGGACTTCAAGCCGGCCGAGGACGACCTGCTCGACATTTCCTACCGGGCTATGCGCGCCGGCGTCCGGCGCGATTACCCCGACACCGTGCCGCTGCTGGAACAGGCACGGGTGGAACTGGGGTATTACGGCGACATTACCAACGCCTACCTGGAGGGCCTTGGCAGGCGCTACGACCAGAAGCTCGACATCGGCGATCGCCGCAATGCGCATGCGGCGCTGCGGCAGATCCAGCCACGCAAGAAGTTCAGCATCCGCCAGTATGACCGGGTGCCGGGCAAGTCCGCGTTGCGCGAGTTTGCAGCCGACATGCTCGCGCCGGTGCTGGGTGCAATCGGGCTGACGCTGCCGCTGATCCGGATGGTGTCACGCGAGGCTGCAGAGTACCTTGCGGGCAAGACCGACTACGCCGAAAAGGTGCGCGAGCGGGTGCGCAAGAAGCTGTGCGAGGCGCTGGGGCGCGATGGCAGGGTCTTGCTGATGTCGCACGGGCTCGGCTGCATCATCGCCTACGACGTGCTTTGGGAGCTGTCGCACGACGAGCAACTGGTTGCACGCTATGGAGGGCGCAAGGTTGAGGCGTGGGTAACGCTCGGCGCACCGCTGGGCGACCACTATATCCGCAAACACCTGAAAGGCGCCGGCGAACATCCGAGCGCGCGCTATCCGACCAATGTGATCTCCTGGCACAACGTGGCGGCCGAAGATGACTACACCTGTCATGACAATACGCTGGCCGACGATTTCAAGAAGATGCTGGACCAGCGGCTGGTCAGCGAGGTGCGCGACTACCGCATCTACAACCTGGCCGTGCGCTACGGCAAATCAAACCCGCACAGTTCGATCGGCTATTACATTCACCCGCGCGTCAGCAAGATCGTCAACGACTGGCTGACCGAAGACCTGCAACACTGACGTTTACAGGCAGTTGTCGGTAATGCGGTACTTGACGCGCCGCGGCTTGTCGATGACGCCGTAGAAGGAATCGACGTACTTGAGCAGGTTGCGCTTCGTCGGTGGCGTCAGCTCCGGCTGGTTCTCGATCAGCGCTTCGATCTCCGGGCGCTTGTCACGAAAGTGCTGCAACGTCTCCGGCAACAGTTCGTTGTTCACGCAGCGGCCGCGATAGAGCCGCACCTTGACGGTCGAGATGCCGAAGCGCGGGTTGGGCGCCGCGTGCTTGGCGTCAACGAGGCCGGTCTGGTCGAAGTCGAACGGTATCGTCCGATAGGGACCTTCCTCGCTCGTGAATAACGCCTGGTTGTGGCAACACTCTTCGTCCGGTGGCGCCGCAACCGGCGAGAAATCCGTGTTGCCGATGAAGTACTGGAACATCGAGGCGAGATTCAGGTTTTGCGGATAAATCGAGCCGACCGGCACGCGCTCGGTCATGACCGTCTCACCGTCAATGCGCTTGCCAAGGCGTTCCTTGTGCTCGATGAGCACGGCGTAGGAATTATCCGATTTTTCGCGGTCCGTGTAGACGTACGTAATGTCGACCAGCCGCACCCGGAAACTGTAATCGGTCAGGGCGTTGTAGATGCGGTAGGCGAGATACTCGCTGACGACAGCCTGCGCGTAGCGGTTCGTGTTGTTGCAGTGGGTGACGAGCTTGATCTTGTCCTGCTTGTGGAACAGCGTGTCATCGGTCTGCGACTTTCTGAAGTTGATTCTGAGCGGCGGGAAATCGCAAATCTCGGGATTGCGCCGCCAGTTACCGCGTGCGCGAACCTGCACGTCGAACTCGATGGTCTCGCCGTCGGCATTGGTGAACCGGACTTTGCCCTCGGCCTCCTCCTCGTCGGGACGCTCGCGCGCCAGGAAGGCGAACGGCCCCTCGACTTCGATCTTCAGCGTGTCGTGAGCGGAGAACAGCGGGTCGTATTCCCTGATATCCTTGGCGTTTGCCACGCCTGCGGCGAGGAACAACGCGACGAAAGCTACGGTCCAATGTCGAAACAGCATCACAACCTCTTGACGGGCAGTTCCAGCGGCTGCCGTCATTCTAGTCGGGATTCGCTCACTTTGCATAAAGCCCTTGTAACGACGATGTTGCTACTGGCCTGGTTGCTGCTGGCCACAATGCCGGCGCAGGCCAACCAGTGGCAATATGACGGTGTCTCCCGGGTCGTGGCGGTTGCCGATATTCACGGCGCGTACGACGCGATGGTCGAAGCCATGCAAAAGGCCAGCGTCGTGGACGAGCAATTGTCGTGGGCGGCCGGGTCTGCGCATCTGGTCATCGTCGGCGACATCCTCGATCGCGGGCCCGACTCCAGGCGGGCAATGGATCTGCTGATGCAGCTGGAGATCGAGGCCGATTTGGCGGGCGGCAAGGTTCACGTGCTGATCGGTAATCACGAGGCGATGAACCTCGTTGGCGATCTGCGTTACGTCTCGTCGAGCGAATACGCCGCATTCGCCGACGAAGAAACGGCCGGGGAGCGAGAGCGCTGGTTCCAGGAGTACGCCCGGGCCCGAGCGCCTGGCGGCCAGTCGCCCGAAGGCCTGGCCACCCTGTTTCGGCAGAAATTCCCGGCGGGGTATTTCGCCCATCGACGCGCGTTTGCAAGCGACGGCAAGTACGGCGCCTGGCTCCTGGGCAAGCCCGCCATCGTGGTTGTTAACGGCACCGCATTCGTGCACGGAGGGCTGTCGCCAATGGTCGAAGAGATCGGCCTCGAAGGCGTCAACGGCCGGCTGATCGGTGAGATGGGCGAATACATGCGTCACGCAGAGGCCCTGTTCGCCGAAGGCATACTCCTGCCAACCGACAATTTTCATGATCACCCGGCCATACTCGCGCGGCACATGCCGGCGCTGGACACCAGCGCCGATGTGCTGATGTCGATCGAAGCCGTGAAACAGCTCGGTGCGTCCAGTCTTCACGACCTGGAGGGACCGCTGTGGTACCGCGGCAATGTCGTCTGCAGCGAGCTGATCGAGTCGGACAAACTGGCGGGCGTACTGCAGGCGATCGGCGCCAACCGCGTTGTCATCGGCCACACGCCAACGCCCGGCCGGCAGGTGCTGGAGCGGCTCGATGGCCGGATCATTCAGATCGATACCGGCATGCTCAATAACTACTATGGCGGCAGCGCCAACGTACTCGTGATCGACGCCGACGGCGTGTCGGCGGTCAACCAGGACGGCAGCACGACTCTGGCCCAGCCGCGCCCGCGCAATGTCGGCACGCGGCCGCAAGGCAGGATGAGTTTCGAGCAGATCGAGGCCGTGCTTGGCAGTGGCGACATCGTTTCCCGGCGCGAATCCGACTCCGGTCAGGACATCGTCACGGTCAGCGACGGCACCTATACGCTCGAGGCGGTGTTCGACAAGCGCCAGGGCAAGGGTTTCTACCCCGAGGTTGTGGCGTACCGACTGGACCAGCTGATCGATCTCGAGATGGTGCCGGTTGCCGTCGTGCGCGAGATCGACGGCGACGACGGGTCGTTACGGTTTCACCCGAAGAATTTCATCGATGAACTCGAGCGCCAGGCGGACGGCCGCGGTGGCGCGGCCTGGTGTGCATTGCAGGAGCAATGGAATGCAATGTTCGTATTCGACACCCTGATCTACAACGAGGGTCGCGGTGGCGAAGACATTCTCTACAGCCTGGATTGGTGGCAGCTCATGCTGGTTAACCATGACCGTGCGTTCCGGGCCCGCCGGGGCGTACCGGCCCGCCTCGAGGGGGTACCCTACGAGGTTGGCCAGGCGTGGCGGGATGCGGTAGCGGACCTTAGCGAGCCTGCACTGGCTGATGCAGTGGGCGACGTTCTCGACAAGAAGCGCCTGAAGGCGCTCGCGGCGCGCGCGCGAGCACTCGCCGAAGCCGACTAGTCAACGACGGCGATACACTCGATTTCGGTACGGGCGCCAAGCGCGAGACCGTTCACGCCCAGCGCGCTGCGCGCGGGCTTGTTGCCGAAGAACGTGACGTAGACTTCATTCATTGCAGCCCATTCATCGATGTCGGCCAGGAACACCGTGCACTTGACGACGTTGTCCATCGACGAGCCGTTGGCTTCGAGCGTCGCCTGGATGTTCTCCAGGGTCTTCCTGGTCTCGGGGCCGATGCCGCCTTCGACAAGCGAGCGCGTCTCGCTGTCGTAGCCGAGCGCGCCCGACACGAACAGCAGGTGGCCCACGCGGACAGCCGCGGAGAAGGGCATGTTCTCGGCGCCCGGTTCCACGATCCACTCCACTTGTACTTTGTGCGCCATTGAGGCCGTGCTGAAGGCAACCAGGACGCCCGCAAGCAATACTCCGACAAGTCGTTTCATCATTCTTCTCCGGTTCAGATGTCGCCGGCGTTTGCGGCGGCCTTGATGTGATCGGCGGCGCGGAAAGCAAGCGCCATAATCGTGTGGGTGGGTTGACCGCGTCCCGACGTCACCATGCTGCTCCCGTCGCAGATGAACAGGTTGGGAACATCATGGCTGCGGTGCTTGCTGTCGACGACCGAGGACGCGGGATCGTTACCCATGCGGCAGGTGCCGAGCAGGTGTTCGCCGCCCGTGCTTGGATGAATGCCGAAACGCCACAGTTTCTGTGCGCCCCCCGCCTCGTGCAGTTCAGCGCAGCGGTCTTCAAAGAAGGCGGCCATGGACAGGTCGTCTTCGTGGTCCATGTAGGTCAGTCGCACCGCAGGCCGTCCCCAGGCGTCCTTGCTATTGGGGTCCAGCGTGACGTTGTTGCGGTCCATCGGCAGCGAGGTAGTGCTGGCTACGTAACTCAGTGACCTTGAGAAGTCGTGCGCGATCGTGTCCTTGAAGCCCTGGCCCCACCGAGGCGCATTCGGGTCGTGGCCCAGGAGCGCGTGCAGAATCGGCGTCGCCGAAAACAGCGGCCGCGCGTCGATACCGCCGCCCCCGTAGAAGCCGCGCTGTTCGTCGGTCTCGTAGAAGTCGTGAATAATGCGCGAGACCTGTACGCCCTTGAAGTCGTTGAGCGGATGCTCGTAGACGCCAATTGCGAGTGCGTGCTGATTGAACATCAGGTTGCGGCCAACGTAGCCGCTCGAATTCGCCAGACCGTCCGGGTGCCGCGAACTGGCCGACATCAGGAGCAGGCGCGCAGACTCCGCACCGTTGGCCGACAGCACGACCGCTCTGGTCCGCTGCGCCTGTTCGACCCCGTCCCTGTCGAGGTACACGACCTCGCTGGCGCGGCCCTTGTCGTCGGTGTCGATACGAATGACGGTCGATTCGGGGCGGATCTCGCAGCTACCGCTCGCCTCGGCCAGTGGAATCATCGCGGCCAGCGTCGAGGACTTGGCGCCGGCCTCGCAGCCGTACCACATGCAGAAGCCACAGCTCATGCACGCGGCGCGGCCGTTATGCGGTTGCGACAGGATCGCGTGCGGTTCAGGTTGTGCGTGCCAGCCGAGTTCGGCGGCAGCTTGCTCCATGAGTACGCCTGACGACTTGATCGGCATTGGCGGCATCGGGAACGGTTTCGAGCGCGGCGCGTCAAACGGGCCCGGCGCTCCCGAGACGCCAATCTCCCAGTCGACCTTCGTGTAATACGGCTCGAGCTCCTCGTAGGTGATCGGCCAGTCGACGAAGTTGGTGCCGGAGATCTCGCCCAGCAGGCTGCGCTCCCTGAAGTCCGTCGGGCGCAGCCGCCAGAAGTTGGCCGTGAAGTGCACGCTGCTGCCGCCGACGCCGCGGGAGTAGCGAATGGGCGTACGGCCGTCCGGCGTCGGCCCCGCGACCTCGTGCTCAAACTGGCGATACGTCTGCCCGTGGACCTCGTTGCCCCCACCGTGCAGTTCCGAGCGGATGACCACCGACAATTCGTCATGCGTGAAATCGTTGAGCCGCCGATACGGTCCCTGTTCAAGGACGACCGTCGAGAAACCGGCGGTAGACAGCTCCTTGGCCAGGATGCCACCCGCCGAACCGGAGCCGATCACAACGAAGTCGACTTCTTCGCGCGTGGCGAACGTGGTCTCATTCGCCATCGCTGTTCTCCCCGTGCACCTGGGCGTCGTAATACCCGAACGGGTAAGTCCACGGACCGTGGCCGGGTCCGAAACCGACCAGATCCCAGCCGACCTTGTTGCGATTGCCGCCGTACTTCGGCATCGAGAAAAAGCCGAAGATCGTCATCACCCACATCATTTCGAAGAACGGCGTCTGTTCCTGCGTCGCCAGGAACGTGTCCTGAGCGTCTTCGTCGAGTTCATCGAAACGCGTATCGCCGTGTTCCGCGGCGAGCGCCTGGTTGAATTCGGCGAGGCCACCGCGGGCGAAGTCGAGCTGTCCGCTCATCTCGGCGTCAAACGCCTTGTCGACGAAGTGGATCACGCCGGCCTCGGCAGCGCCGGGTGTGTCGGTGGTCGGGATGATGCGCGCGGCGATCGCCGCGATATCGCGCGCCTCATCGGCGCCCAGCACGGCGAACGCAGCCCCTTCGTCCCTGGCGCTGCAGGCTGCCTGGGAAATTGCGCCGATGCCCGGGGCGAGAATGCGCAGGTAGGTCGAACCGCTTAACGCTCCCGCTGATTGCAGGAACAGCCGCCGCGACAGGTCCTCCGGATGATTCATGGCACTGGCCTTGTTGTTGTTATCGGTCAAATATCCGAGGCAAGACAGTAGCACAGGAACGTATAATGTTGCCCATGGGGAAACTGACGACGCACGTACTCGACACGGCCAGCGGTATTCCCGCGGCCGGCGTGGATATTCGCCTGTATGCGCTCGAAGGTGGCCGCGAACTCAGGGCAGCTGCCGTCACGAATGACGATGGCCGCACCGAGCAGCCGTTGCTCGCCGACGAGGTGCTTGTTACAGGCGACTACGAGCTCGAGTTTGACGTAGGCGATTACTTCCGGCGCCGCGGCGCGGAACTCGACGATCCGGCATTCCTCAATACGGTTGTCATTCGGTTTGCAGTGCGCAAGGGCGAGCACTATCACGTGCCGCTGCTGGTGTCACCGTGGAGTTACTCCACCTACCGGGGAAGTTGACAGATTGAGCCAGGGGGGCTCGGCTATCGATACACCGCTCGATTCCATTCGATTCATGCTCGACGGTGAGCGCTACGAGCTCGCCAACGTAGACCCGACGCGGACGGTATTGCAGTTCCTGCGCGAGGATCTCGGCCGCACGGGCACCAAGGAAGGCTGTGCCGAAGGCGACTGCGGCGCCTGTACCGTTGTCGTTGCCGAACTGAATCGCGACGGCGATGACGTCACGGTGCGGGCCATCAATTCGTGCATCCAGTTCCTGCCGACACTCGATGGCAAGGAGCTGATCACGGTCGAGAGCCTCTCCCGCGGCGGCAACCTGCACCCGGTGCAGCAGGCCATGGTCGATCATCACGGTTCGCAGTGCGGCTTCTGCACACCCGGTTTCGTGATGTCGCTGTTCGCGCTGTACAAAACCGATCCCAGACCGTCGCGGCGCGCCATTGACGACGCGCTGGCCGGCAACCTGTGCCGTTGCACCGGCTACCGGCCGATCATTGCGGCCGCCGAGGCGATGTACGACGGCGAGGCGCACCAGGACTGGCTGCGGCAACCGGCGGCGCAGGATGGCGTCTTCAAGCCGCCGGCCGAGCGAATAGAGGCATTGCGCAGTCTCGAGCGGGAAGCGAGCCTGCAATACTCGACGGCGGGCCGGTCATTGTTTGCGCCGCTGACCGGCGATGAACTTGCCGGTCTTCTTGCGAACCATCCCGGCGCAACCATTCTTGCCGGCGGTACCGACATCGGCCTCTGGGTCACCAAGCAGCATCGCGAGCTCGAGACCGTCATCTACACGGGTCGTGTTGCCGAGTTGCACGAGCACCGGGTCACGGCGTCGCATATCGAAATCGGGGCAGCGGTGACGCTGGCCGATGCCATGCAGACGATCGTGGACAATTATCCCGGGCTCGACGAACTCTTCCGGCGGTTCGCGTCGCCACCCATCCGCAATGCAGGCACGCTCGGCGGCAACATCGCCAACGGCTCGCCGATCGGCGACACGATGCCTGCCCTGATGGTGCTGGGCACGACCCTGGTCCTGCGCCGCGGCCGAAGCCGCCGCGAGGTGCCGCTCGAGGCGTTTTATCTCGATTACCAGGTCAAGGACCTGCGCGCGGCCGAGTTTGTCGAGACCATTCGCATCCCGCTGCTCGGCGATCACGTCGTGGTAGGCAGCCACAAACTGTCGAAGCGTTTTGACCAGGACATCTCGGCCGTTTGCAACGCCTACCGGCTCGAGCTCGACGGCGAGGTCGTTAGCGACTTCCGGCTGGCCTGCGGCGGCATGGCCGCTACTGTTCGCCGGGCCGGGCACTGCGAGGCGGCGGTCACGGGCAAGCCATGGAACGAGGAGACCGTGGAAGCCGCCTGCAAGGCGCTGTCCCGGGATTTCGAGCCGATCTCCGATATGCGCGCCTCGGCAGGCTACCGCCAGCGAGCCGCGCAGAACCTGCTGCGGCGCTTCTACCATGAGAGCCGCGGCGACGTGGAAACGACGGTCTACGCCTATGGCCGCTGAGTCCCGATCGGTCGGAAAACCACTGGCGCACGACAGCGCGCGGCTGCACGTTAGCGGCACGGCCGCGTACACCGACGACCTCCCCGAACCGCGCGGCCTGTTGCACCTCGCGGTCGGCACGAGCAGCAAGGCGCACGCGCGCATCAAGGGCATCGATTTCGCGGCTGTCCTGGCGGCCGACGGAGTCGTCGATATCTGCACGGCAAGCGACATTGCGGGCGAAAACAACTGCGGCCCGATCGTCCATGACGAAAAGATCTTCAATGACGAGATCGTCGAGTACGTTGGCCACGCTATTTTTGCCGTCGCCGCGAACACGGTCGACCAGGCGCGCAAGGCAGCCAGGCTGGCGACGATCGATTACGAAGTGCGCGAGCCGATACTCGACCCGATGACGGCCGTCGAAAAAGAGTCATTCGTGCTGCCGAGCGAGCGGTTGCAGCGCGGGGATGCAGATGCCGCACTGGCCGACGCGCCGCACCGGTTGCAGCGCAGGCTGAATGTAGGCGCGCAGGACCAGTTCTACCTCGAGGGGCACGTCGCGATGGCCGTGCCCGGCGAAGACGACACGCTGACCGTCTATAGCTCCACGCAGCACCCCGACGAAGTGCAGCACCTCGTTGCCGCCGCGACCGCGCGCAGCGCCAAGGACGTCGTCTGCATCTGCCGCCGCATGGGCGGCGCCTTCGGCGGCAAGGAGAGCCAGGCGGCGACGATCGCCTGCATGGCGGCGCTCATGGCCGTCAAGACCGGGCGTCCCTGCAAACTGCGGCTCGATCGTGACGACGACATGATCATTACGGGCAAGCGCCACGATTTCGTCATCGACTACGACGTCGGCTTTGACGACGACGGCCGCATTCTCGGTGTTCACTTCATGCTTGCATCGCGCTGCGGCATCTCGGCGGACCTGTCGGGACCGGTCAACGATCGCACGATGTTCCATTGCGACAATGCGTACTATCTCGACAACGTCGACATCGAGTCGCATCGCTGCAAGACCCATACGGTCTCGAACACGGCATTTCGCGGCTTCGGCGGGCCACAGGGCATGTTCGCGATCGAGTATGCGATCGATGACATCGCCCGCGCGCTCGGCAAAGACCCGCTCGAGGTGCGTCGCGCCAACTTCTACGGAGTGGGCGAACGGGACACGACGCACTATGGGCAGACCATCGAAGACAACATTATCCATGAGATCGTCGACAAGCTCGAGAATGACGCCAAGTACCAGAAACGCCGCAAGGCAATTCGCAATTTCAATGCACGCAATGCGATCCTGAAGCGCGGCATCGCGCTGACGCCGGTCAAGTTCGGCATCTCGTTCACGGCGACGCACCTGAACCAGGCAGGCGCGCTCGTTCACGTGTACAAGGACGGATCGGTACACCTCAACCACGGTGGTACCGAGATGGGGCAGGGGCTCTATATCAAGGTCGCGCAGGTCGTTGCCGACGAGTTTGGCATCAGCCTCGACCGGATTCGTAACAATGCGGCAGACACGAGCCGCGTGCCCAACGCGTCGGCCACGGCCGCGTCGAGTGGTTCGGACATCAACGGCAAGGCGGCGCAAAAGGCAGCCAGAAAGATTCGCGCCCGGCTGACGGAGTTCCTGGCGGCGCATTACAACGTGGCGGAGAGCAAGATCGACTTTGCCGATGACACGGTCACGGTAGGCGCCGAGCAGTACCCGTTCGAGGAGATCGTGCAGCTGGCCTGGTTCAACCGTGTGCAGATGTCGGCGACCGGCTTCTACAAGACACCGAAAATTCACTATGACCGCGAGACTTTCAGCGGCCGGCCGTTCTTCTATTACGCCTATGGGGCCGCCGTTACCGAAGTCGTTGTCGATACGCTGACCGGGGAGTACCGCCTGTTGCGTACCGACATCGTGCACGATTGCGGCGACTCACTGAACCCGGCAATCGACCTGGGGCAGGTCGAGGGCGGCTACGTGCAGGGAGTCGGCTGGCTGACGTCCGAGGAAGTGTGTTGGAACGATGCCGGCGAACTGACCACGCACGCGCCATCGACCTACAAGATTCCGACCTGTTCGGACCTCGCCCTCGACTTCCGCGTGCAGCTGCTGCAGAAGTCGCCAAACCGCGAGGACACGATCTATCGTTCGAAGGCTGTCGGTGAACCACCTTTCATGCTCGCAATCTCGGCATTCCTCGCCATTCGCGATGCTATTGCGACCGACGATCGCCCGCAGCCCGGCCTGCAGGCGCCGGCCACGCCCGAGGCGGTGCTCAAGGCAATCGAGGGCGACCAGTGAACGAGTGGATTGACGAACTCAGCGACCTGACCGCAGCCGGCGAACGCGTGGTGCTCGTCACCGTTGCCGGCATTCGCGGTTCCGCGCCGCGTGAAGTCGGCGCCAAGATGGTGGTGACGGCCCGCGACACGTTCGGCACGATCGGCGGCGGCCAGCTCGAGTACCAATGCACGCGCATCGCGTGCGACATGCTGGGCGACGAAGAGACGCCGGCGCTACGCAAGTTCCCGCTGGGCTCGACGATGGGGCAGTGTTGCGGCGGCGTGGTCGACATCCTGTTCGAGCCCATTGTGAGCGCGCTGCCGCCGTGGCTGCGTGACATTCGCGCACTGCACGGTCAGCGCGAGGCCGCCGTAATCGCGACCGATCTGCGCGGCCAGTCGGGGAAATCGATCATCACCGCGAATGACGTTTACGGCGCGACCGAGTCCGTGGCGCCCGAGACTGTGGCGCGGGCGCGCGAGGGGCTGGCGTCGGGCCGTACGGCGCATCGCATTGACGACTGGTTCTACGAGAGCGTGGTCGGCACCGATTTCAATATCGCCGTATTCGGGGCAGGACACGTCGGCTCTGCCGTCGTGCAAACGTTGTCGTCACTCGACTGCAATATTCGCTGGGTCGACAGCCGCCGGGGCATTTTTCGCGCCGTGCCTTCGAATGTCAGGACCATCGAGAGCCCGGAACCGGCGCTCGAGGTTGCCGCGATGCCGCCGGCAAGCTGTTACCTCGTCATGACGCACAGTCACCCGATCGATTTCGATGTGTGTGACCGGATTCTGCGGCGCCCTGACGTCACCTACTGTGGCCTGATCGGGTCCGTAAGCAAGCGCCGCCGATTCGAAAAGCGCTTTCGCGCGCAGGGTCTGCAGGACAAGGACCTCGAGCGCCTGACCTGCCCGATCGGCGTTGCCGGCATCTCGGGCAAGAAACCGGCCGAGATCGCGGTGGCCGCGGCGGCCGAGGTCCTGCGGGCGCACGAGCATGCGGCGCGGCAACCGTCCGGGTATTCGGCCAACGTCCGCCCGTTCCGGAGGTCGCGCTAGCATGGAAGCGTATTTCGTCGACTGGTTGAACCTGCTGGTCCGCTGGCTGCACTTCATCACGGGCGTCGCCTGGATCGGCGCGTCGTTCTACTTCATCTGGCTTGACAATCACCTCGAGGACCCACGCGATCCCGAAGATACGCGGGTGGGCGTCGGCGGTGAGGTGTGGTCGGTGCACGGCGGCGGCTTCTACCATGCCCAGAAGTACAAGGGGGCGCCGCCGTTCATTCCCGAAACGCTGCACTGGTTCAAGTGGGAAGCGTATTCCACCTGGCTGTCGGGCATGGCCCTGCTCGCGCTCGTCTACTGGTACGGCGCGCAGGTTTACCTGATCGACCCGTCCGTCGCGGAGCTTTCTCCCGCCGCGGCCGTGGGCCTGGCGGCCGGCATCATCGTGCTCGGCTGGGTCGTGTACGACCTGCTCTGCAAGTCGCCGCTCGGCAACAACGAGCGGTTGTTCGCCGTCGTACTGTTCGTTCTTGTCAGCTTCCTCGCGTGGGGATTGTGCGAACTGTTCAGTGGCCGCGGCGCCTATATTCACTTCGGCGCCGTACTCGGCACGATCATGGTCGCCAACGTGTTTTTCGTGATCATCCCGGGACAAAAGCGCATGGTGGCGGCTGCCGGACGCGGCGAGGCGCCCGACCCGCGGGACGGCGTCCGCGCCAAGCAGCGCTCCGTGCACAACACGTATTTCACGTTGCCGGTGCTGTTCGTCATGACGAGCAATCACTACGCCATGACCTACAACCACGAGTTCAACTGGGCCATCCTGATTGCTATCTCGCTGGCCGGCGCGCTGATTCGCATCTACTTCGTGGCCCGGCATTCCGGCAAGGCGTCGCCGGTGCCTTTGATAGCCGCAGGTCTGCTGCTCGCGGGCGTCGCCGCGATGATTGCGCCGCGAGCCAGCGCCGCCGCGGGTGAAGCGGTTGCATTCGAGGACGTGCAGGCGGTCATTGCGCACCGCTGCACGAACTGTCATGCCGTCCAGCCTGCCCATCCCGCGTTCCCCGCGGCGCCCGGCGGTGTCGTGCTCGAGACGGGGGAACAGATCCTGGCCGAGGCGCAGCGCATCCACCAGCAAACGGTACTCACGCGGGTCATGCCGATCGGCAATCTGACCAACATCACCGAGGAAGAACGCGAACTGATCGACCGCTGGTACCAGGCCCTCGAGGCTCGACCGTGAACGACCGGCCCTATCCGCGCGACCTGCGCGGCTATCATGGCCATCCGCCACAGGCGGACTGGCCGGGCGGAGCGCGCATCGCGGTGCAGTTCGTCGTCAACTACGAGGAGGGCGGCGAGAACTGCGTCCTGCATGGCGACGCGGCATCGGAGGCTTTTCTTTCGGAAATTGTCGGCGCACAGCCAATCCCGGGACAGCGCCACATGAACATGGAGTCGATTTACGAGTACGGGGCGCGGGCGGGTTTCTGGCGGCTGCATCGCTTGTTCGCCGAGGCCGAATTCCCGGTCACCGTCTTCGGCGTTGCGATGGCGCTCGAGCGCAACCCCGAGGCCGTGGGCGCCATGCAGGATTCTGGCTGGGAGATCGCGAGTCACGGTTATCGCTGGATCGACTACCAGTCCATCGATGAGGAGACGGAACGGGCGCACCTGGAGAAAGCCATCGCGATTCACAGCGAGGTGACCGGCGAGCGGCCGACCGGCTGGTACCTCGGACGCTGCAGCCCGAACAGTCACAGGCTCATCGCCGAGGAAGGCGGCTTTCGCTACAACGCCGACTGCTACTCGGACGACCTGCCGTACTGGGATTACTCTTGCCACACGCCGCAACTGATGGTGCCCTACACGCTCGATGCGAACGACATGCGCTTTGCCACGCCGCAGGGCTTCAACTCCGGTCAGCAGTTTTTCGAGTACCTCAAGGACACCTTCGACGTGCTGTATGCCGAAGGATCGAAAATGATGTCGGTGGGCCTGCATTGCCGGCTGGCCGGCCGGCCCGGGCGCGCGGCGGCGCTCGCGCGGTTCATCGACTATGTTGCGGAACACGACGATGTCTGGGTTGCTCGCCGCATCGATATCGCCGATCACTGGCGCGAACGATTTCCGGCGGAGGCACGGTGAGCGACTTCGTTGAAAAGTTCGGTGGCATTTACGAACACTCGCC
>JASJBB010000005.1 GCA_030066735.1 Woeseiaceae bacterium | reverse complement strand
ATGCCAAGGAATGGACGCGCCAGGATGTGCTCGACTACATGTACGCGAATTCACCGGTCAAGGAGGCCCGCGCGGTGTCCGAGGCCGAGCGCTTCATGGCCATCCCGGGACAGGCGCTGGCTTACAAGATCGGCCAGCTCAAGATCCGCGAAATCCGCAATAACGCGGAGGCGCGCCTGGGCGACCGCTTCGACGTGAAGGATTTCCACACGCAGATCCTGATGGACGGGCCGATGCCCCTGTCGATGCTCGAGGCCAAGATCGACGACTGGGTCGAATCACAGCTATAACCGTATGCCCCGACCCGGGACGTTCCTCACCTTCATGGCTCGCTGCGCTGCGCTTTACTGCCGGTGAGAAACGTCCCGAATCGGGGCATACTGGTCAGGTATGAAACTCGACCGAGTTATTCGGATTGGCATTGCCGCGGTCATCGCGCTGCTGTTCGTTATTGCGATCGCGGCGTTGTTGTTTGTCACAGAGTCGGCGCTCAACGTCTGGGACCGGTTGCTCGAAGGACCGCGGTGGCTGCTGGTCGGCTATGTCGCTGCCATGGTGGCGCTGGTTCTGGCGGCGGCCTGGCTGATCTGGCGGCTTGTCGTCCGGCGCAAGATCCCCGATGCGCACCGGCCCGATGTGCAGCCACTGTCGGCAGCCGATATCCGTGAGCGGCTTGCCGAGGCCGAGAAAGCCGGTATCGACGTCACGGCGGCCCAGGCCGAGTTGCAGGAACTGGCCGCGCGCCGCGCCGCCGGCAGCATACACCTGTGTTTCTTCGGTGAAATCAGCAGCGGCAAGAGCTCGTTGATCAAGGCGCTCGTGCCGGAAGCCAACGTCGGCGTCGACGTGCTGGGTGGTTCGACGACGGAGATCACGCACTACCGCTGGCGCGACGACGACGGCCACGAGATCCTGTTGACGGACGTACCCGGCACGGGCGGCCACGAGGAGGGTCTCGACGAGATGGCGATGAGCGAGGCGCAGCGCGCGCACGTGGTCCTGTTCGTCTGCGACGGCGACCTCACGCGCCGGGAGTCCGCCGCCGTGGCCGACCTGTCGGCGCTTGGCAAGCCCGTCATCATCGTGATGAACAAAGCGGATCGTTACAGTCACGAAGACCAGGCGGCGTTGCTGCAACGGTTGCTCGAGCACCTGGGTTCGGCCGGCGGCGCTATCGAGCGCGACCGGGTCGTGGCGGTCTCGGCCGGCGGCGAGATAGACGTCGTGGAACGCGCTGGCGGCGGCCGCGAGTCGTCGGTCCGGCGCCAGCGTCCCGCCGACATCGGGGTTCTGGTCGTGGCGATCAACCGCCTGCTGGAAGATCCCGAGGACATCGACCGCCGCCGCGATCGTGCCGTGTTCCGCCTCGCAGCCGGGAAGCTCGCCGAGGCCGAGGCCCAGTACCGCGCGCAGCGGTCCGAGCAGATCATTCGCAGTGCCACGCGCAAGGCGGTGATCGGATCGCTCGCGGCCGTCAGTCCGGGAACCGACGTGCTGATCCAGGGTTATATCGGCACGGCCATGACGCAGGAGCTTTGCGGCCTCTACGGTGCCGCGCCGCGCGACCTCGACATCGAGGAGTTTCTGAACCTGAGCCAGAGCAGGGTGGGGCGCGCATTGCCGCTGTCACTGGCCGTGGCTGGCAACGGCCTCAAGGCTTTCCCGGGCGTCGGCACCGTCGCCGGTGGTCTTGTGCACGCGGTCGCCTATGGGCTCATTTTCGACGCGCTGGGAAGGAGTCTCGTCCAGACGTTGTCGAAACACGGCAAACTCCTGCCCGAGGAAGCGGCCAGGGAATTCGAGGAAGGCATCAGTGAGCATATTGAAGCGGGCGTTCGCCGCGTTGCCAGGATGGCCCTGGAAGAAAAAGAGCCGGACGCAGGCTGACGCCGGGCCCGATGACGGGTCGGGGCATCTCGAACTCGCACGCGAGAGCCTTCGAGAGCTGGTCAACGACGGGCGCCTCCCCGAGGGTGTTCGTGACTCGTTGGCGCACGACTACGAGTCCGTCGAAGCCATGCTCGACAAGCTGGAGAACGGGCACCTGCACCTCGCGGCGTTCGGCCGTGTCAGTACCGGTAAGTCGTCGCTGCTCAACGCCCTGATTGGTGAAGAGGTGTTTTCGGTAAGCCCCCTGCACGGCGAGACCCGGCGCTCTGCGATGCAGCCGTGGAACGAAGTGCGTGCCGGCGGCGTGTTCCTGATCGATACGCCGGGCCTCGACGAAGCCGGCGGTGAAGATCGCGAGGCCATGGCGAAAGAAGTGGCCGGCCGCTCGGACCTCGTGATGTTCGTGCTGGACGGCGACATCACCGATACGGAATTGCAATCGTTGCGTACGCTTTTGGCGCAAGGCAGACCCGTCCTCGTCGTACTCAACAAGAGCGACCTCTTTACGGGCGACGAGCGCGATGCGCTGCTCGGCTCGATTCGCGACAAGACTGCAGGACTCGTCGACCCGGCCCACGTCATCGCGGCGGCCGGGCAGCCGCGGCCACAGGTCGTCATCGACATCGACGCCGACGGCAACGAAACCGAGCACACGCGGCAACGCGCACCGGATGTCGCCGAACTGCGCCTCAAGTTGTGGGATATCCTCGAAGCCGAAGGCAAGACGCTGGCGGCCCTCAATGCCAGCCTGTTCGCCGCCGACCTTTCGGACCAGGTTGGCAAGCGAATTCTCGCGGCGCGGCGCGAGATCGGCGAGAAACTGGTCCGCACCTATTGTGTCGGCAAGGGAATTGCCGTCGCCTTCAACCCGATACCGGTCGCCGACCTGTTCGCCGCCGCATTTATCGACGTCGGGATGGTCGTGCACCTGTCAAAGGTCTACGACCTGCCGCTGAGCCAGAAAGAAGCCGGTTCGCTCGTCAAAGTCATCGCCGTTGAGGCGGCGGCCCTGATGGGGACGGTCTGGGCCCTGCATTTCGTGTCCAGCGCGCTCAAGGTCGGTACGGCGGGGCTCTCGACGATCGTTACAGCGGGCGCGCAGGGCGCCATCGCGTACTACAGCACCTATGTCGTGGGTCAGGTCGCTGCGAAATACCTCGGCCAGGGCAAGTCCTGGGGCGACGGCGGTCCCAAACACGTCGTCAAGCAGATTCTCGACAGCCTTGATCGCGACAGCGTGTTGGCCGACGCCAAGCGCGAGATCCAGGCGCGGCTGGGACTCGGCTGACATGGATCGCAGCGCGCGCATGCATCGCATCTGGGAGACGATCCGCGATATTCCGGAGGGAACGGTAGCGAGCTACGGCCAGGTCGCCGAGATCGCGGGCATCCCGCGCGGGGCGCGGCAGGTCGGCTACGCGCTCAGGAACTTGCCGGCAGGACACGACGTGCCATGGCACCGGGTATTGCAGGCATCCGGCCGAATCGCGTTCCCCAAGGGCAGCCGCGGTTACCGGGAACAGCGCAAGCGCCTGCTGGAAGAGAATGTCGCCGTTCTCTCGGGCCGGGTCGACATGCAGAAGTATCGGTGGCAGCCTGACCTTGACGAGCTGCTGTGGAAACCGGCACTGGCCTGGGATGAAGAGTGAGTATTCGTAGCAAGTTGCGCTCGAAGCTGATCGGCGCGCTGGTCAGCGAGCGCACGCAAAACGCCAAGCGGTCGATCGCGGAGACGCGTCGCAAACTGGGTGGCTCCGGACACGTCATCTCGGCATTCCTGGAACTGGACGACCCCTGGTCCTACCTGCTGGTTCATTACCTGCCCGACCTGGCGGCAGCCTTCGACATCGAGCTGCGTTACTACCTGACGCAGTCCTGCAATGACGAGGCTTTCCGGCCCGAAACTGAGTTGCTCGCGCTGTATGCCGATGAAGACTGCGCTCGCGTCGCGGCGGAGCTGGGCATCCCGTTTCTCGACAAGGGCGCGGCGCCGCCGGTCGAACACCGGCGGGCGCTGATCGACAGCCTTGCCGCAGTCAGCGACTCGCCCGAATTCGACAGCGAGTTTCTCGAGGCGATAACGGCCTACTGGCGTGGCGATACAGCCGGTGTCGAGCGCCGCATCGGGGCGCCCGGCGGCGATGGTCGCGCGTTGCTTGCGGCCAACCAGCAGCGCCTGGTTGACCTCGGCCACTACAACTCGGCGATGCTGCACTACGCAGGCGAATGGTATTGGGGCGTCGACCGGCTGCCGTACCTCGTCGACCGGCTCGATGAACTGGGCACGCGGCGACCGGACAGGCAGGGCGCGAAGCTGGCGTCCATTCGACAGGCGATGCAGGTGTCGCTACCGGTGAGGCCGCCCGGTGCGGCGGCAGACCTGCCGGCGCTGGAGTTGTTCTACTCGTTTCGCAGCCCGTACTCTTACCTCGCGTTGTCCCGGGTATTCGGCATTGCCGATGCGTTCGGGCTGCGGCTCGAGGTCAGGCCGGTGTTGCCGATGGTCATGCGAGGCATGCAGGTCCCGCGAGCGAAGCTCTCGTACATAGTATTCGACACGGCACGCGAAGCGCGCCGTCTCGGTGTCCCGTACGGGAAGTTCGCCGATCCGGTGGGCGCCGGCGTCGAACGCTGCCTGGCCGTCTATTACTACGCGCAACAGGAGAGACGCGAGCGCGACTTTCTGCTGCATGCCGGCGAGGCGATCTGGGCGCGCGGGATTGACGTCGCCACCGACGAAGGCATGCGCAAGGTCACGGCTCGTTGCGGCCTGTTCTGGCCGGAAGTACTGGCCGCCATGGAGGACGAGGGCTGGCGGGAGAAAGTCGAGGACAATCGCGCGGCGATGTTCGATGCCGGTTGCTGGGGCGTGCCGACCTTGCGGCATGGCGACTTCACGACCTGGGGCCAGGACCGCCTCTGGTTGCTGGAGCGCCACCTCGAGGAGCTTTGTGATTCAGGAGAAGGAATACTGGTATGACCACGGTGATTTTTTCGCACGGCCAGGAAAGCGGTCCCTGGGGTACCAAGATCCGGGCGATGGCGGACCTGGTGCGCGGCATGGGTTGTGAGGCCGACAGCATCGATTACCAGGGCATGGCCGATCCGACCGACCGAGTCGACAAACTGATTGCCGAGAGCAGCGGCATCGACGGCAAGCTGGTCCTCGTCGGCTCGAGCATGGGTGGCCACGTGGCGACTGCTGGAGCCGGGGCGCTGGGCGCCGCCGGTCTGTTTGTGCTGGCGCCGGCGTACTTCATGCCGGGCTACGAGGAGCTGACGCCCGCGCCGCCGGACATGCCGATCGCGATCGTGCACGGCTGGCGCGACGACGTCGTGCCGGTTGAAAACAGCATTCGTTTTGCGCAGGCCTGTAATGCCGAACTGCACGTGCTCGACGGCGACCATCGCCTGACCGAAAACATTGACGAGATCAACTATCATTTGCGCAGATTTATTGAAAAGATAAACGCCTGAACAAGACATCACTGGAGAAATGTCATGAGATTTGTACTGGTTCTGTTTGCGCTGGTCCTGGCGGGATGCAGCGGCGAATCGAAAGACTCCAAGATGGATCGAATTGCAGACGAGATGGAAGACGTCGCCAGGGAGGTTGGGGACGTCGCCGACGCGGTCGGCGATGCCGTCGAAGAGGGCACGGACGAGCTCGGTGAGGCGTACCACGACGCAATGGACAAGGCGGAGGAAGTCGGCGAGATCGTCAAGGAGCACGCCGAGGAGGTCAAGGAAGACATCGAAGAGGCCGTGAATAACTGACACGCTGAATTCTGAGAGCGGCCCCGGCCGCAACTGACCCCATGATCTGGCTGATGGACATCGCCCGGTTCATCTTCCGGCCCCTCTACTGGCTGGCCGGCAAGGTGTTCTCGCTCTGGGCGCGGCCGACCGTGCAGCCGGATTCGCCGGCCGAGCTGTACGCCGATACGGACGCGCAGATCTGCTATGTCCTCGAGACCGGCGGCCTCGCTGACATACTGGCCCTCGAGCGCGCCTGCGCGCGGCACGGGCTGCCATCGCCGCGAGAATCTTTCGAATACTGTGGCAAGCGCTTTTCGAGACGTCTCGTTGTGCTGCGGCCTTTCAAGGGCTTCCTGTTCCGGCGGCCCGTAACCGGCGGGTCGCGACGGCTGCGCAGCCTGGTCGAGGCAGGCGACGGCAGTGCGGAGGACCTGCAGCTTGTTCCCGTCGCCATCTACTGGGGGCGATCTCCCGACCGTGAAGACTCTGCATTCAAGTTGTTCTTTGCCGAGAACTGGGATGTCGCAAGCCGCACACGCAAGTTTTTCGCCACGCTGCTGCACGGCCGCAATACGCTGATGTGGTTTAGCCACGCACTGCCGCTCAACTCGATCATCCAGGAAAAACTCACGGCCGACATAGCCTTCCGCAAGGTCTCTCGCATCCTGCGCGTGCACTTCCGCAAGCGGCGGACCGCAACCGTCGGCCCGGACCTGTCCAACCGGCGAAGAATCGCGAGGCTCGTGGCATTGTCGCCGAATGTCAGGCGCGTCATCGAGGCGGAAGCCGGGGACGATCCGAAGAAGCTCGCCGCCGCCGAGCGCAGGGTGCAGAAGTACGTGATGGAGATTGCGGCTGACATTTCGTGGCCGGCTATCCGTATCGCCGTGCGCATCCTGCGCAGGTTGTGGAACCAGATCTACGACGGCATCGAGCTGGGCCATACCGAGCGACTGCGAGAGGTGGCCAAGGAAAAGGTCGTCGTGTACGTGCCCTGCCACCGCAGCCACTTCGATTACCTGTTGCTCAGCTACATTTGCTACGAACAGAGCGTGCAATTGCCGCATATCGCGGCGGGTATCAATCTGAACATGCCGATCGTCGGCCCGATCCTGCGGCGTGGCGGAGCGTTCTTCCTGCGCCGCAGCTTTCGCGGCAACCGGCTGTACGCAGCCGTGTTCGATGCTTACCTGAATCAACTGCTGACTCGTGGTTACACGATCGAGTATTTCGTCGAGGGTGGCCGCAGTCGCACGGGTCGGCTGTTGTCGCCGAAGGGCGGCATGCTCGCCATGACGGTCGGGTCTTACATCCAGAATCCCCGGCGCCCCGTGGTGTTCGTGCCCGTGTACTTCGGCTACGAGAAGCTCATCGAGGGCGGCTCTTTCATCAGCGAGCTGGGCGGCGCCGAAAAGCGCAAGGAGTCCCTGCTGGGGCTTGTGCAGTCGATCAAATCCCTGCGCGAGAACTTCGGTCGGGTGTACGTCAATATCGGCGAGCCGATCGAGCTCGACCATATGCTGGATACCGTGCAACCGGACTGGCGCAACCTGCCCAGCGGCAATGGCGAACGGCCGCCGTGGCTCAATGAGGTCGTCGAAAAGCTCGGTGGCGAGATCATGGCCGGCATCAACGCGGCCGCCGCGGTAACGCCGATCAGCCTGCTCGCCTATGTCCTGCTTGCCACGCCCAAGCAGACCATCGGCGCCGCGGAACTGCGCGGACAGCTGCAGCTGAGCCTGGACCTGTTGCGGAACTTCCACTACTCCGACTCGGTGACGGTGCCGGACTGGAGCCCGGACGAGATCATCGCGCATGGCGAAAAGCTCAATGCAATCAGCCGCACGTCACACCCGATGGGCGACGTGATCCACATGACCGAAAGCACGGCCGTCCTGCTCACCTACTTCCGCAACAACATATTGCACCTGCTCGCCGTGCCGGCGTCCGTCGCGTGCTGTTTTATCCAGGGCCGCGAGCTGCCCCTCGCCGAGCTGCAGCGGCTGATTCGCCTGATTTACCCGTTCATGCGCAAGGAGCTTTGTCTCCAGTGGCCCGAGGACGAGATCGATGATGTCACGCGAGACGCCGTCGACGCACTGGTTGCGCAAGGCCTGCTGATCCGGCACAAGCGCCGCCGGGTGCTGGAGCGTCCGCGTGCGGGCTCGGCCGACGCCTACCAGCTGATGATGCTGGGCCAGTCCATGGTGCCCATGCTGCAACGTTTCTATCTCGTGATCGCGATCCTGGTGCAGCACGGCAGTGGCACGCTGACACGGGCGCGGCTGGAGCAGATGTGCCAGCTCAGCGCCGAGCGACTGTCGATGATCTACGAATTGCATTCCCCGGACTTTTTCAATAAAACGCTGTTTCACGATTTCATTCGTAAACTGCAGGAACAGGACGTGTTACGGCGCAACGAGGATGGTCTGCTGGAGTTCGACGATGACATCGTCGATATCGGTACCGACGCGCGTCTCGTCCTCGGCGAGCAGATTCGCCACAGTATCCTGTCGCTGACGGTAGCCGAGGATCAGTTGGACCAGTGAAAGTCGCATCGTTCTATCGTTTTCTGGATCTCGAAGACCCTGCCGGTTTTCGCGTCGCGCTGCAGTCTGTCTGCGAGGAGCGCGAGCTGCTCGGTACGATCCTGGTGGCCGCCGAGGGCTTTAATGGCTCGGTCACCGGCGAGGAGTCGTGCATTCGCCAGCTGTTCGCCTGGATCGAAGAACGCCTGGACCTGGCCGAACCCATCGAGGCGCGCTGGAACGACGTGACGGAGCCGCCGTTCCGTCGCATGCGAGTGCGCCTGAAAAAAGAAATCGTCACGCTCGGTCGTCCCGATATCCTGCCGCACCGCAAAACCGGAACCTACGTGTCCGGCGACCAGTGGAACCGGCTGATCGAGGACCCCAACGTGCTCGTCATCGACACGCGCAACCATTATGAGTACGAGGTGGGGACTTTCCCCAACGCCATCGACCCCGAAACCGACAGTTTTCGGGAGTTTCCGGAGTTTGCACAGAAGCTCGCCGCCGAGTCTCGAGACCGGCCGCTGGCCATGTTCTGCACGGGCGGCATCCGCTGCGAAAAGGCGACCGCGCTGATGCTGGAGCTCGGCTTCGACGAGGTCTATCACCTGCAAGGCGGCATCCTGCGTTATCTCGAGGAGATGCCGGCCGGGGACAATCGCTGGGATGGCGAGTGTTTCGTGTTCGATACCCGCGTTGCCGTCGACCGCGACCTGGCCGAGGGTGGCTACGTGCAGTGCCACGCCTGCCGTCGGCCGTTGAGCACCGAGGACCTGGCGTCACCCGATTACAAAGAGGGCATCTCCTGCTCGAAGTGCGTTGGTGAGCTCGACGAGGACCGCGCCGCCCGTCTGGAGGAACGCGCGAAACAGATCGAGCTCGCTCGCAGGCGAGGAGACTCGCACATTGGTCCCGATGCAGGGTCCGGCGGTCCTGAGGGTGTTCAGCCGAAGTAAAGCGCAGCAACGCGAGCCATGAGGTTGAGCACCCTCAGGACCGCCGCAACAGGTCAGGCATCAAGGTCCGGAATCAGCTCGCTTTCGAGCGCGGCGATCATGTCCTTGATGAGCAGTTTGCGCTTCTTGAGCCGACGGATGCGCAGCTGGTCGACCATCGGGTCATGCTGCAGGCGGTCGATCAGGTAGTCGAGATCACGATGGCTGACTCGCAGCTCACGCAGGCGCTCGAGATTCTTGAAAGATTCTGTATCGACTTTGTCGGTCATTTTCTACCATGCTACTCGCCGTTCGCGAGCAGCGCCAGCCAGTCCCTGTCCGCGGCGCCGATGACGATGAAGAACGGGTTCAGGATGTCTTCTTTCTGGTTATAAGACAACGGCTTACCGTCGAGCTCCAGGACCTTGCCGCCCGCCTGTTCGACGACGGCCTGCGCGGCCGCCGTGTCCCATTCCGACGTCGGGCCGAGGCGCGGGTAGATGTCGGCGCCGCCTTCGGCAACAACGCAGAACTTGAGCGAACTTCCCATCGGCACCATGTCCGCTCCGCCCACCTGCTCGAGGAAGGCATCCAGGCTGGAGCCGCGGTGCGAGCGGCTGCCGACGATGCGTACCGGGCTGTGGCTGGCCTCGGCAACGCTGATCGCCGTGGTGCCGCCGTCTGCGCGCAGCTCCGAGCCGTGACCCTCGCAGCCGACGTAGGTCTTTTCCTGCACGGGGACGTGGACGACGCCAAGCAACGGCCGGCCGTTGTCGATGAACGCGATGTTCACCGTGAACTCGCCGTTGCGATTGACGAACTCTTTGGTCCCGTCGAGCGGGTCGATCAGCCAGTAGCGTTGCCACTGGCCGCGTTCGGCGAATGCCGGCAGACCTTCTTCTTCCGAGATTATCGGAATGTCGGGCGTCAGCTCGCGCAGTCCCGCAACGATACGGCGATGAGAGGCGAGATCAGCCTGCGTCAGCGGTGATTCGTCACCTTTTTCTTGAACGTCGAAGTCGGTCGCGTAGACTTCGAGAATTGCATGGCCGGCCGCGATCGCGAGATCGACGATCGGGTTGATCATATCCTTGAGGTTCATACCAGTATCCGGTCACCAGCGGGGCCGCGAAGTATAAAACAGTGACATTCGATCCCAAAACGGCCGTATCCGGGTGCCGGACGCTCATGCTCGACATGGACGGCACGATCCTCGACCTTGCCTTCGATACTTACGTCTGGAAAGAGCTGGTCGTCGGCCGCTACGCCGAACACAACGATCTCGAGTACCGGGTGGCGCGCGACCGGCTGTATGCCAAGTACATGGCGATACAGGGAGACCTGGAGTGGTATTGCCTCGACCACTGGAGCGAGCGCCTGGGATTTGACGTGCTGGAGCTGCACCGCGAGGTGCATCATCGAATCGTCTACCTGCCCGGCGCGCAGGCCTTCCTCGAAACCGTGCGCGCGACCGACGTACGGGTGCTGCTTGTCACCAACTCGCACCCGGATACGCTGAACCTGAAGAACGACAGGCTCGGTTTCGGCGAGTATTTCGACGGCATCCACAGTTCCCACACGTACGGGCACGCCAAGGAAACGCAGGCGTTCTGGCACGCGCTGCGCGAGGAGGAGGGCTTCGACCCGGAGACCACGGTATTCGTCGACGACACGGTCCCCGTCTTGCGCAGCGCGGTCGAGTTTGGCATCCGCCAATCGGTCGTAATAACGGAACCTGACACGACCGAACCGGTGCGGGACAACGGCGAGTTCCCCGGCGTTGCCGGGGTTCGCGAACTAGTTTGAGCGTGGGCCGGAAGGTGTTTACCGGAAGTAAAGCGCAGCGCAGCGAGCCATGAAGGTAAACACCTTCCGGCCCGCGCCCGCGAGTTAGTCCTTTTTCGGACCCCGCGGACGCCGGGGAGGACGCCGTTTTCCGGACCGCTTGCGCTGCGGACCCGGCTTGCGGGCTTTGCGCTCCTTGCGTGGCGGCCTGACAAGTTCGGGCAGCATTGCAGGGTCGTAGCTCGCGACCGGGATCTTGTGACCGATGTAATCCTCGATATCGGGCAGCGACATTGCGTAGGATTCGCAGCCGAAGCTCAGCGCGTCGCCCGAGGCGCCGGCACGCGCGGTACGGCCGATGCGATGGACGTAATCTTCCGCATCCTGCGGCAAGTCGTAGTTGATGACGTACTGCACGTCGGGAATGTGCAGGCCGCGGGATGCGACGTCAGTGCCGATCAGAACCTGCAGGTTGCCGCTCTGAAAATCCAGCAACAGGCGCTGGCGCTTCTTCTGCGGCACGTCGCCCGAGATTGCCTTGGCGTGCACGCCATTGGCCTCGAGCGTCGCTTCGACACGCTCGGCGTCCCGCTTCATGTTGACGAACACCATGATGCGGCCCGCTCCCATTTCGCGAATCAGCCCGACCAGCAGCGGCAGCTTTTCTTCGTTCGACGGGAAAAAGATGGCCTGGCGCACGCGGTCGGCCGTGACCTTGTCGGGCTCGATGCGCACGAGTTCGGGCTCGTTCATGTGCTCGAACGCGAGTTCCATGACACGATGGGACAGCGTGGCGGAGAACAGCATGTTGAGCCGCTGGTCGGGGGGCGGCAGTCGCCGCAGCAGGTAACGAATGTCCTTGATAAAGCCGAGGTCGAACATGCGGTCGGCTTCATCCAATACTGCGACCTCAACCTGGTTCAGCTTGAAAACGCCCTGTTTGAAGTAGTCGATGATTCTGCCCGGTGTGCCGATCAGGATGTCGATGCCGTCCTCGATCGTACGCCGTTGCTTTTCATAGTCGGTGCCGCCATAGGCGAGCCCGATCTTGAAACCGGTGTGCTTGCCCAGCAGTTCGCCGTCTTTCGCGATCTGCATGGCCAGTTCCCGCGTCGGCGCGAGCATGAACGCGCGCGGCTGTTTCGGTTGCTCGGGGTCCGGGGTAGACGCAAGCAATTTCTGGAACGTGGCGATCAGAAATGCGGCAGTCTTGCCGGTGCCCGTCTGCGCCTGGCCCGCGACGTCGCGCGGTTCGAGGGCAATCGGCAGGGTCGATGCCTGGATCGGCGTGCAGAACTCGAAGCCTGCGTCGCGGATACCTGCCCGAACGTTGTCGTGCAGCGTTAGAGAGTCAAACCTGAGGTCGCTCAGATGGTTATCGGCCATAATCTGGGGGCTTTAAAAAAGTGCATTTAGTGCTTGCAAAATGGCGCGTGAAGCGGTGAAATTGGGTTTAATTCGACGCGACAAGCCGTCGCACCCGCCAGTTTCGCATTCATCGATTCGTCATAGAAGCCGGACAGTCGGCCATAAAGCTGCGACATATTGCCTTATAGAGAAGGCAGCGTCATCCATTTTTACAGATAAATATCCGTATTCAATTGGAGGTAGTAGCCGGTGAGCGACAATATCGTGCACACCAATGACAGCAATTTCGATGCTGACGTCGTTAATTCCGACAAGCCGGTGCTTGTCGACTTCTGGGCGGAGTGGTGCGGCCCATGCAAGATGATTGCACCGTTCATCGACGAGGCAGCGACCGAGTACGCCGACAAACTGGCGGTGGTCAAGCTAAACGTCGACGAAAGCCAGAATGTTGCGGCCAAATTCGGCATTCGCAGCATTCCGACCCTGATGCTATTCAAAGACGGCGCCGTACAGGCGCAAAAGGTCGGCGCGTTTTCCAAGTCGCAGCTGACTGAATTCCTGGACTCTAATCTGTGAGAGGATACTTGGGTAATCAAGCAAAAAGCCGGCCACAAAAGTCCGGCAACAAAAGTAAAGGCGGCAATCGCCGTCGTCGCAGGCGGCCACAGCATACCGAGTTCCCCGATGACGGGAATATCGAGGTAATTCCGCCCGAGCAGCTGGAAGCCAGCAAGAACGCGATGAGCCTGACCGACCTCAAGAGTCGGCCGGCTGCCGATCTTGTCACGCTCGGCGAAGAGCTGGGGCTCGAGGGCCTCGCCCGCCAGCGCAAGCAGGAGATGATCTTTTCCATCCTCAAGGCGCATGCCGACAATGGTGAAGACATCTACGGCGACGGCGTTCTCGAGATCCTGCAGGACGGTTTCGGCTTCCTGCGCTCCTCGGACGGCTCGTACCTGGCGGGACCGGACGACATCTACGTCAGCCCCAGCCAGATCCGCCGCTTCGCATTGCGCACTGGCGACACGGTCTCGGGCCTGATTCGTCCGCCGAAGGACGGCGAGCGCTATTTCGCGTTGCTGAAAGTCGGGCAGATCAACCACGACTCGCCCGAGAATGCGCGCACGAAGGTCCTGTTCGAAAACCTGACGCCGCTGTTCCCGACGGAGCGCCTGAAGCTCGAGCAAGGCACGGGCAGCACCGAAGACCTGACCGCGCGCATCATCGACATGGTGGCGCCGATCGGCAAGGGCCAGCGCGGCCTGATCGTCTCCCCGCCCAAAGCCGGTAAGACGATCCTGCTGCAGAACATCGCGTCGGCCATCGCCGCCAACTCGCCCGAGGTCGACATGATCGTGCTGCTCATCGACGAGCGGCCCGAGGAAGTCACCGAGATGGAGCGCACCGTGCGCGGCGAGGTCGTGTCGTCGACGTTTGACGAACCCGCCAGCCGCCACGTGCAGGTAGCCGAGATGGTCATCGAGAAGGCCAAGCGCCTCGTCGAGCACAAGCGCGACGTCGTGATCCTGCTCGATTCGATCACACGCCTGGCGCGTGCTTACAACACGGTTGTACCGTCATCGGGCAAAGTCCTGACGGGCGGTGTGGATGCGAACGCACTGCACCGGCCGAAGCGCTTTTTCGGCGCGGCGCGCAATATCGAGGAGGGCGGCAGCCTGACAATCCTCGCGACGGCGCTGGTCGATACCGGATCGAAGATGGACGAGGTCATTTACGAGGAATTCAAGGGCACGGGCAACATGGAGATCCACCTGGATCGCCGCATTGCCGAAAAGCGTGTCTTCCCGGCCATCAACATCAACCGTTCCGGCACCCGCAAGGAAGAGTTGCTGACCGACCCCGCCGAGCTGCAGAAGATGTGGGTCCTGCGCAAGGTCCTGCACCCGATGGACGAGCTCGCCGCGGTGGAGTTCCTGCTCAACAAGATGCAGGACACCAAGACCAACTCGCAGTTCTTCGAGGCGATGAAGAAGTAAGACTTCTAGGTGGTCTCGAATCGCGTTGCGAACGTAAACGCCCCCGGCGAGGGGCCATTTCTCCATAGCACCTCGAAGCGGCTGCCGGCCTCTTCGATTGTGGGGATGTGGCCGTCGTCGACCCACCACAGGACCATCGGCGAGCGCGCGGATTTCTCGAACCATTTCGTGCGCTTGCGCACCACGTCGAGATGCTTGCCGCTGTAGACCCAGGTCTCCAGCGCGCCGATCGACTCCCAGACCGAGAGATTGAACAGCACGTTGTCGGCGCCGAAAACCCGGGCAATTTCGGGGCCGTCCTCGTCATCCTCGACGAATCGCCACACGAAGCCCGGCGCGGCGTCGGCCGTGGCATTCACGATATCGAGTTGTGCCTTGAAATCGGCCATCAGCGGGTCGTCATAGGGCGCCCGCATCCTGGCGACGTTAGCCTGGGCCAGGTGCATGCGACTTCTTGATGAAAAAACAACCTGCCGACAGCGCGATGCCTTTCTTAACCTTGGCGAAGATCTCCATCGTTTCTCCCCTTGTTTCTTTTTATGGGTCGCGGACGTATCCAGATCCAGCTGGCCAGGACGAGCAGACCGAACGCCGAATAGCACAGGGTGAATACCCACGCCGGAGCATCATAGTACAGAATTTGCTCGACCCAGTGCGCGATGAACGCGCCAGGGTACACCGCGTCTCCGGCCTTTGAGCGCAGCCACATTTCCAGCGTGGTCAGGGGGCACAGCACGCCCAGCCAGGCCTGCAAAACGACGACCGCAATCGCGCCGAGATGCGCGACGCGAAACCAGCCGTTGCGGACCCAGCGCCAGCCGGCGAAATGACCGGTGACGATGAGCAGCAGTCCAGCTATGACAAAGACGACGAAGCTGACGTGCAGATAGAGAACGAGGTCCGCGGCGAGGCGGTAGAAGCTGTTCAACCGTTCCCCAGCAGCCACCCGCGGGCTTCTTCTTCGGTATCGAACAACAGGCCGGGCAGGCCGCGGTTGGCGAGCACCGTCTGCACGAATTCAATCGTGTCACGGGCGTCCTGGTTCTTCTCGACCCAGGCAATCCTGTAGTGCTGCCCGATGCCGAGCTCCCTGAACAGGTTGGGCAGGTCGTAGCCCTCTACTGCCTCGACGGGGGTTCGCGTGTCGGCGAGCCCGAGCACGTTGTAGCAATCGTGCTGCTCGCAAGCCATCGTGACTTCACGCCAGACCTGTTCCATATAGCGATAGTCTTTATCGCCGTTCGCAATCACGAGGACGTGATCGCCCTCGAACGTAACTTCGAGAGTGTTTTCCATCACCCTTAAGTCTAGTACAAGGACGGGCGATGTGCCGGTCATTCGCCGTCCGGATCGTCCTCGAAAACCGGGCCGATGTAGGCATTGGCGATCGGGTGATAGGCGCCGCGCGCGGCGTTGAACAATTCCCTGGCCAGTTGCATGTCGCTGCCATTCCCGGCCAGCGCCACGTAGATCGGGCGAATCAGCCGGACGCGACCGAACTTGCGCAGGTGCTCCGCCATCTGATCGTAGGCGGGTTCGTGCCGCCGCGTCGCCACCTGGATGAACCAGGTCCGCGCGATCTCGGCATTCTGCGTGTCGCTCAAACCAAGTGCCTTGTCGATCTCGACGAGTTTCTCTGTAGACAGGTCCGGGTCCAGCGCGTTGATAAAGTGGATCGTCGCCTGTGCGCTCCAGTCAGTTACCGGAAGTTCAGCTGCATCAAGTTCGCCCCGCGACCACATCGCTGCCAGTTCCGCGGCATCGTCCAGGTTGCGTGAAGTCGGTAAGACGGCGTCGTCGGGCAGACCGGGTTCGTACATCCAGCGCTCCACCTGCTCGCGCGTGAGGATACCGTGGTGCACCGAGAGCAGGCGCTTGTCGAGATAGTCTACAAAGTCCTCAGTCGTGATCACCTGGAACGCAAAGTCGCTGAAGTAATCGGTGATGAACTGGTCGAAAATCTCGCGGCCATAGGCGTGTTCCAGGTATTGCAGGAACAGGTTGCCCTTGTGGTAGGCGATCGTCCCCTGCCCGGACTCCGGGTCGAGTTCGGTGATACGTGGCGCCAGGGCCTGGTACTTCGGGTCGATTCGCTCGAAATTGAGCAGCAGCTCCTCGTAGTTGAGCAGGTTTTCCTCGGCCGCGCGGTCCTCGTCGTAGATTACCTGCATCAGCCGAAACTCGAGGTAGCTGGTCCAGCCTTCGTTGAGCCAGCCGTCGCGCCAGGTCTGGTTGGTGACGAGATTGCCGGACCAGGAGTGGGCGAGCTCGTGCGCCACGACCGATACGAGGCTGCGGTCACCGGCCAGCAGGCTGGGCGTCAGGAACGACAGGCGCGGATTCTCCATGCCGCCATAGGGAAAGCTCGGCGGCAGTATCAGCAGGTCGTATCGGCCCCATTGATAGGGGCCGAACATGGCCTCGGCCGTCTCGAACATGGCCTGGGTATCGGCGAACTCATACGCCGAGGCCTCGAGCAATTCCGGCTCGGCGTAGACGCCCGTGTCTTCACCCAGGGCGGCGAAGTGCAGGTTGCCTGCCGCGATCGCCATCAGGTAGGACGGAATCGGCTGCGGCATCTCAAAATAGTAGTCGCCGTCTCGTTCGACGTCCGGATCGTTTTCGGCGCTCATCAGGGCGATCAGCCCGGGAGGGGTACGAACGCGTGCAAGATAGGTAAATCGCACGGCGGGCGTATCCTGCAACGGGATCCAGCTGCGGGCGTGGATCGCCTGCGATTGCGAATACAGCATCGGGTGTTCGCCACCTGCCGTCAGTTCGGGCGGCAGCCAGCCCAGCGCAGTGGACTCCGGGCTGGTCCGGTAGTGGACGACGGGCACGACATGCTCGGCATCGGCCAACGAATCCGGGACGTAAATAGTCAGCGGCGTACCGAGCAACGCGTCGGTTTCGCCGAGGGTGTGTTCGGTGGGTATCTCGTCCCACTCCTTGCCTCGGCTAACCAGAAATTCGACGTTTTCAACGGTCAGGTCGCGCGTATCGAGCACGATTTCCCGGGCGTCCGGGTCGATTCGCCGCATAAACAGCATCGCCGACCCGTTAAGGACCTGCGCCTCGAAATCGACGTTCAGGTTGAGAACAATCTGCTCGGTGACGAACTGCTCGACGTTGGCGAACGAGTAATGGTCTTTGGCCAGCGCCGGGTCACGATCGGTGCTGCTACCCGGCGAGCACGCCACAACCCCAATGGTCATGAGAAATATCAGGATTCGTGTTGTCATTACTGTCCGCAACCCCGGATCACAATGGCCTCCTTCAGAGGGTTGGTCATTATTCCGATACCGGGACCAAAAAAAAAGCGCCCGCGGGAACCGCGGGCGCTCCGGACTCAAGCTAACCAGGGTATTGCTACGGCCTTGTACCTCCCAGTACGGGGTCGTCGCTCCAGCCGAGTCCTGTCCAATCGATCAAGCCGCTCGAGTGGCAGTCACCGCAGGCGGCATCCATACCAAGGGCCTGTTCCTTCGGGGCAACTTCGTGGTTAACCGTCAGGTACATGACGGTGTCGACGAATTCGAATGCGCCCGTGTAGGTCTGGCCCGTGTAGTTCGCGCCGTCCGTCAGCGAGAGATCCCAGTCAAACTGGACCCAGTACGGGTTGGGACCGCCCTTCATGCCGAACAGGTGCGGGACGAGCATCGTCTGGTTCCCGGCATCGGCAGGCTGGTTGCCGACCATCTTCTTGAACGGATAGATCATGGCGCCTGGCGTCGTGTAGTCGGCCGAAGGTGCGCCCAGCACAGCCGGCAGTTCCGTGTACTGGTCGTTCTTGTTGATGATCATGCGGTCCCACTTGCCGTCGAAGTACAGCAGTTCGGGTCGTACGTTGTTCTCCCAAACGAACGTGCCTTTCTTCTTGTCGTAAAGCGGACGTCCGGTAGCAGGATCTGTCGGAACAGGATCGATATCCTGGCCAGCGTCGGCCCAGTACCACTCCGTCTTCGTCGACGTGGAACGTGCGATCGCCGGGATGTGGCAGACCTGGCATGCCAGCGTGGTGTGGAGGTCCGTCACCGGCTGTACCGTGGTGCCAACGTGGATACCGGCGAGGTTGCCATGGCAGTCGACGCAGCCCTTCATTTCGCCGTCGTCAACCGAGTGATACGCCATGCCACCGATACCGTGGTCGACCAGATCGCCGTCGCCATTGACGCGCATGACCTGGTGGCAGTCTACGCAGTCCATGTTGCCGCCGTCGGTGCCCATGTGGACATCGAAGTCGCGCGTCGTGTCGAGCAGGTTCATCGCGATGTCGCCGTGCTTGACGTTGTCGCCGCCGCCGGCAAAGGCGTGGCAGAACGTGCAGTTCTGGCGCGTGGGCTTGCCGTCGTTCAGCGCAACGCTGCGTGCAACGATGTCGAGATCAACTGCGGGATCCGGCAGGCCGGCCGTCGTTTTGCCCTTCTTGTAGGTGCCGGACTGGTCGTGGCAAATCAGGCAATCGACCGTTGCGGGATCGTTGAAGGCAAACGTGTTGTCATCCCAACCATAGCCAGTATGGCAATGCGTGCAGCGACCTTCGTTGGTCGGTACAGCGATACAGAAGTTGTTGATCAGGTTGGTCTTGCCGTTAACGTCGCCTTCGAAGCCGGTGATATTGGCCGAGACGCCTTCCCACGTGAAGTGGGCGTTCGTCAACAGGTCTTCACCCAGCAGGCCGTGACAGTTCAGGCACGACTGCGTGCCCTCGTAAGTGTTTTCGGTGAAGTAGCCGACGTGCAGTTGTGCTGTCTGGTATGCACCGCTGGCGAGAGCGTTGCAGTCGAGCACGTCCACGACGCCGTCGCCGTTGAGATCTTCATTGGGATCGGCTACGCCGTTCTCATTGAGATCCCAGCAGCTAATGCCGTCAGAGCCGTCGACGCCTGGAGCGCCAGCTATGCCATCGGCTCCATCCTTGCCATCATCGCCAGAGCATGCACCTAACGCGAATGCCATACAGACGACGCCAAGGAAGGCCGAGAATCGATATTCTCTGCTTCTTGGATCTCTCATTTCCGTGTCCTCAGGTTGGTTAATTCTTGCGGGGAGCTTGCAAATCAGTAAATTAGGAATTACTGATATACTGCTTCAGTCAAGGATTATCCGCGCTTGGCGAAAGCTTTAAATACGTTGGAAATGCAGGCTTCTAGGGACTTCCACGGATTGCCAGATCTGGCCGGGAATCGCTATTTTGACCTCTCTCCGAGGTGCAATTTGCTCATGACGAGCGCCGCGGCTGCCAGGTCCTGGCAGGCCATCCCGATCGACTCGAAAACGACGGTTTCCGATGCTTCGACGGTGGCGTTACCGTCGAGGATCTCGCCCAGTTCGGCCCGGATTTCGGCGTTCCAGCGGCGCACATTGCCCGATTCGACGAGCGCGCCTTCGCGGGAATCCACAATGACCGTGTTCGCCATCGTGGCCGCATCGAGTTCACTGCCATCGGGGCCGGACCAACCGACCGACGCGACCGTGGCGCCGGCCTTTATCCAATCGCCGCTGAGCACCGGTTCGGAGGCGCCGGTTGCCGCAATGACGACATCGGCGCCACGCACCGCTTCCTCGGCGCTCAAGGCGCGGCCGCCGACCGAATCGGCAAGTGCAGCAGCCCGTTGCGGCGCCCGGTTCCAGATGCGGACATCGCTAAATTCACGGACCAGCGACAACGCCTCGAGATGACTTTCAGCCTGTGCGCCGGCCCCGAGGACGGCCAGCGACGCAACGCCCGGCGCGGCCACGGCATCGACGAATGCCGCGGTGACGGCCGCGGTGCGCATCTTGGTGATCAGCCCGCCATCCATCGTGACGAGCGGCCGGCCGGTCGCAGGGTCGAGCAACGCGATCAGCGCCATGTGAGTCTCGAGGCCCTTGTCGGCGTTACGCGGGTAGAACGCAACCAGCTTGGCGCCCATTGCGCCGGGACTGACGCCCGGCATGCCGCCAAAGTAACCGCCGTGCTCGCTGACTTCCATGATGCGTCGCGCAGGCTGCTGGATGCGCCCCGCCGAGAAATCGATCATCGCCTGGCGCATGCAGGGAATCAGGTCATGCATGCGCAGGACGCCGGCGACGGCATCATGGTCGATGTAGGGGACGTTCAATCGCTTACCAGCGGTGCAGCCGGACGGTCGTGCCGGCCGGGAAGACAGACTCTTCGAGCGGCAGTTCGACGCAGCCATCGGTTGCCGATAGCGCCGCGAAGTCGCCCGACGTGTTGGTTGGCACCGGCATCGCGAGCGCCTGGCCATTGGTGCCGGAAATGAGCTGTGCCGGCAGGAAACAGGTCAGATGCGGATTAAAAGTGACGTCCCGGGCGAGCGCCGCAAACTCCGGCTGCGCGGTCACCTGGCCGGAGGACCTGGCCAGTGCCGGCACTACATACTGCCGGGCGCACACGAGCGTCGAAACCGGATTGCCCGGTAGTGCGAACACGGCCTGGCCCCCTGGTCCCATTCCGAACCACATCGGCTTGCCGGGCCGCTGACTGATCTTGTGGAAGACGAGATCGACCCCGAGATTCCCGAGAACCTGTGGCACATAGTCGGCCTTGCCCATCGAGACTCCGCCGGACAGGATCAGGACATCGGCGGCCTCCAGGTGCGCGCTGATGCGCTGCTCGAGCAGCTCGGGTTCGTCCACGAGGTGGTCGTGCCGGCAATCGGTGTAGCCGTGCTGTTGTAGCAGGGCGATAACGGCAGGTCCGTTCGACAGGCGCACCTGGTGCGGGGCTATGGGATCACCGGCGGGCACGAGTTCGTTGCCGGTCGAAATAACCCGGATCGACGGCGAGCGGCTCACCGCGACCTCGGTCAGGCCGGCCGAATGGATGATGGCGATGTCCATCGGCGAGATGCGCTTGCCGGCACGGAGCAGCTCGGCGCCCTGCTCGTGATCGGAGCCTCGGCTGTGAGTGAATCGCCCGGCCTCGGCGACGTAGCCGGTTTCGAGCGTGGCGGCGTTATCCGTCACCGAGATGCGTTCGACGGGCACGATGCAATCGGCGCCGTGCGGCAGAGTCGCGCCGGTCATGATTTCGATGCAGTGACCGGCATCCAGGGATTGTTGCGCGTCGCCGGCGGCCTGTGTCGACTGGATCGGAAAGCGTCGCGTGCCTGCGTCGAAGTCGCTCGACGCGATCGCGATGCCATCCATCATGACGCGGTCGAACGGCGGCTGGTCGCGCTCGGCGACAATGCTCTGCCGGAGCACACGGCCGCAGACGGATTCGACCGGTACGGTCTCGGCTTCGAAAGCCGGCATGGCGGCCAAGATCGCCTCGCGGGCTTCGCCGACCGTTATCACGGGCTCAGTCCTGCTCTCTGGCGATCGCGCGGTGGCCGATGTCCCTGCGGAAGTATGCGTCGCCCCAGCTGATCTTCGAGACCGCGTCATACGAGGCCTGCGCGGCTGCCTGAACGGAGTCCCCGAGCCCGACGACACACAGGACGCGTCCGCCGCTCGTCACGATGTCGCCACCGGATTCCGCGGTGCCCGCGTGAAACACTTTCTGGTCGTCGCTGTCGGCCGCGTCGAGTCCACTGATGCGTTTACCCTTGGCATAGCTGCCGGGATACCCACCGGCCGCCATGACAACGCCGAGCGCGGCGCGCTCGTCCCAGTCAGCCGTTGCATCGCCCAGGCCGCCTTCGAGCGTCGTCTTGCACAATGCTGCGAGGTCCGACTCGAGACGGGCCATGATGGGCTGGGTCTCGGGGTCGCCGAAGCGGCAATTGAACTCGATGACCTTCGGTGTGCCATCGGGCGTGATCATCAGCCCGGCGTAGAGGAATCCGACGTAGTTATTGCCGTCGGACTTCATGCCAGCCAGGGTCGGCGTGATGACCTGATCCATGATGCGCTGTTCGACGCCGGCCGTCACGACCGGTGCGGGCGAATACGCGCCCATGCCGCCGGTATTGGGGCCCACGTCACCCTCGTCGCGCGCCTTGTGGTCCTGCGAGGTAGCCATCGGTAACACGTTGCTGCCATCCGTGATGACAATGAAGCTGGCTTCCTCGCCGTCGAGAAACTCCTCGACGACGATGCGCGCGCCCGCCTCGCCGAACCTGTTCCCCGCCAGCATATCCGTGGCCGCCTGTTCGGCCTCTTCGAGGCTGGTCGCGACGATGACACCCTTGCCGGCCGCCAGGCCGTCCGCCTTGATCACGATCGGCGCGCCCTGTTCGCGAATGTAGGCAAGCGCTGGTTCGAGTTCAGAGAAATTCCGGTAGTCGGCCGTGGGAATGCCGTGGCGCGCAAGAAAATCCTTGGTGAACGCCTTCGATCCTTCAAGCTGGGCCGCCGCGGCGCTGGGACCGAAGCAGGACAGGCCCAGCTCTTCGAAACGGTTCGTGATGCCGGCGACGAGCGGCGCCTCCGGCCCGACGATAGTCAGGTCCACCGACTCGCTCGTTGCCAGTTCGGCGAGGGCCTCGATGTCATCAGATGAGACAGGCACGTTGCGGACCCCGGCCTCGCGCGCCGTGCCGGCATTGCCGGGCGCGACGAGCACCTCGCTGACGGCGTCGGACTGAGCGCACTTCCACGCCAGCGCGTGTTCGCGCCCACCGCTGCCTATCACCAATACCTTCATCTGAACCCTTGTAAGAGCCCGCCCCGGCGGGCGAATTCACTGGTCCGCCCCAGTGGGCGACTTAGTGCCGGAAGTGTCGCATGCCCGTGAAGACCATCGCCAGACCGTGCTCGTTGGCCGCCTGGATAACCTCGTCGTCACGCATGGACCCGCCCGGCTGGATGATGGCGGAGATACCCGTCTCCGCGGCCGTATCGATGCCGTCACGAAACGGGAAGAAAGCGTCGGAGGCCATGACCGAGCCGCCAACCTCGAGGCCCTCGTCCGCGGCCTTGATGGCGGCGATCTTCGTGCTGTACACGCGGCTCATCTGGCCCGCACCGACGCCGATCGTCATCTTGTCCTTGCAGAAAATGATGGCGTTCGACTTGACGTATTTGACCACGGTCCAGGCAAACAACATGTCGTCGATCTGCTCTGGTGTCGGGGCTTTCTCGGTGACCACCTTGAGGTCGTCGGCCGTGATCCTGCCCATGTCGGAGGTCTGCACGAGCAGGCCGCCCGAGACTTTCTTGAAGTCGAAGCCGGCGCCGGCCGAATCCCACGGACCCGTGCGCAACACGCGCACATTTTTCTTTTGCTCGAGCACCTGGGCCGCGTCGGCGTCTATCTCGGGCGCGACGATGACCTCGACGAACTGCCGGTCGATGATGCTTTTCGCAGTCGCCGCGTCGAGCGGCTGGTTGAAGGCGATGATGCCCCCGAACGCCGAGGTCGGATCGGTCGTGAAGGCTTTTTCGTACGCTTCGAGGATCGTGCCGGCGACGGCGACACCGCACGGGTTCGCATGCTTGACGATAACGCAGGCCGGGGCGTCGAATTGCTTGACGCACTCGAACGCGGCGTCGGAGTCCGCAATGTTGTTGTACGAGAGCGCCTTGCCCTGTAGCTGGGTCGCCGTGGCCAGCGAGCCGGCCGGCGCCTGCTGGTCGATGTAAAACCCGGCCTCCTGGTGCGGGTTTTCGCCATAACGCATCCGCTCGACCAGCGTGCCCGAGTACAGGATCTTGCTGTCGAGCGGCGGCGCCCCGAGAGACGCCGACAGGTACTTCGTGATGGCCGTGTCGTAACTCGCTGTATGGGCGTAGGCTTTGGCCGCGAGTTTGCGGCGGGCCTCGAGAGAGAGCTCCTCGGCCTGCAGCGATGCGAGCACGTCTTCGTAATCGTCCGGGTCTACGACGACGGCGACGCCGTCGTGATTCTTGGACGCGGCGCGGATCATTGCCGGCCCGCCGATGTCGATGTTCTCAATCGCGTCGTCGATCGTTGCATCCTCGCGTGCGATCGTCTGTTCGAACGGGTACAGGTTGACGGCCAGCAGGTCGATCGGCTCGATGCCGTGCTCGTCCATCGTGGCCTCGTCGGTGCCGCGGCGTCCGAGCAGGCCGCCATGAATCGTCGGGTGCAGGGTCTTGACCCGGCCATCCATGATTTCCGGAAAGCCGGTCTTTTCGGCAACTTCGATCACGTCGAGGCCTGCCTCGCGCAGCGCGCGGCACGTGCCGCCGGTGGAAACGATCTCGACGCCGAGGCCGGCGAGGCCCTGTGCAAACGGGATCAGTCCCCGCTTGTCGGAAACGCTGAGCAGCGCTCGTCGCACGGTAAACATCTGGTCACCTGGAATAAGTGGCTGAAATGAAAAAGATTAGTGGATCAGGGAATACGACCTTAGCTTCTTGCGCAGCGTGCCTCGATTGATGCCGAGGATGCCGGCAGCCTGGCTCTGGTTGCCGTCGGTGTAGTCCATGACCGCCTTGAAAAGGGGCCGCTCGACTTCGCCGATAACGAGGTCGTAAAGATCGCCCGGACGGTCGCCGTTCAGGTTCCTGAAATACTGTTTGAGTGCGTCTTCTGTGTGCTGGTGGAGCGGTTTGCTCTTTCTGGAGGCTTTCAATGCCTCATTATTCTTTTTCTGCTTTGCCACGTTGGTCAATCCTCGGCGACTACGCTGCAATGGAAATACCTCCTCCCTCGCTCTCGAAGTATTCCCGCGTCAGTCGAAGTTGTTCTTCTGCGCTCCCGACTCGCACAACCCGGTGTCGGTACTCGTCGGCGTTGACGAGATGCTGGCAATACCAGGTCAGGTGCTTGCGTGCCACCCGAACGCCTGTCGTTTCGCCGTAGAAACGATGCATGTCCTCAAGGTGGCCGAGCATAATATCACGCAATCGGTTTTTTGCTAGCCGTGGCAAACCGAGGTCTTCGCGAACGGCGCTGAGCAGTTCCTGAAAGATCCACGGGCGGCCCTGTGCACCCCGACCGATCATCAAGCCGTCTGCATTAGTTAGGCGCAGAACTTCAAGCGACTTCTCGATACTCGCGATATCTCCGTTTGCGATGACCGGGATCCCGACAGCCTGCTTGATGCGCGCGATCGTGTCGTACTCGGCATTGCCGTTGTAACGGCAGGCACGCGTTCGACCATGGACAGCAAGCGACCGGATGCCACAGTCCTCGGCGATGCGGGCGATTTCGACGCCATTGCGGTGCTCGGGATCCCATCCGGTGCGAATCTTCAGTGTCACCGGAACGTCCACAGCCGTGACGACCGCCTGCAGAATCGCGGCCACGAGCGCCTCGTCCTGCAGCAGGGCCGAGCCCGCGAGTTTCTTGCAGACCTTCTTGGCCGGGCAACCCATGTTGATATCGATAATCTGGGCGCCGCGCTCGACGCAGGCGAGCGCCGCGGCAGCCATCTGGGCCGGCTCCGAGCCGGCGATCTGCACGGCAACCGGTTCCGCGTCGAGGTCCAGGTCCAGCCGCCGGCGCGACTTTGCGGTCTGCCAGAGGCTGGTATCCGCAGTGGTCATTTCCGACGTCGTCATGCCGGCGCCGAACTGTCGGCACAGGCGCCGGAACGGCGCATCGGTCACGCCAGCCATCGGCGCGAGCACGAACGGGCTCGCCAGCTCGTAGGGACCGATTTTCATTTGAAGTCGTGGTCGGCGCAGCGCAACTGCCCGCTGGCCAGGCGGTAACAGACATTGAGCTTGAATCCGGTCGCATCGGGCGAGGGCGAGTCGATAGAGATGACTGCATTGAACGAACTGCCCGGCGGCACCGGCTTGCGCGGGTCGACATTCTCGGCAAGGTATTCGGCGGGTTCCAATACCGCGCTGCCGATGACGTCCTCGAAACGGTCGGTTAGCGAGAGGTGAACCAGCGGATAAGGCAGCGGTTCTTCGGAATTGTTGCCCACGCGCGAATAAATCGTGAGCCGCTCACCGGTCTCGTCGGTGTCTCCCTTGGTCGCTTCGAAACGCCAGCCGCCGATATTCCATTCCGGGGTCAAAGGTCGGCCGAGTAGCCGATAGATCGGGCCGATGGCCGAATTGAATGCCGGCACGGTGGCCAGCGCTTCGCGCGATTGGTGGATGAGCTGCACTGCCAGCAGCAGGACGAGCACGACGATGCCAACCCACGTGCCCATGCCGGCCGGCGCAGACGTCGTCTCCCGGCGGCGGGCATAGTCGTCCTTCTCGCGGCTGATCGGGATCGTGGTTTCAGGCGGGATGGGCGCAACGGCTCGCTCTTCCTCGTCCGCCTGCTCCTCAAAGTCGGAATCGCCGCGAACGAGATCGCCCTCCATGACAATGGTCTCGACAGCCATGTCAGGCATGGGTCTGGCGCTGTCCCTGTCTTTCTTCTTTTTCTTCTTCTTGTCTTTCTTCTTGTCTTTCTTTTTTTCGGCCTGGTCAGGGTCGTCGTCGGTGTCGGCGTCCTCGAACAGTTCGTCGTCAGGCTGCAGCTGCACGATGGTGGAGGCGAATCCGTTTTCATCCTCGACGGCGATATTGAAGAGCTCCTGGTCGATCATCATGTTGATGGTCTTCTCTTCCTCGCTCATCTCGGGAATGACGTGGTCCTCGTTCCGGGTTGCTACGCCGTCGTCCGCGTCATCGTCGAGTGACATGGACAAGGTCTCGATATCCCGTTCGACGTCGTTGTCGAAGCCGCGGGCGATGTCGTCGACGTCATCTTCGATTTCCGCTTCTTCTTCGACCTGCAGGTCGACCTCCAGCTCGGCGTCTTCCGCGACTTCGTCCTGTTCGTCCTGCTCCTGCTGCTCTGGCTCTTCCGCATCCGCGAACGGTTCCTCAGGCGGCAGGTCCTCTGCGGCAGCAGGCTCCTCGACGTCGAGGGCCTCATCGTCCGCGAGCTCCTCGAGGTCGAGCGCCTCATCGTCCGCGAATTCGTCGAGGTCGAGCGCTTCATCGGCGGCAAGCTCTTCGAGATCGAGGGCCTCATTTTTCTTCGCCGCCTCGACTTCGAAAGCAGCCGCCATCAGGTCTTCCTCGATCGACGTGTCCGCGAGGTCGTCGGGTTCCGCGTCCGGTTCCGGCGCCGTTTCCGCCGCTGACTCCGGTTCCTCGTGCACCGACTCGTGAATCCCGCTCAGGTCGATGCCCATTGCTTCGGCCTGGATTTCGAACTGCGTGTCGACGTCCAGAGGCGTGTCGGGTTGCTCGGACTCAGTGGCGTCGTGGTCCTCGATGTCCTCGATGTCTTCGATGTCTTCGATGTCTTCGACGTCGTCGACGTCGTCAGCCACAGGCGCAGTCTCGGGTTGGTCGTCCAGATCGCCCAGAAGGTCGTCCCATTCGCCAGGCTCGCTCAGGTCAAGGTCGAACTGCGGTATCTCGGGCTCCGGCGGTGTTGACGGGGCCTCTTCGACTCTTGGTTGCGAGGGCGCTTCGACGACCTCGTCGAAGTCGTCGGGCAGCACCGTGTTGTCGTCGAACAACATCTCGTCAATGACCTGAGACTGGGACGGCTCGGGTTCGGGCTCGGGCTCGGGTTCGGGCTCGGGCTCGGGTTCGGGTTCGGGCTCGGGTTCGGTTGGCTCGGGTTCGGGCTCGTCCTCGTCGTCAACGACACGCCACTCGACACCCGTGTCCTCGATGCGAACGTCTTCGCCGGCCAGCTCGTCCAGCGTCCTGAGCAGCGCCGCGTTCTGCTCGGCCGAGATTGACGGCGGCGGCGCGTCGGCCTCGGGTTCGGCGGCCTCGATCTCGCCGGCCTCGTCAGGCTGTAGTTCCGGCAGGCCGGGGTCCGACGGTTCTTCCCTGATCGGCGGCGCTTCCGGCTTTGATTCGGACAGGTGCTCGAGCGCATTGAAGGCCACGCCGCAACCTCCGCAGCGGACCTGGCCGGCCGCCATCTTCAGCACGTCCGCACTTACGCGGAAGGCAACGCTGCATTCAGGGCATTGGGTATACATCGCTCAGCCCACGGTCCTGCGACCGCTCAAACGCACCCAGGTCTGTCCGCCTTGCTCGCGCTCGACGGGCTCGTCGAACTCGATCCACGGCCGGTAAGCCTCGAGTACCTCTCCAACCTGCCCGGAGAGTATGCCGGATAACGCGAGAGGACAACCGCTGCGAACGCGCGCAGCGATCGGACCTGCCAGTTCGACTAGCGGTGACGCAAGAATATTGGCGATGACCACGTCAAACTGCTCATCAATATTCTCCGCACCCAGGTGGGTTTTCAGGCGGTCGCCGACGCCGTTGGCGGCCGCGTTGTCGCGCGTGGCGGTAATCGCCTGGTGGTCGATGTCCGTAGCGAGAGCCCCGGCGCAACCCAGCTTGAGTGCAGCGATAGCGAGGATGCCGGAACCGCAGCCGTAGTCGAGCAGGGTTCGACCATCAAGCGCCAGGCTGTCGAGCCATTCCAGGCACAGCGCGGTCGTCGCGTGAGTGCCCGTGCCGAACGCGAGCCCCGGATCGAGGCGCACGATGACGGCGTGCTCGTCGTCAACGCGACTGTCGCCCGGGCAAATCCAGAGCCGCTCGCCGAACCGCATCGGGCCGAAGTCCCGCAGCCATTCCCGCTCCCAGGGGCGATCTTCGAGCTCGGAGATTTCGTGCCTCGGCAGTTCGGCCATGTTGAAGGAACCGAGGATCTCGTCGCGCAGTGCCGCGAAATCGGTGTCGACGGAGAACAGGCCCGTGATCCGGGTGTCGCGCCACAGCGGGGTTTCGCCCGGAGCCGGTTCGAGCAAGGGCTGGTCGCCGGCATCGGAGTAGGTCACCGAGTGTGCGCCGTGGCGTAGCAGAATTTCTTCGACCCTGTCCGGATTGAGCGATTCGAGATCCATGACAAATTGTCGCCAATCCATCGCTATTTCGATGTGCTCCCCGTCACGCCAGGCCCAGACGCTTCTCCAGGTAATGGATGTCGGTGCCGCCCTGCCGGAATGCGGCATGCTGGCAGATCTCCTGGTGCAAAGGCACGTTGGTCTTGATGCCCTCGATAACGATCTCGGTCAGCGCGTTCCTCATGCGCGCAATGGCCGCCTTGCGATCTGCGCCGTGCGTAATGAGCTTGCCGATCATCGAGTCGTAGTAGGGCGGCACCTTGTAGCCGCTGTAAATATGGCTGTCGATGCGCACCCCGGGCCCTCCTGGTGCATGGTAGAGCGTAATCAGGCCCGGCGATGGCATGAACGTTTTCGGGTCCTCGGCATTGATGCGGCACTCGATCGCGTGACCCTGGATCTTGACGTCTTCCTGGCGGATGCTCAGCTTTTCTCCCGCCGCGACCCGTAGCTGTTCGCGCACGAGGTCCACTCCGGTGATCAGTTCGGTGACCGGGTGTTCGACCTGCAGGCGCGTGTTCATCTCGATGAAGTAGAACTCGCCATCCTCGTAAAGGAACTCGAAGGTGCCGGCGCTGCGATAACCGATTTCCTGGCAGGCTTTCACGCACCGCTCGCCGATCGCATTGCGTTGCTCTTCGGTGAGGCCCGGCGCGGGCGCTTCCTCGATGACCTTCTGGTGGCGGCGCTGCATCGAACAGTCGCGCTCGCCAAGATGCACCGCGTTGCCGTGCGAATCGCAAATGACCTGGATCTCGATGTGGCGCGGCTTCTCGAGAAACTTTTCCATGTACACCGTGTCGTCGCCGAACGCGGCGCGCGCCTCGGCCTTGGTGACCGTGATGGCTGCTGTCAGGGAGGCTTCGGCGTGTACAACGCGCATCCCGCGACCGCCGCCACCGGCCGCGGCCTTGATGATGATCGGGTAGCCGATGTCGCGCGCCATCTTGATGATCTCATCGGCGTCCTCGCCGAGCGGACCGTCCGAACCGGGCACGGTCGGCACGCCGGCTTCCTTCATGGCGCGAATTGCCGAAACCTTGTCGCCCATCAGGCGAATCGCGCTTGCCTGCGGACCGATAAACGCGAAGCCGCTGGACTCCACGCGTTCGGCAAAATCCGCGTTCTCCGACAGGAAGCCGTAGCCGGGGTGGATGGCGACGGCGTCGGTTACCTCGGCCGCGCTGATTATGGCCGGCATGTTCAGGTAACTCTCGATCGAGTTCGGCGGGCCGATGCAGACGGTCTCGTCGGCAAGCAACACGTGCTTGAGATTGTTGTCGGCCGTCGAATGCACGGCCACGGTCTTGATGTCCATTTCGCGGCAGGCGCGCAGGATGCGCAGCGCGATTTCGCCGCGATTGGCTATAACGATTTTGTCGAGCATAGTGTTTGCCCGTTAGTCGGGTTGCCGCTGATCGATGACGATCAGCGTCTGGCCATATTCGACAGGCTCGCCGTTCTGCACCCGAATCGACTTGACCACGCCCGAGACGTCGGCTTCGATCTGGTTCATCATTTTCATGGCTTCGATGATGCAGAGCGTGTCGCCCTCGTTGACACGATCGCCGACCTGCACGTAGGGCGCGGCGCCAGGCGACGATGCCGCATAGAACGTGCCGACCATCGGGGCAGGGACGAGGTAGCCCTCCTCCTCGACTTCGGCCGGTGCCGCCGCCGGCGCTTCGGCGGGCGCAGGCGCAGCGGCTGCTGGCGCCGGTGCGGCGATCGCGACCGGCGCCGGGGCTACCGGCGCCGCTGCGACGGCAGCACCCTGGGGGTAGCGGCTGATGCGCACGGCTTCTTCGCCCTCGGTAATTTCGATCTCGGCAATGCCGGATTCGTCCAGCAGTTCGATCAGTTTTTTGACTTTTCTTATATCCATCAGTCTTCCTCGGCGCCTGCCATCGACTGCGCAGCCGCGTGTAGTGCAAGTTCGTAGCCCATAGCCCCGAGACCAATTACACAACCTTCAGCGACATCACTGAAATAACTGGCGTGCCGGAACTCCTCCCGGGCAAACGTATTGCTCAAGTGAATTTCTATAAACGGGATATCCACGGCGAGCAGCGCGTCGCGCAAGGCGACGCTCGTGTGCGTAAACGCGCCGGGATTGATCAGGATGAAAGCGACGCCGTCGCGGGCTGCTTTTTGCACGCGGTCGACGAGCTTGTGTTCGGCATTGCTCTGGAAGCAGTCGAGCGAGTGGCCGAGTTCTTCGGCCAGTTCAATGCAGTTCGCCTCGATGTCATCGAGGCGTGTCGCACCGTAAACCTCGGGCTCGCGCGTGCCGAGCAGGTTCAGGTTGGGACCATTGAGAAGCAAAATGCCGGCCATTTCCCGCCACTTTCAACCACTTTCTAGGAGATGGCGGCAAGTTTAACCCTTTTAAGGGATGTTCGGGCAAGTTTTACAAGAAATTTAGCGCCTCGCGAGCGCTGGCCTTGTCGATCTCGCCACGCTCGAGCATGCGCAGCACGTCCGCGATGTGCGCGAGGTCCGGCTCGTGGATTTCCCCGAAGTGCGCGTTCAACAGTTCGCCATCCGCAGCGACGATCATCGTGAAGGGCATGCCGATGAACTCGATGCCCGAGGATTCGGCAATCTCCATCGCCTCTTGCTGCCCGACCAGGACCGGGTAATTGAACTGCATCTCTTCGGCGTACTTCGATACCGGCAACGCATCGTCGACCGCGATGCCGATGACCTGGACGCCGTTGTCGCCCTGTTCGTCCTGGAAGGCTTTGAGCAAGGGAATTTCACGGCGGCAGGGCGCGCACCAGGTTGCCCAGAAATTGAGCAGTGTGTGCCGCCCACTCCATTCGCTGAAGTTGCGCTGCGTCCCGTCGATGTCCGGGAGGCTGAACGATGGCACGACCGGTATGGCAGGCATTGCCTCGGCGGTTTCAGCGAGTTCTGCCGCTGCTGGCGGCTGCGCAGGCGCTTCGGGCGCCTGCACGGGCAGCCGGACTGCATACAGCAATGCGCCGGCCATGAGCGCGACAAACGCGGTCGCGAAGACGAGAAACGATCTGTTCACGGAATGTCCCGGTTAGGAACCAAACGCCTGGTTCACGTGATCCGCAAAGTCCGTTGCTTTCATGAAGCCCACGACCTCGTAGCCGTGGCGCTGCTGGCCATCCGTGCCAAAGAAAATAATTGTCGGTGGTCCAAAGACCCCGAAGCGCTGCAGAAGTTCCTGGTCCTGGTCGTCATTGGCCGTCACGTCCGCCTGCAACACGACGGTATCGGCCAGTGCCGCCTGTACGCCGGCGTCGGTAAAGGTGTACTCCTCCATCTCGATGCAGGACACGCACCAGTCGGCGTAGAAGTCGAGCATGGCCGTCTTGCCCGCAGCGGCAGCGGCCTCAATTTCACGGTCGAGGTCTGCGACGGTCTTGATGCGCTGGAACTCGAGATGATGTTCCTCAACGGCCATCATTCCGCCGCCGAAGCTGACCGCCGCGAGCGGCTTCAGCGGGTTGGTGCCGCCGGACAGCGATCCCAGGAACAACAGCAGCCCGTAAAGGATGGCGAGCAGCCCGAAGCCCTTGCCGAGTTTCTGGGCGATGGACGAATCGGGACCCAGTGACGTCAGGCCGCCCATGAAGACGCCCGACATGAACACAAGGACCGCCCACAGCGCCAGCGTGACCCCGCCGGGCAGAATGCGCGACAGCATCCATACGGCCAGGCCGAGGAACATGAAACCGAACGCGCCCTTGACGGCCACCATCCACGGTCCGGCTTTCGGCAGCAGCTGCCCCTGGGCCGCGCCCACGGCGAGCAGTGGCGCACCCATGCCCAGGCTCATCGCGAACAGCGCCGTGCCGCCGCGCAGCATGTCACCGCTTTGCGCCATCACGGTCAGCGCCGCGATCAGGGCTGGTGCGACGCAGGCCGTGACGACCAGCGCCGAGAGCGCGCCCATAACGAATGCGCCAATCGCCGTGCCGCTCTTCTGGTTGCCGCTGACCGTGGCCAGCTTGCTCTGGATCGAGCTGGGCATCTGCAGGTCGAACGCGCCGAACATGCCGATGGCGAGAACGACGAAGAGTCCCGAGAACAGGATCAGCACCCAGGGCTGGTTGAATGTTGCCTGCAACTGCAGCCCGGCCGCCGCTGCGGCGACGCCGGCTGCGGTGTAGACGAGCGCCATGCCCATGACATAGATGAATGCGAGGAAGAAACCGCGCGACGGGCTGACGTTTTCGCCCTCACCGGCGATGATGCCTGAGAGGATGGGAATCATCGGTAGCACGCAGGGCGTCAATGCGAGCGCGAGCCCTGCAACAAAGAACACACCGATCGTGACCCAGATGCTCGACTGCGTGATGACCTGGGCGAGCTTCGCCTGCTCCGAGACCGGCACATCCCGATCGGGGAGGGCGGCAAGATCCGTGACCGTCGTGGCCTCGGGCAACGTCGTAGAGACCACGCGCGTCGTCGGCGGGTAGCAGAGACCGCCCTCGGCACAGCCCTGGAAATTGACTTCGAGTTCGAGGTCCATCGCCTCGGGAGTTGCGCGGGCCAGCGGCAGCGTCGCGAACACGTCGTCGAAATACACCTCCGACTCGCCGAAAAACTCGTCGTACTTGAGCTTGCCTTGGGGCAGATCGAGCTTGCCGAGCTGGACGTTGTCCGAAACTACGTTGACCGAGATCTTGTCCTTGTAAAGGTAATAGCCGTCGAGAACCTCGAAGGTCACCTCCACCGTGTTGCCGTCGATCGGTATCAGGATCGGCCTGAAGGCCTCGTCAACGGGCACGAATTCGCTGTCGCCCAGCCCACCCAGCGAGCCGGTCTGCCCCACCGTCGTGAGATCCAGTTTCTGCTGCGAAGGCTGCTTGAGTTCGACTTTTTCCGTCCAGATCTGCGGCGGGTAACACAGCCCGCCGTCCCAGCAGCCCTGGCTCTTGATCACAAGGTCGATTGTCCCGGGGCGCTCGTCCGCGACCCGGTAGGGGATGCTGACGTAGAAATTCTCGCGGTACACCTGCTGCTTGCCGAAGAACTCGTCTTCGTGGGGCATGCCCTGCGGCAGGCGGACCTGGGTGATCTCGAAGCCGTCCGTGGCGCTCTCGAAGGAGAGCTTGTTGCGATACAGGTAATAGCCCTCGTCGATGGCCCAGTCGACCTCGAGCGCATCGCCGGTGTCGTACACCGCGTAGCGGTAGACCTCTTCGGGCTTCCTGGGCTCCTCATCCTGGGCCAGGGCCAGCGACGGCGCGGACAGGAGCAGGACATAAAGCAGGATGTGAATGGACTTTGTCATTGAATTTCCGGCGCTTGCGACCACTTTAGACCCGGCGCGAGCCGCGAATATTACGGCAAACAAGGGTATCGCGGCGCAGGATACCGGGGGTCCCCGTGGTTGTCATCGACGCAGGTCCGATTTTCGGCCGTCTTGCGGCCGAAAATGCCTTGAAATTTAGGCTTCGATGCCTATTATTAGCACTCCTTGTGGCCGAGTGCTAACAGTATGCGGCCGGAAAACCGCCAAAAGTCGGTTATAAATCAGAAACTTATAGGAGATATGCCCCATGAAGATTCGTCCGCTTCATGATCGAGTCATCGTAAAGCGCATGGAAGAAGAGCGCACATCCCCCGGCGGAATCGTTATTCCGGATGCCGCGACCGAGAAGCCCATCAAGGGCGAGGTCCTCGCTGTCGGCAACGGCAAGATCCTCGATTCCGGTGAGGTTCGCGCCCTCGACGTCAAAGAAGGCGACAAGGTGCTGTTCGGCAAGTACGCCGGCACCGAGGTCAAGGTCGAAGGTGATGAACTGCTGGTGATGAAAGAAGACGACATCATGGCCGTAATCGAAGGCTAAGACCGCTCTACCGAATTCAAGTAAAGGAATTAATTCAATGGCTGCTAAAGAAGTACGTTTTTCTGACGACGCGCGCCAGAAGATGTTTGCTGGTGTGAACGTCCTGGCCAACGCCGTCAAGGTGACCCTGGGTCCCAAGGGCCGTAACGTCGTGCTCGACAAGAGCTTCGGCGCTCCGACCGTAACCAAGGACGGTGTCTCCGTCGCGAAGGAAATCGAGCTCGAAGACAAGTTCGAGAACATGGGCGCGCAGATGGTCAAGGAAGTTGCTTCCCAGACGTCTGACGTCGCCGGTGACGGCACGACGACCGCCACGGTCCTGGCGCAGGCGGTACTGCGTGAAGGTCTGAAGTCGGTTGCCGCCGGCATGAACCCGATGGACCTCAAGCGCGGAATCGACAAGGCGACTGTCGCCATGGTCGAGGAACTCAAGAGCCTGTCGCAACCCTGCGAAGACGAAAAAGCGATCGCCCAGGTCGGTTCGATCTCTGCCAACTCGGACACGGAGATCGGCGAGATTATCTCCGAGGCCATGCAGAAGGTCGGCAAGGAAGGCGTGATCACGGTTGAAGAAGGCTCCGGCCTTGCCAATGAACTCGACGTGGTCGAGGGCATGCAGTTCGATCGCGGCTACCTGTCGCCGTATTTCATTAACGATGCAGACAGCCAGCAGGTCGAGCACGAAAGCCCGTTCATCCTGCTGCACGACAAGAAGATTTCGAATATCCGCGACCTGCTGCCGGTGCTCGAGGCCGTCGCCAAGTCGGGCCGTCCGCTGATCATCATCGCCGAGGACGTCGAAGGCGAAGCGCTCGCAACGCTGGTTGTCAACAACATCCGCGGCATCGTGAAAGTTGCGGCTGTCAAAGCCCCGGGCTTTGGCGACCGCCGCAAGGCCATGCTGCAGGACATCGCCATCCTGACCGGCGGCCAGGTGATCTCGGAAGAGGTCGGCCTGTCGCTCGAGAAGGCTACGCTCGATGACCTCGGTGAGGCCAAGAAAGTCCAGATCTCGAAGGAGAACACGACGGTCATCGACGGTGCCGGCCGCGCCGAGGACATCCAGGGCCGCGTCGAGCAGATCAATCGCGAAATCGACGATTCGTCGTCCGATTACGATCGCGAGAAGCTGCAGGAGCGCGTCGCCAAGCTGTCCGGCGGTGTCGCCGTCATCAAGGTTGGCGCAGCGACCGAAGTCGAGATGAAGGAAAAGAAAGCTCGCGTCGAGGACGCGCTGCACGCCACTCGTGCAGCCGTCGAAGAAGGCGTCGTGCCGGGCGGTGGTGTTGCCCTGATCCGCGCCGTTGCCTCGATCAAGGTCGACGGCGACAACGACGACCAGAACGTCGGTATCAACATCCTGAAGCGCGCTGTCGAAGAGCCGCTGCGCCAGATCGTTGCCAATGCCGGTGGTGATGCCAGCGTCGTGCTGAACGCCGTTGCCGAAGGCAAGGGCGACTATGGCTACAACGCCGCCACGGGCGAGTACGGCGACATGATTGCCGAAGGCATCCTCGATCCGACCAAGGTCACGCGCTTCGCACTGCAGAACGCGGCTTCGGTTTCGGGCTTGCTGCTGACGACCGAAGCGATGGTTGCCGATGCGCCGAAGGACGAAGCTGCTGCTCCGCCGATGCCGGACATGGGCGGCATGGGTGGCATGGGCGGCATGATGTAAGCCCTCGCACAGCACCGAAAGAGCCCGCCCCAGCGGGCGACAAAAAGGCCCGCCATCCGGCGGGCCTTTTTCGTTTGAACCCGTTCTAAGTCCCCGCGGCCGTACTATACTGAACATAACGCATCCGGCGTTTTGACATCGAGGGGGGAACTCATGAACGGAACATCCGGTTTCAGGCCGTCGTCTATCTGCGCGGCCGTGGCACTTACGCTGTCGCTCGGCAGCCCGCTGGCCGTCGCACAGCAGTCGGAAGACGAGTTGATCGAGGAGGTCGTCACGACCGGTACGCGCAAGGAAGGCCAGTCGCCGACCGAAACGCTGTCACCGATCGACGTGCTGGCCGGCACAACGTTGAGCAACCAGGGCACTTTCGACATGACCGACGGGCTCACCAAGATCGCCCCGTCCTTCAATACCCAGCGGTTCCCGATTGCCGACGGTACGGCTTTCATCCGGCCAGTCACGCTGCGCAACCTCTCGCCCGACCAGACCCTTGTCCTCGTCAACGGCACGCGCCGGCATCGCTCGCCGCTCGTCAACCTGCAGTTCGCGCCGTTGGGCACCGTCAACCAGGGAGCGCAGGCGGTCGATTTTGCCGCGATCCCGGCGTTGGCGATCCAGCGCGTAGAGGTACTGCGCGACGGGGCATCGGCGCAGTACGGTTCCGACGCTATCGCCGGCGTCGTCAACGTCATCCTCAAGGATGCCAGCGAGGGCTTCACGGTTTCAGCGCAGTTCGGCGAGTATTTCGAAGGTGACGGCGCTCGCACCACGATTGCAGCCAACGGCGGGTTCAGGCTCGGCGGCAGCGGATTCGCCAACGCGACGGTCGAGTACTCGACCGCCGACACCACGTCGCGTGGTGTGCCGCACATCGCGTGCCCGCCGGTGATTGCCGAGGTGGGCGAATCCACCGTGCCGCTCGATGGTCTCTGCCAGCGCTGGGGTGACCCGGACGTCGAGACGCTCAAGGCATTCCTGAATCTCGGCGTCGATATCAACGATACGACCGAATTCTTCGCCAACGTCGGCTATTCGGACAACGATACGATTTCCGATTTCTTTTACCGTACGCCGGTGCTGCCGCCTTCGGCTGGCGTCGATGGCCGCTCGACGCTGATTGTCGATACGAACGGTGATTTTCTGCCGGACGACGCGCCGCAGCAGCTAGTGGACGACATCATCGCGGGTGGCAACGATCCGGCAGACTATCTGACGGCGGATGCCAACAGCCCGAGCGGCTGGGTGTTGCTCAACCCGATCTATACGCAGTTCCCGGGAGGCTACAATCCGGACTTCGGCGCCAGTATTACCGATCTCGCACTGGTCGCGGGCGTGCGCGGCGAGTTCGGTGGCAGCGGCACCTGGGACGTTCGCTTGCGGACGGCTTCCGCCGAGGCCGATTACACGCTGTCCGAGTCGATCAATCCGAGCCTCGGCCGGCTGTCGCCGACGAGCTTCAAGCCCGGCAAGCTCACCCAGGAAGAGTCGAGCCTGAATGCGAACTTCGTCATGCCGCTTGAAATCGGCAACTTCGCATCGCCCGTCAACTTCGCGTTCGGCGCCGAATGGCGTGAGGAAACTTACAAGATCAAGGCTGGCGATTCGGCATCGATCAGCGCCGGTCCCGCGTTCATATTCGGCGTCGGGTCTGATGGCTTCCAGGGCTTCCCGACCGACTCGGCCGGGTCGTTCGACAGCGACAGTATTGCTGCGTACGTCGATTTCGAGGTGGATTTCACCGACCGCTTCACAGGCGGCGTCGCGTTCCGCTTCGAGGACTATGACGAGTTCGGCAGCACGTTCGACTGGAAACTCTCCGGGCGCATCGACATCACCGACACCTTCGCGATCCGCGGCACGGCGAGCACCGGATTCCGCGCACCGACGCCCGGGCAGATCAACACGCTCAATACGACCACGAGTGCCGACGCATCGGGCAACCTGATTCCGAGTGGCACCTATCCGGTCAACAGCATCGAGGCCCAGGTTCTGGGCTCGAGCCCACTGGATCCTGAAGAATCGCAGAGCTTTACGGTCGGCGTGGTTTGGCAGGCTGCAGACAACATCAGCGTTACGGTCGATTACTACGATATTTCGATCGAAGACCGCCTCGCGCTGCTCGGCCCCAACACCGTCACGCAGGCTCAAGCTGACGAAATGGAGGCACTCGGCGTCGCCAATGCCCAGTTACTCGTTGGCAGTCTCGCCAGCTACTTCGCCAATGCATTCGATTCGGACGTCAACGGTATCGACCTCGCCGTAACCGGCGACTGGGACGTGGGCCCTGGCACGCTGGTGGCGGACCTGCGCCACACCTGGAACGAGCAGGAGATCAGCAACGTCACGCCGAACACGATAAACGCGTCGCGTGTCTGCGACCTCGAGCACCAGGTGCCCGACAATCGCACGGCGTTGACGCTGGACTACCAGACCGGCGCGATGCTCGGCGGCTTTCTGAGGCTTAACAATTACGGCAGCTGGGACTCGACCGGCGGCCTGTTCAGCCCGGGCGACTGCTCGGACTTCACGGGATATAGCGGCGCTCTGATCGTCGACCTCGAAGCGACGTTTACGTTCGCCGACTACTACCGCCTTAGCGTGGGCGCCGAGAATCTGCTCGACGAAGAGCCCGACCGCGAGGGCGACGTGATCCTCGGTGTGCTTGGCGTCGATCGCTCCATTACCTCTCCATGGGGAACCAATGGCGGGTTCTGGTACGTGCGCTTGCAGGCGGATTTCTAGCAGGAGCCCGCTCCAGCAGGCGTCAAGAGAAGCCCGCTGCGGCGGGCTTTTTTACAGTTTCGCCGGGCGAACTACAAGTCTGTAGTTGTACCGATTTCGAAAACGGCCTGGTATCGCCATCATTCGATTGCGGTGAACTGGAACCGGGATAAACACGGACTGAGTTATGTACATGGAGGTGGCGGGCCGCCTCTCATGGGCGTGACTATAAGCGGCGTACTCGAGAATGCCGCCGCGAACTGGCCGGACAAGGAAGCGCTGGTCGTTGCCGACCAGGGCGTGCGCTGGAGCTGGAAGGAGCTTCGCGAACGCGCCCGCAAACTCGCCGCCGGCCTGCTCGCTGCAGGCCTCGAGCCCGGCGATCGCATAGGAATGCTGGCGCCGAATCGCGCCGAATGGTTGCTGGCACAGTTCGGCAGCGCCTATGCAGGCCTCATCCTCGTCAACATCAACCCGGCCTACCGCCTGTCCGAACTCGAATATGCCCTCAACAAGGTCGGCTGCCGCGGACTCATAACCGAAACCCGCTTCAAATCCAGCAACTACATCGAGATGGTGCAATCCCTGTACCCGGACCGGGTACCGGAACTCGACGTCGTGATACACCTCGGTAACGAGGCGATCGCGAACATGCACAGGCTCGATGAGGTGATGCAGCTCGGCAGCGAACAATCGCTGCAGACGCTCGACGCCATTGCTCAGCGCGCCGACTTCGATGCGCCGATCAACATCCAGTTCACCAGCGGAACGACCGGGGCACCGAAGGCGGCGACGCTGACGCATCACAACATGATCAACAACGCTTCGATGTCGGCAGCGATCCTGCGCTTTACCGAAAACGACAAGCTGTGCGTTCCGGTCCCGATGTACCACTGCTTTGCCATGGTGCTCGGCACGCTGCTGTGCGCGACGCGCGGGGCGACGATCGTGTTCCCGGGCGCCGCGTTCGATGCCCGCGAGACGTTGCAGGCGCTGCAGGAAGAGCGGTGCACGGCGCTGCACGGCGTGCCGACGATGTTCATCGCCATGCTCGACGACCCCGATTTCGACACATTCGACCTCAACGCATTGCGCACGGGCATCATGGCCGGCGCGCCTTGCCCGATCGAGCTGATGCGCGAGGTCATCGACAAGATGCACATGAGCGAGATCACGATCGGCTACGGCATGACCGAGACGGGTCCACTGTCGACGCAGACGTCGCCCGATGATCCCATCGACCTGCGGGTCGGCACGGTCGGCAAGGTATTGCCGCACACCGAGGTCAAGATCGTTGATGAGAACGACGAGATCGTGGCTCTCGATGTGCCTGGCGAGCTGTGCGTCCGCGGCTACAACGTCATGCTCGGTTACTGGGGTGACGGCAGCGCGGGGCGCTGGATGCACACTGGCGACATCGCCACTATGGACGCAGACGGCTACGTGCGTATCGTCGGCCGCAGCAAGGACATGCTGATTCGCGGCGGTGAGAACATCTACCCGCGCGAGATCGAGGAGTTCCTGTACACCAACCCGAAAGTCGACCAGGTCGAAGTGGTCGGCGTGCCGGACGAGAAGTTCGGCGAAGAGATCGCGGCCTGCATCCGCCTCTTTGAAGGCGAGACCGCAACCGTCGACGAAATCCGCGATTTCTGCCGCGGCAAGCTGTCGCACTTCAAGATTCCGCGCTACGTCAAGTTCGTCGAGGAATTCCCGCTCACGGTGACGGGCAAGGTCCAGAAATTCATTCTGCGCGAGCAACTTACGGAGGAACTCGAGCAAGCCAGCAAGGCATCACAAACCATGGGAGCAGTGAAATGACAGCGTCAGCATTTCGTTTCTGTGATGATCTTGGACCCAAGACCATCCTACATTTATATGAGCCCGCGATCGGCCTGAAGGCCATTGCGGTTGTTGACAATACCGCGGCCGGTGCGGCCATCGGTGGAGTGCGCATGGCGCCGGATGTGTCACTGGATGAGTGTTTTCGCCTCGCGCGCGGCATGACGCTCAAGAATGCCGCCGCAGGGCTCCCACACGGTGGTGGCAAGTCGGTGATCTTCGGTGACCCGACCATGGAACCCAGCGCCAAGGAACAACTGATCCGCGCATTTGCCAAGGGTGTCCAGAAGCTCACGGACTACATTCCCGGTCCGGACATGGGTACCAACGAGGCTGCCATGGCGCTTCTCAAGGACGAAGGCGCACGCTGCGTCGGCCTGCCGCGGGTACTCGGCGGCATACCGCTTGACGAACTCGGTGCGACCGCCTGGGGCGTCGTTGCCAGCGCCGACGTCGCGAAGGAAGTCGTCGGCATGAAGATCGACGGTGCGCGCGTGGCCATGCAGGGCTTTGGCGCCGTCGGCAAGCATGCCGCGCGGTTCTTCGCCGAGCGCGGCGCGGTCCTGGTCGCGGCAGCTGATTACAGCGGCGCCGTCCACGATGCCGGCGGACTCGACGTCGACAAGCTTGCGAAGCACGTCGAGGCGGGTGGCAGAATCGCCGACTTCGGCGAGGGCGAACGCCTGGCTCGTGAGGCCATCATCAGCGTCGATTGCGACATCCTGGTACCGGCAGCGCGGCCCGACGTCATTCGTGCCGACAACCAGGCAACGGTCAAGGCCAAGCTGATCGTTCCGGGCGCCAATATCGGCGTTACCGAACGCGCCGAGGCAATGTTGCACCGCCGCGGTGTGCTGTGCATCCCGGACTTCATCGCGAATGCCGGCGGAGTCATCTGCGGAGCGGTTGAATTCGCAGGCGGCAGCGAAGCCCAGGTCTTCGGCATCATCGAAGAGAAGATCAGCCGCAACACGACCGAAGTGCTCGAGCGCATGAAGCAAGAGCGCATCCTGCCGCGCGAGGCAGCGGTTGCGATGTCGAGGGAGCGGCTGGCCGAAGCAATGCGCTACCAGCGCTTCAGTTCAGGCTGGTCGGTGCAGGCGCCGAGGCCGGACACCGAGCTGCGCGCCGTTAGCTGACACCATTTAAAACCGGGCATCGGGGAAATTCAATTCGGAGTTTCCCCGATTCCTGCCGTTGTCGAGGAGGGTTATATCTAGTGGGCTGGCAGAAAATCGCCAGTGCAAAAAGCGGAAGGAGGTGAGTTGAATGTCAAGGTTGCACAAGTTCGAACCCCGCAAAAGGGTAATTGACGTTAAACGGACTACGCCTCTGGCCCGCAGCATGGAGGAGTTCTTCGAGGACTTCCCACCACGCCGCTGGATGGAGACGTTTGAGCCCTTTGGTTGGCAGTGGCCTATGGGAATCGATTTCGAGCGGAGCTTCCGCATCGATCTCCTGGACCACGAGAAAGAGCTCATAGTCCGAGCGGAACTGCCTGGCGTCGAGAAAGACGACGTAGAGGTCACGATTGCAGGCGATCGCCTGACGATTGAGGCCGAAAGGGAGTTTGAGGAAGAAGAAACCAAAGAAACGTTCTACCGCCATGAGCTGGGTTACGGAGAGCTCCGGCGGACGATCGCCTTGCCTGTCGAAATCGATACGGAGCATATCGAGGCAGAGCTGAAGGACGGTATCCTGAGCGTTAAACTTCCGAAGATCCAGGCGGCGACACGCCACACTGTCAAAGTCGCCTGACGACACGACAAGTGTGACACGACCGGGGCGACAGCGAGCCGCCCCGGTTTTTTTATTCTAGTTTGAAGGGGCTCTGCGGTACTTCCAGTAAAGCCGCAGCCCCAGCAACACGGCCAGGATAACCGCATAGATCAGCGGCTCCAGGATGTCCTGCTTGACCTGCCACCAGTAGTGCCAGACGCCGAGAACGCCCACGACGTAGACGCCGTAGTGCAGTCGGTCCCAGTTCTTGCGCATGCGCCGGCGCATGCCGTTGGTCGAGGTCAGCGCCATTGCGGTTAGCAGCAGCAGTGCGGCAAAACCAATCGTGATGAACGGCCGTTCCGTCAGGTCTTCCCAGACGATGCTCCACTGGAAAGCCGGGTCCACGGCCAGCGCCCGGTCCAGCAGCAGCCAGACCAAGAAGTGCATCAGCACGTAGAAGAACGCGAACAGGCCCAGCATCCGGCGAAACCGCGCCAGCCAGTTCCAGCCCGTGATTCGGCGCAGTGGCGTTACTGCGAGCGCCACCATGATGAAGCGCAGGCCCCAGTTGCCGAACCGGTCGAGGATATCCTCGACGGGGTTGGCCGACAGCTGCCCGGTCAGGTTGAGCGCATCGCCGACGACGAGCAGCGCCGGCACGAGGCACAGCAGAAAAACGATCGGTTTACCGACAAACCGAACTCGCTGCAGCGTGTTCATCGCGCTCAGTAGTTCTTGCGCAGGTCGAGCCCGTCGTAGAGGTGTGCGACCTGATCGCCGTAGCCGTTGAACATCTGCGTCGGAATCCGCGCCGCGAAGAGCCCGGAACCGATGCGTCGTTCGCTCGCCTGGCTCCAGCGCGGGTGATCGACCTCCGGGTTCACGTTGGCGTAGAAACCGTACTCGTGCGGCGCCGAAATATTCCAGCTGACCTGCGGCCGCTTCTCGGTGAAGCTGATGCGAACGATGCCCTTGATGCCTTTGAAACCGTATTTCCACGGCACGACGAGCCGAATCGGCGCGCCGTTCTGGTTCGGCATGGCCTCGCCGTAGACGCCGACTGCGAGGATGGTCAGCGGGTTGGTCGCCTCCGCAATGGTCAGTCCCTCGCGGTAGGGCCAGTCGAGCACCCGGCGGCGTTGCCCCGGCATGCGCTTGGGGTCGTGGAGCGTTTCGAAGGCCACGTACTTCGCCTTCGACGTGGGCTGGTGATGCCTGACGACGTCGGCCAGCGAGATGCCCACCCAGGGAATGACCATCGACCAGGCCTCGACGCAACGCATGCGATAAATGCGCTCCTCGAGGTCGAACGGCTTGATGAAGTCGTCGAAGTCGAACGTGCCGGTCTTCGCGGCATGCCCGTCGACCGTGACCGACCACGGCCGCGCCTCGAAGTCCTGCGCGTTGCGAAACGGGTCGCCTTTGCCGGTGCCGAACTCGTAGTAGTTGTTGTACGTCGTGATGTCCTCGTAGCTGTTGGGCTTTTCGGACGTGCTGAACGGGCTCTTGCGGACATCCGGCAACTGCGCGCGATCGCCCTCGGGCACAATGGCCCCGAGCGCCGGGCCGGCCAGCAGGGAGGCGCCCGCAATGCTCCCGGCGCCGATGAACTGGCGGCGGTCCAGGTAGTTGCTCTCGCTCGTGATCTCGGACGGGCGGATGTCGGCGGGTTTCTTGATCAGCATGTCGGGCCCTGAAGGCAGTGTCGTCACCTAGTAGACCGATATTAATCGAGATTTATTGCAGTAAACTCGACGGAAATGAATAGAAACATTTTGCGCATCTACTACGCGGCCACAGCGCTGTTCGTCTCCCTCGACTTCGGCTTCGGCGTCAATGTCCGCGCGGCGTTTCTCGAGTCGGCGCCGACGCTGCGGGTGCTGTTTTATGTCGTGCTCTTCGGCTGTTTCGCGCTCGTGATCTGGCGCCCGGCCTGGACCAACGTCGTCGGCCTGGTGGAGTCCGTCGTTACGCTCGCGGCCCTGATCATCAGCATGGCGCTCCGTTCCATGATGATCACGCATGACGTGTTTGCGACCGGCGCCGGTCCGGTCACGTTGGCCGAGATCGTGAATTTCATGATCGCCGGCGGCGCCGCTTACGTGTCGTACACGCAGGGGCTCAAGTGGCTAGCCAGTCGATCAGGAGCCGATTGACCGCGTCGGGCTTCTCCTGCTGCGACCAGTGGCCACAGTTCTCGAGCACATGGCACTCGAGGTTTTTCACAAACGGTTTCATGGCCTCGATGTGTTCTGGCGAGACGACGATATCGTCCATCGCGCCGATGAAAAGCGTGGGCACCTCCACGACCTGCGGCACACCGTCGAGCCGCTGCCAGTTGGCGGTCCAGTTGCGGTACCAGTTGATCGGGCCGGTAAAGCCTGTCCGGGCGAAAGCACTGGTGAAGTAGTCACGCTCCTCGTCACTGAGCAGGGGGTCGCCACCTGACTCGCTGCGGGCGAATGTCTGCAACAGGCTCAGCACCCGGCGCTCGGCCGGGAGCTGTTCGAATTCGCGGCGCGACACCTGGTTCTTGCGCATGAGTACGTCGAAGAAATGCGCCGGATCCGAGGCGAAGGTCCGGTCAGCCTCGTCGGAATCCTGGAAGTTGACGATGTAGAAGTCGTCGCCGAACCGCTGCCGGAACAGCGCGATCGGGTCGATGGGCGGGCGCGGCCAGAACGGGATATTCAGGATCGCCTGCCGCGCCATGCGTTCGGGGTACAGCAGGCTCATGTGCCACAGGACGAATGCGCCCCAGTCGTGCCCGACGAAGGTCCCGCGCTCGATCTCGAGGTGGTCGAGCAGCCCTAGCACGTCGCCAATGAGCTGGTCGATGCCATAGTCCTCGATAGTCGGCGGCACAGTACTCTGGCCGTAGCCGCGCTGGTCGATGGCAATGGCGCGGTAGCCGGCCCCGGCTACCGCCGGCAGCTGGAAGCGCCAGGAGTAGGCGAGCTCGGGAAAGCCGTGCAAAAAAAAGACCGCCTGGCCGTCTCCCTGTTCGAAGACGGCCAGGCGGATGTCGTTGCTTGCTACAAAGTGTGGCTCAGGAAAGACGGCTCTTCTCCCAATAGGGGAAGAGCTATCAATTACTGGACCGTGTGCTCGTCGTCAAGCAGCTCCGGGTTCTCGGCAGTCGGATCGAAGAACGTCGCGACGTTCGTGCCCCCGCCGTCGGTCCACAGGTAGCCATCGGATCCGATGCCGCCACCGTCAGTCCAGAGGAAGCCGTTGGCCGCGATGCGGCCGCCGCCGGTGCCACCGTCGGTCCAGAGATAGCCGTTGGCGACCAGCCCACCGTCGGTCCACAGGTAGCCATTGGCATCCACCGTGCCGTCGGTCCAGAGGTAGCCGTTGGCATCGATGCCGCCACCATCGGTCCAGAGGTAGCCGTTGGCGTTGATACCGCCGCCGTCGGTCCAGAGGTAGCCGTTGGAGTTGATGCCGCCGCCGTCGGTCCAGAGGTAGCCGGAACCCCAGATGGTGTCGCCCCAGAGGACGCCGGTTTCCTGGATCAGCGTGGCGCCGGTTGCCGGATCCTGTTGCATCAGCGGCGACAACGCTTCGCCGGACACGGTGTTCGCCTCGTTGAGCGCGGCATCCACGTCGAGCAGTCCCGCGCCGGCGTCGATCGGCGAATGGCCGTACTTGCGCGCCGAGCGCATCAACCGGGCCTTAACCGTGGCCGGCGTCAGCGACGGGTCCTTCTGCAGCATCAGGGCGGCCGTGGCGCTGACCATCGGGGCTGCCATGCTCGTGCCTGACAACATGAAATAGTCGTCGCACTCGTCGCCCATCGAACAGGCGACCATGCGGTCGGGAAGCAGGTCGCCCAACGTGGACGAACTCGGAATCGTCGACACCAGTCGATTGCCCGGAGCGACGAGGTCGGGTTTGACGACGAAGTCACCCGGCGTCGGCCCGCGGGAGGAGAACGTCGACACGTAGTCGTCGCTAAAGTCGGTACCCGTGCCGTTATCGGTCAGCGAACCGACCGTGATGACCTTGCGCGAGTTGCCCGGGCTCGTCACCGTAAAGTAACCATCGTTACCCTGGTTGCCCGCGGCGACGACGACGACCATGCCGCTGTCCCACAGCGCTTCGACGGCGAGTACCAGCGGATCTGTGGTGTTCGACTCGGTAACGGGCTTGCCGAGCGACATGTTAACGACGTCAATGTCGAAGTACTGGCCGTATTGCAGCAGCCAGTCGAGGGCGGCGATTACGTCCGACGTCTGCCCCAGGCCGTTGTCGTCGAGCACCTGCAGCGACAGGATGTTCGCGCCCGTAGCCATCGCCGTGTATTTGCCGCCGGAGCTCTTGCCGGTTGCCGAGAGGATGCCGGCCACGTGCGTGCCGTGGCCGTAGCCGTCCCGCAGGCTGTTGTATTCAACGCCGCTAAGCTCGCCGTCGATTTCGACATCCGGGGACTCGCCGTCCAGGAAACTGAACTGCTGCACGCGGCCAGTCAGGTCGACGTGCGAAGCGACGCCGGTGTCGATCATGGCGACGTTGATATAACGGCCGTTGAACGACCTGTTCGGCGAAGGATAGACCGGGCGATTCGATGCGAGCGCGGACGATTGCAATTCGGGCGCGCTGGACGACAGCAAGGTCGCCGCGGTCACCCGCACGGTCTCGTCCAGCGACACCCGGTCGACCGAGTCGTCGACCGCGAGGTCAATGAGGGCGTCGGCCGGCAGGCGCACTGCGAGCTGCTCGATGATCGAGTAGCGGCGCACGACCTCGCCGCCCAGGCTTTCGATGCGGCCGTCTTCGAACAGTTGCGGGTAGTCGTCGTAGCTGACGATGAGCTCGACCGGCGCGTTGCCGCCCGAAGCCGCCAGCGCGGCTACCTGGCTGCTCATCTTGGCCATGGCCGCTGCCTGCGCGCTGCGGGCCGGCCGTTCGTCGGTCGTGGCCGCCGCCGCTGAGCGTGCGCCTGGCGTAGCCTGCGGCGTGTAAAAGCTGGCAACCGCATCTGCCATGTAAAGGTCATCGGCGGTCGGCTCGACCGCGACGGAAGCGTCGGTAGCTGCCTCACGTGAAGCACGCTCGCCTGCAACGTCGCGTTCCACAACGGCAAGACTATCGGCCGGCGCATCGAAGACGCTGGTCGACCAGGGGATCATACGGTCGTTCGCTTGCAGGACGAACGCCGCGGCGCCGATTACGGCGATAAGGGCGATTGATAAAGTGATTTTCTTCATGGCTATCTATGCCTCGATGCGAGAATACGGGCCGAATGCAGGTCCGTGGTGGTTTCGTGGAGCGAAAGCTTTCCTGCGCGCTTGGCGCGGAACAGCAGGGATGTGGGTTCCAGCGAGCCGTCTTCGATGACGTAGCTCGTGGAGGCTTCGGTCGGGCTGAACATGCCGGCCCAGGCGTCGCGCTGCTTCTTGGCCTCGTACATCAGGCCGTCGGCAAGGCAGATGATCTGGTCGATGCTCGACTCGTCGATATTGGCCCTGAACAACGGGAAGGCGGCGAAGCCGATCGAGCAGGTCGTCCTCGCGACCTGGCCTTCGCCAACCGTAAAGCTGGTTGCGGCGATCCGGGTGCGAATCCGCTCGGCAAGCGCCTCCGATTCCATGGGCCGCGCCTGCTTGGCGATGACGAGGAACTCGTCGCCGCCCCAACGAATGACGAAATCCGAACGACGGCAAGTCTCGAGCAGGGCGTCACGGACCTGCAACAGCATCTGGTCGCCGGCCGCGTGCCCGTAGGTATCGTTAATCGGCTTGAAGTTGTCGAGATCGATCATCATGAACACGAGGTCGATCGTGTCGGTGCGGTCGATACCCTGGTGCTGGTCCGTCATGCGGCGACGCACGACGTCGAGATCGCGAGAGACCTCCTCGAACACGAAGCGGCGGTTGCGCAGGCCCGTCAGCGGGTCGGACAGGCTGCTTTCCTGCAGCGCCTCGTTCAGGACCCTGAGCTGCTGATTGCGGTCCACCAGCTGCTCGGTGCGCGCGTCGACTTCCTGCTCGAGCCGGGCGCTGTATTCTTCCTCGCGGCGGATCTTGCGCTTGTGGGCGAACCACAGGAAAACACCGGCCTGCAAGATCATGGCGAGGTAGCCAAGGTAGGCCCACCAGGTTGCCCAGGGCGCCGCCGCTACTTTGACAGGCAGCGCAAAACCCGTTTCGTTCCAGGTGCCGTCACTATTTGCGGCCTTGACGCGCAGCAGGTAGTTGCCCGCATCGAGGTCCGTGTAGGTGACACGGCGCTCGTTGCCGAGATCGATCCAGTCCCTGTCGAAACCTTCGAGCTTGTACATGTAGCTGTTCTGTTCCGGCGCCGCGTAATCCAGGGCCGCGAACTCGAAAGTAATGACGTCGTCCCGGTAACCCAGCTCGATGCCGTCGTTCTCATCGACGGGCAGGTCGGCCTTGGTCGGGTCGTTCATGTCGTACGAGCCTGTCATGACGACCGGCGGGACAATGAGATTGACCTGCACGCCGTCCGGCTGAAAAGCGTTGTAGCCGTTGTGGCCGCCGAAAAACAGTTCGCCGCTGGCCGCGCTGTAGTGTGCGCCGAAGTTGAACTCTTCCGACTGCAGGCCGTCCCTGCGATGCAGGTTGCGGAACTCGCCGGTGGCCGGATTCAGCTTGCTGATGCCGTAATTGGTGCTTATCCAGGCATGGCCGGCGGCGTCGAAATGAACGCCGTAGACCACGTCGTTCGACAGTCCGTCGGCCTGGGAAATGTTGGCAAACGTAATGCCGGCTGGTTGCTTCGAATCGCCCACGACTCGATCGAGCCCGCCGCCGCGCGTGCCGACCCAGACGTTGCCATCGGCATCGACGTTCAGTGCATAGATCGTGTCGTCGGCAACCGAGGCCGGGTCGTTGGGGTCGTGCCGGAAGACCGAGATCTCGCCACTTTCGCCGTTCACGAGATTCAGGCCGCCAGAATCGGTGCCGACCCACATGTTGCCATTGGCGTCTTCGACGAAACTGGTCACGCGGTTGCTGCTCAGTGATCCGGGCTCACCCTCGCCGCCGGCTATGCGGGTGAACGAATTCGTGTCCGGTTCGAAGCGGCTGATCCCGCCCCCGAAAGTCCCGACCCAGACGCGTCCGGCCGAGTCTTCGTACATCGCCATGATGCCGTTCGCACTCAGCGTCGATGCATCGTCGGCCTGGCTGCGGAAGTGGCTGAAATCCCCGGTCTCGGGATCCAGCCGGCTGATGCCGCGGCCCATCGTGCCGATCCAGAGCATGCCGTTACGGTCGCGCAGCAGGCTCATGACGCGGTCGTCGCCAATCGTCCGGGCGTTGCCCTCGTCGTGACGGTAGCGCGTGACGACGCCACTTTCGCGATCGACGGCATTGAGTCCCTCGCCGAACGTGCCGATCCAGAGCACCCCGTCATCGTCAAGCGCGAACGAGGTCACGTTGGGCTGGCTCTCGCCGCTCGACGTGATTTCCCTGGCCGGCTCGAGCCCGTAGGACCAGGTGCGCGAGTTCCACTTGCTGAGGCCGCGCATCTTCGTGCCGACCCACAGGACGCCGGCGCGGTCTTCGTAGATTACCGTGATCGAGTTGTCGCCGAGACTGGAAGGGTCCGTGTCTTCATTGTGATAGCGCACAAAGCGCCCGGCATCGCGGTCGACGAGATTCAATCCCGTCGTCGTTCCCACCCACAGGCGCCCGGCGCCATCTTCGAAGATAGCGGTTACCCGGTCGCCGGATATCGAGGAGTCGTTCGCTGCGTCATGGGCGAAGCGCTCGAATGACCGCGTCTCGATATCAAAGCGGTGCAGGCCGCCGCCATAGGTTCCTACCCACAGCGTCCCGCCGGCATCTTCGAGCAGCGCGCGCACGCTGTGCTTGCTGAGCGAGCCCGCGTCGGCTGCATTGTGCGACCAGGTAACTGATTCGCCGCTGTCCGTGTCGAATCGGCTCAGCCCGTGGTCGCCGCCAACCCACAGCTTGCCGTCCCCGGCATGGGCCAATACGAAGATGTTGTCGGGGCCGGCCTCCGTCTCGAACCGATAGTGGTCAAAACGACCCGAATCGCGGTCCAGCCGGCTGACGCCGGCGCCACGCGTTCCCGCCCAGATGCTGCCATCGTCGCCGACGAGTACCCGGCGTACGACATTGGAGCCAATGCTGCCGGCATCGTTGGCGTCGTGGCGATAGCTGACGAACGCGCCGGACTCGTGGTCGAGCATTGCGAGACCGCCGCCGTTGGTTGCGATCCAGAGGTTGCCCTCGGCGTCCTCGGCGACGTCGAAAATGAAATCACTGGACAGTGTGTCCGGGTTGCCGCGCTCGCGCTTGAAGTGCTCGAACGCGTAACCGTTATAGCGATTCAGGCCGTTCTCGGTGCCGAACCACATGTAGCCCTGCGAGTCCTGCAGGATACTGAGTATGTTGCTTTGGGACAGCCCCTGGTCGAGCGTCAGGCGATCGAACCGCATCGGGTGGCTGCCGTTCTTGCCGGCGAGCGCCGTCGACACGGGCAGCAAGAGCATGGCGCATAGCGCGAGTATCGCGCCAGCATTCGATCTTGTCGTGAATCCGGACTTGTTTTGCAAGGTCCGCCCCTCCCAGTTCTTATGGAGCGTATTAACTCGTATTACGGGTCTCGCCGCGTTGATGGCGGTAAGGGAGGGCGGCGGGCGAAGTGTGACGCGGGTCACATAACGCCCGTGTCAAATTCCGGCTAGTCTTTGTTACCGGAAGGCTTGCTCAGGAGCGAGGCGAATATCGGGCCCGGCACGGGCTCGGAAATCAGGTAGCCCTGGAAGGCGTCGCACTCGAGGTCGCGCAGTGCCGCCAACTGTTCAGGCGTTTCGACACCTTCGGCGATCACGGTCAGGCCGAGCCGCTGGCCCAACGCGATCATTGCAGACACGATGGCGGTGTCTTTCTCGTTGCTGGCCAGGCCGGTGATATAGGAGCGGTCGATCTTCAACACGTCGATCGGCAGTTCCTTGAGGTAGGCAATGGCGGAGTCGCCAGTACCGAAGTCGTCGACCGACAGTCTTACGCCGAAGCTCTTGAGGTCATGCAGCTGGCTGATCAGGTTATGGTGACCGGACAGCACGCCGCGCTCGCTGAGCTCGAGTTCGAGAGTAGCGGGGTCGATCTGGTGCTTGTTGATGATGCGCTTGACGGCTGCCACGAAATCGCCGCTCATGAGCTGCACCTTGGACACGTTGACGCAGATTATCGGCAGCGGTATCCCCGCATTACGCCAGGCCAGCGTCTGTTTGCAGGCCTCGTCCAGGACGAATTCGCCGATGCGCGTCATGAGTCCCGATTCCTCGGCCACCGGCACGAACTCGGCCGGCGAGATTACGGAGCCGTCCGGCTGCTTCCAGCGCAACAACGCCTCGGCAGAAATGACCCTGCCCAGGCCGACGTCGGCGATGGGCTGGTAGGCGAGGCTCAGTTCGTTTCGATCCAGGGCCTCGTGCAGCATGTTCTCCAGCATGAGCTTGCGGGCGGCTGCCGCGTCCGTTTCGGAGCAGTAATACTTGAAGCCGCCGCCCCGGCTTTGCGCATCGCGCATCGCGTTGTCGGCGCGCTGCAACAGGCTGTCGACATCGTCCGCGTCCTGGGGGTAGATGGCGACGCCAAGGCAGGCGGACAGAGAGACCGTCTGGCCGTCCACCTGGATGGGCTGCGCCAGCTTGCCCAGCAGCAGCTGCAGCATGTTGTCAATGGATTCGGTTTCTTGCGACGCGGTGATCATCAGCCCAAATCGCGACTGGTCGATACTGGCCACCGCCGCCGTTCGCAGGCCGGTCGGCTTGGTCGGCGCCGCCGCGGCATCGCCCAGGACATCGGCAAGCATGTTGCCAACCTGGGTGAGGATCATGTCGGCGCGTTCCTGGCCCATGGCCTCAATCACGAGTCGAAACCGCGAGAAGCCAATCACCATGACGGCCAGCTGGTTGCCGTCGCGATCGACGGTGGCCATCCCGCGTTTCAGCAGGTCGACGAACTTGGTCCGGTTCGGCAGCCCCGTCACCGGCTCGAACGACTCCCGGCTGCGCAGTCGCTCGCGTGCGGCATCGGCAATCTCCAGGGCATTGCGCAGCGAATCCCGGTTCTCGGCGAACCGCCTCTGCATCACATTGAGCCGTGCCGCGTACTCGGCACGATGTGCGATGAGTTCCCACTCGAGCGGTTTGCGAATGACGTCGAACGGTTTTGCGCGCAACACGGTGGGGAGATCGCGCGCGCTCGCGCATAGTACGACGACAGGTACATCGAGGTCGGCGGCATCCAGCAGGCTCTTGTAGACGGGTTCCCCACCGGCTGTCCGCAGCGCGGACTCGACGATGATCACATCGGGCTTCGTGTCGCGCGCGGCCGCCAGCGGATCGTCTCCGTCAGGCAACAGGGTTGGTTTGAGCCCGTACCGGCCCAGCCACCGCGGACCCCATTTCCTCGAGTCATTGTCTCTGCAGACCAGCAGCGCCGTGCCGTCGACAGCGTCGTCGACTTCGTGGCCAGGCGCGTGCAGCGGCGACAGCTTGCGGATCGATCGCGTGAGATCCAGCCGGTCTTCGAGCACGGCGCCGGGCGACTTGGAGCGGGCGTCAGCCAATGCGGCTCTCCAGGAATGCCGTCACTTCGGCCGCCTCGAGCGGCGTTGAGAAGCGGAAGCCCTGCAGCCTGTCGGCGCCCAGTTCCCGGAGGACTGCAGACTGCTCCTCAGTCTCGACACCTTCCGCGATGGCCGTGAGGCCGAGCGCGTGCGCCAGTGAAATTGCCGCATGACAGGCGGCCTTGCCGCGGGTGCTGCCGATCTGCGCCACCAGCGTGTTATCCACCTTGATCGCATCCACGCCGCTTTGCGCGAGTTCGGCGATCGAACAGGGCCCCAGGCCGTAGTCATCCACAACGAGCCCGACGCCCAGCGACCGCAGCATGTTGCAAACCTCGAAGCCCGAGACGGCATCCCGGCAGAGCGTTTTTTCGTTGAACTCGGTGTCGATACGGTCTGGCGCCAGGCCGCTCGCATCGAGGGCGCCGCTTATTCGGTCCGCCAGGTCGGGCCGCGCAAATTCCTGCAGGGACAGGTTGATCGACAGGCGCAGATCGTCGAAGCCCGCGTCGTGCCAGGCCCTGAGCTGCTCGCAGCAGCTTCCAAGAACCCAATCCCCGATCGGCAATATCAGGCCGGTTCTTTCAGCGAGCAGGATGACCTTTCTGGTCGAATGGGCGCCAACGACAGACTCGGGCCAGCGGAGCAAGGCCTCGATCGTCGTGACCTGGCCGCTGGCGGCGTCGACGACCGGCAGGAAGTTGAGCGCGAACTCCTCGCGATCGAGCGCGGTCCTGAGTTCGAACTCGAGATCCTGGCGCTGCAGCGAGCGCAGCCTGACCGTGCCGCTGTGAAACACGACCGAACTGCCGCGATCCGTGCGCGCATCTTCCATCGCGGCTGACGCGTGCTCGCACAGCGTCTTGACGTCGTTGCCATCCTGCGGCAGCAGGGCAATGCCGGCGCAAGCGCGCACCCTGACCGCGTTGCCGTTGACGTAAACGGGCTCCTGCAACCTGGCCGTAAGCCGCGCGGTCACGGCTTCGGCGTCTTCGCCGCTTTGAATACTCGGCAGGACAACCGCGAACTGGCGGTAATCGACCCGGGCGACGATCGAGCGCCGTTCCGGGTCGGTTTCTTCGGCGGCGTTCGGTCCGCGCAGCTCGTCTTTCAGGCGCGAGCCGAGTTCCCGGAGGATGGATTGCAGCTGGCCGAGCCCGAAGGCGCTGCGCTGCTCTTCGATCTCGTCGAGGTGGATGAAGATCACCGCGGCGCGGTGTTCCCTGAGACGCAATTGATCGATGACCTGCCCGAGCTCCTCGAGAAGAAATTCCCGGTTCGGCAAGTCTGTCGCGTTGTCGACATAGGCCAGCCGCTGCATGTGCGAGAGTGCGCCCGCCTGCGGCGAGGCATCGCGAACGATCAGCAGCACCCTGTTGCGGCCCTGGGCGACGTAAATGAACTCGGCCGCCGGCGCAGGCTCGTCCCCGGGTATTGCCTCGGCGAAATACTGGCGGCTGCGCAAAGCGCGCCGCAAGTTGTGCCGAATTCGGGCGGCTGCCTCGGCAGGCCACAAGTCGTCAATGCTGCTCGCGTCGGGGCAGGATTCGCCGGACTGCAGCAGCTGCTCGATCGAGCCGTCTCCGCTGACGATCAGGGCCAGGTTGCCGCCAGTGTGCCGGACACCGGAGGGCTTGGCTGATACCGCAATGTCGGGCGCGCTCCTCATAGGGCGGCTGTCGCGGCAGTCCTTTGTGCGATCATCGGCTGGCTACTTATACTCGGTATGGCATGGTTATCGGCATATAACCAGCGGACTTAAGCCGCTTTCGGCGACTTTTTGCTTGTAATTTCGGTTACTTGCGGCTAGTTTTCCGGCAAGACGTCGATGGGGACGAGTAGGCGGGCCGCTCAGGCCACAGCGACCGGAGGATGGTGCGAGCTCCGGGCCAGAGTCCGCCGAATATCACCCCGGAGTCGCTGCCCCAAAGTTTTCGAGTAGACGCAGCCGGCTGGCCCACGACACGGGCGTCGGGTCGCAGGACCCAGGAGGCGATTGCCGCGAGGCGGTCGTGAAACCGGGTGGTACCGTGATGAGCATTCATCGCCCCGGGCGCAGATTGCGCCCGGGGCGTTTTAGTTTGGAGAACGGATTTTGACCTTTAAAGAAGTACAGGGCCGATACAACGGGCCGGCCCTCGAGGAGGAGGTGCTGGAGTTCTGGCGCGAACACGACACGTTCGCCAGGACCCTGCACCAGAACGAGGATGGCCCGCAGTTCAGCTTCAACGAAGGGCCGCCGACGGCTAATGGCAAACCGGGCATTCACCACGTGCTGGCCCGCAGCTTCAAGGACGCGTTCCCGCGCTACAAGACGATGCGCGGCTATTACGTGCCGCGCAAGGCTGGCTGGGACACCCACGGCCTGCCGGTCGAGCACGAGGTCGAAAAGCACCTCAAGAAAAAGGGCCTGATCGACAGCTACGACAAGGACGAGATCGAGCAGAAAGTCGGTATCGCCGAGTTCACGCGACTGTGCCGCGAATCGGTCATGACCTATATCAATGACTGGGAGCGCATGACGGAGCGCATGGGTTTCTGGGTCAACCTCGACGAGGCCTATTACACGCTCAACAACTCCTATATCGAATCGGTCTGGCACCTGCTGAAGACGATCTGGGACGGCGACCTCATCTACAAGGGTTACAAGGTCGTGCCTTACGACCCGCGCATTGGGGCCACGTTGTCGTCGCACGAGCTGTCGCTCGGTTACCGCGACGTCGAGGACCCGTCGATAACCGTACGTTTCAGGGTCAAGGGCGAGGACAAAACCTCGATCCTGGTCTGGACCACGACGCCCTGGACCCTGCCGTCGAATCTCGCGCTCGCGGTCGGCGCGGACATCGACTACAGCTACTGCGAGGTCGACGGCGAAACGCTGATCCTGGCCGAGGCGCTGCGGGAGAGCGTGTTTGGCGACATGGCGCACACGGTCGTCAAGACCGTCAAGGGCGCGGCGCTCGTGGGTGTCGAGTATGAACGCCTGTTCGACTACCTCGAGGTCGACTCGGACGCAGCCTTCAAGGTGTATGCAGCGGACTTCGTCAGCACCGAGAGTGGCACCGGCATCGTGCACACGGCGCCGGCCTACGGCGTGGACGACCTGGTGTTCGGCCAGGAACATGGACTGCCCGTCGTGCACGGCGTCGGCCTCGACGGCAATTTCCTCGACGACGTCGAGCCCGTCAAGGGCATGTTCTTCAAGGATGCCGACAAACCGCTGATCCGAATTCTCAAGGACCGCGGCCTGATGTTCCGCTCCGAGCGAATCACCCACAGCTACCCGTTCGGCTGGCGCACGGGCGACCCGATCATCTACTACGCCAAGAACGCCTGGTACATCCGCACGTCGCAGTTCCGCGACCGCATGGTCGAGCTCAACAACACCATCAAGTGGGTGCCGGAGCACATCCGCGAAGGCCGTTTCGGCAACTGGCTCGAGAACAACATCGACTGGGCGCTGTCGCGCGAACGGTTTTGGGGCACTCCATTACCGGTGTGGACCGACGGGCAAGGTGAATTTGTCTGTATTGGTTCGGTAGAAGAGTTGAGCGAATTGGCCGGAACCGATTTAAGCGACCTCGACCTGCACCGCCCGGCCGTCGACGACATCACGTTCGAGAAAGACGGCAGGACCTGGCGGCGCGTGCCCGAGGTGATCGATTGCTGGTTCGACTCGGGCGCCATGTCCTACGCGCAATGGCATTACCCGTTCGCCAACCGGGACAAATTCGACAAGCACTTCCCGGCCGACTTCATTTGCGAGGCCATCGACCAGACGCGCGGCTGGTTCTATACGCTGCACGCGATCGCAACGCTGGTCTCCGACAGCGTGGCCTACAGGAACTGCATTTGCCTCAGCCACATCGTCGACAAGGACGGCAAGAAGATGTCCAAGTCGCTCGGCAACATCGTCGACCCCTATGACGTCTTTGACACGGTCGGGGCCGACGCCCTGCGCTGGTACTTCCTGGCGCGGCTGTCGCCCGATGTTCAAAAACGCATCTCGGTCGAGATTGTCGCTGACGTCGCGAGCTCGTTTATCAATACGTTCTGGAACACCTACGGTTTCTTCGTACTGTATGCGCGGCTCGATGACGTGGACTTCGGCCGCCACGTGCCGGTTCAGGACCGTCCCGAAATCGACCGCTGGGCGATTGCGTTGCTGCACAAGACCATTACGGCCGTGACCGCAGCCATGGATGACTACGACGCGAAGGGCGCCGGTGAGGCTATCGAGTCCTTTGTCGATCAGCTCAGCAACTGGTATGTGCGACGCAACCGCCGCCGCTTCTGGAAGTCGACCGATCCCGAGGACAAGCACGTTGCCTACCTGACGTTGTACGAGTGCCTAACCGGAGTGACCGAGCTCATGGCGCCGTTCGTGCCGTTCCTTGCCGAAAACGTGTACCAGAACCTGGTGCGCAGCGTGAACACGCAAGCGCCCGACAGCGTGCACATGTCGAGCTGGCCGGAGCCGGACCCGGCCTGGCGCGACGACGATTTGCTGTTCAAGATCGGCGTCGTGCAAAAGGTCGTCGGGCTCGGGCGCGCCGCTCGCGGCCAGTCCGGCGTGCGGACACGGCAGCCGCTGTCCCGCCTGCTGGTGCGCGCCCCGTCGGAGGAGGCGCGCGCGGCGCTGGAGCAAAACCAGGACCAGGTGCTCGAGGAACTCAACGTCAAGGCCATTGAGTTCATTGCCCGTGATGCGAGCCACGTGAGCTATCGCATCAAGGTCAACACGCCGTCCCTGGGCAGGAAAGGCCTGGGACCGAAGATTCCGCTGATCCGCAAGTGGCTCGAGGAAGAGGCCGATGGCGCCGCTATCGCCCGCGCCGTTGCGCAGGGCGAAGCCTACCCGCTGCCGATGATCGACGAGCCGCTGCCGGCTGACGATTTCCTGGTGGAGACCGAAGCGAGCGAGGGATTCGCTTGCGCCGAGGAGGCCGGGTACCTTGTCGAGCTCGATACGGCGCTCAGCGACGAGCTGATCGACGAGGGCGTGGCGCGTGAGCTCATCCGCTCGGTGCAGGACGCCCGCAAGCAGGCCGGGCTCGAGGTCTCGGACCGGATCGTGCTGGGCATCTCAGGCTCGCCGGGGGTCGAAAAGGCGCTCGCGGCGCATCGGGATTATGTCATGGCCGAGACCCTGGCCACGGGCTGGGAGACCGGCCAGTCCGACGCGATTTTCACGATTGACCGCGAACTGGGCGAGGAGATGTGGGCGGTCGAGTTCCGCAAGGCATAGGGGTATTGCACTACTTGCGTGCACTTTGCGATCTCTGTTATAAAAACCGGGCGCAGGTATCTGAAAGATCACGAGTCCATCAAGGATGAAGCGGTTTGAGAGGACCGCGGACTACAGGAGGTAGTCGCTCAATAGCGTAAGTGCTGCTCGCCATGAAAGCAGCCCCAAAAATAATGAAAAACGCTGGAGTGGAAATGTCGTACCACGTTGACCGCTTTTACGCCGCAGTCTCGGTGCTGGCCGGCCATGGCCATATAAAACAAAGACTTATCAAAGCCTACGAAGATAACCTTGGCGAAATCAGTGAAGACGAATTGCCCGGTTCGCTCAAGAAGACATTCTCCAACCTGAAACACCAGATGCACCGCGTTTCCCCGCTGAACGGCGAAGGGCCGATCTGCGCCTCGGTGCGCAAGATGTCGGTCCACGAAGCCTCCGAATGTGCCGTTTCCGTTGTTTCTCTCTACGGCGAGCTGGTACGGCTCAGCCCTGGCGACGATATGGCCCTGCCGCTCGACAGCCAGGACCCCGAGGTCGTGCCGCCATTCCTGGTCAAGTCGAACTGATCGGGTAGTAAACGTAGGTCACCAGCTCCGCTTCCGGCACCCTGGTCGGATCGCTCACGTAGGACTCCCAGGCGGCGCCGGCCCGTTTTATGCCCAGCGCCCCGAGGTAAGCGCCGATCTTGAAGTGCGTGGCGCCCAGCGTGCGGTAAGAGCCGACATGGCGCACACGGATCACATTGCCCGCGTACGTCGACCCGATTTTCACCCGATGGCCTTCGCGCGGAGTGTCCTCAGTGACGCCCCGCACCGGGATTGCGGCATCAAACTGCAGCTCTGAGCCGCTGAAAGACCGGGTAATCGACAGCGGCGCTCCGGCCTCCGAAAGCCCCTGTGTGTCAATAAAGCCGAGGATTTCGAAGTACGCATCGCCCATAGCCTCGGACATCGCCGCGGGCTCCGGGATCGAGGTCGTTGGCAGGTAAGCGATGTCGGCAGCCTCGACGACGAGCTGCTCGATCTGCAGGTCGCTGAAGTCGGCGCCGGGCAGGCTCTCGGCATAGTCCCGAAGACGGGCAAGGCCCGCTTCGTAGTCCCTGCGCACGATGCCTGCAAAAGCCAGGCCGAAGAAGCGCCCGAGTACGTTAAAGCCATAGTCCGTTTCGAAGCGCCACGTTACCTGCGTCGACTGGCCATTCCCCGCCAGGTTGAACCAGGTTCTTGCTTCACCGGATTCGCCCGGATTGATCGTAGTAGCCACGTACCCGAATGGGCGGCTGTCGGTAATGACCTGTGTTCCGGTGCCGATGATCGTACCGTCCCAGGTCATGGTCGCACCGACGCCACGCGCCGGGCCAGAGATCACGACCCTGGCGTTGGGGTCTGCTTCCAGCCATGGCGACCACATGGTCACGCGATGGAAGTCGTTGACCAGGGCGAAAACCGTGGCCGGATACGCGTCGATCTGCGCTTCCACCTCGACGCGAGCGTAACGTGGCAGGGTCAGCCCGATAACGAGCAACGCGATGATGAAGGCGACAACGCCGTAGAGGAGCTTCTGCATGGCGGCATTGTATTCAATGTTGCGCCGACTCCACAGTACAATGCGCCGATGAATGCAGCGGACGCAACGCGCTCGATCGGGGTCTTCGATTCGGGCGTCGGCGGACTCACGGTCCTCAAGGCCTTGCAGGCCGAGATGCCCCACGAGCGTCTCGTCTACCTGGGCGACACCGCGCGCCTGCCCTACGGAACCAAGAGCCCGGCTTCGATCGCCCGTTACGCCTGCCAGGCGACGGCATTGCTGCAACAACGTGACATCAAGATGCTGGTCGTGGCCTGCAACACGGCGTCGGCCGTGGCGCTCGACGCGCTGCGCGAACAGATGCAGCCGCTGCCTGTTATCGGTGTCGTTGTGCCCGGTGCGACCGCAGCCGTCACCGCGAAGCCGGGTGGCCGCCATCTCGTCCTGGCGACCGAGGCGACCGTGCGGCTGGGCGCCTACCGTGCAGCGATACATAGCCTGGACCCGCAGGCCGCGGTGGACGAACTGGCCTGCGAACTGCTCGTGTCCCTGGCCGAAGAGGGCTGGAACGACGGCGCGATCGGCGAGGCCATCGTGCAGCGTTACCTCGAGGAATTGCCCGACGCCGCGCGCCGGCCGGACAGCGTCATCCTCGGCTGCACCCACTTTCCGCTGCTGCGAGACACGTTTCGCGCCGTCTTCGACGATGGCGTGGCGATCGTCGACTCGGCCAATACGACGGCCAGGGCGGCGCGCGAGCTGCTGGCCGAACTCGGCATTGCGCGCGACGATGACGCGGATGGCGACCTGACGCTCCTCGCCACGGACGGTGCGACCCGTTTCGCCCGAGTCGGTGGACAATTCCTCGGCCGCGACCTGACCTGGAAGGATATTGAAGTCGTGGACCTGTAAAGCGACGGGCGGGGGACCTTTCATCTTCATGGCTCGCCGAGCTGCGCTTTACCTCCGATGAAAGGCGTCCCGATCAGAGCCCATTAGTGCCATAATTCGCTTCCATCCCAGCCAGACCCATTCGCCATGTTTCGAAAAATCACTCCGATGATCGCCAGCCTGTTCCTCATAGCTTGTGCCGAGGAACCGATGCCCGAAACCACGGTCGAGCCGCTCGTCGAGGGCAAGGCGCGGCCCGAGATCTATGCCGATTTCACGCTCACGGCCGACCTGAGCTATCTCACCGACGATCAGCGCGAGATGATCGGGGTGCTGATCGAGGCTGCCGACATCATGGACGGCCTGTTCTGGCGCCAGGCTTACGGTGACAACTACCGCAGCTTGCTGGACTCTCTGGGCGCGGGCGACGAAAGACGCTTTGCCGAGATCAACTACGGCCCCTGGGACCGGCTCGACGGCAATCGGCCGTTCGTCAAGGATGCCGGGCCGAAACCGGCCGGCGCCAACTTCTACCCGGCCGACATGACGGTCGAGGAGTTCGAGGCCGCTTACCTGCCGGGCAAGAGCGGCCTCTACTCGCTGGTGCGGCGCGACGAGAACGGCGTGCTCACGCTCGTGCCCTACCACGTCGCCTATGCCGACGAGCTCAAGGCAGCGGCCGACCTGTTGCGCCAGGCGGCCGATCTCGCAGACAGCCAGGATTTTGCCAACTACCTGAATTTGCGCGCGGCGGCCCTGATCAGCGACGACTTCAAGGTCAGCGACCTGTACTGGATGGAGGTCAAGGACAATGAGGTCGATGTCGTTATCGGTCCCATCGAGACCTACGAGGACCAGCTGTTCGGTTATCGCGCCGCGTACTCGGCCTACGTGTTGATCAAGGACATGGAGTGGAGCGCCAACCTGGCGCGTTTCGCGGCCTTCCTGCCGGAGCTGCAGGAAGGACTGCCCGTGCCCGACGCCTACAAGATGGAATCGCCGGGTTCGGACGCCGACCTCAATGCCTATGACGTCGTCTACTACGCCGGTGACAGCAATGCCGGTTCGAAGACCATTGCCATCAACCTGCCCAACGATGAGGACGTGCAGCTCCAGAAGGGCACGCGGCGGTTGCAGCTCAAGAACGCGATGCGCGCGAAGTTCGACAAGATACTCGAGCCCATCGCCGACGAGCTCGTCGATGCCTCACAGCGGCAGCACATCACGTTCGATGCGTTCTTCAGCAACACGATGTTCCACGAGGTCGCGCACGGCCTCGGCATCAAGTACACGATCGACGGCAACAGCACGGTCGGCGAGGCGCTGCGCGACGTCGCATCGAGCATCGAGGAAGGCAAGGCTGACGTGCTCGGCCTGTACATGGTGACCGCCCTTTACGACGCGGGCGAACTCGGCGATGTCGATCTGCGCGACTACTACGTGACTTTCATGACCAGCGTCTTTCGTTCCATCCGGTTCGGCGCAAGCAGCGCGCACGGCAAGGCCAACATGGTGCGCTTCAATTTCTTCATGGACGCCGGCGCTTTCGTGCGCGATGCTGAAACCGGCCGCTACCGCGTCGATTTCGAACGCATGCGCGAGGCCATGGCGGACCTGTCCCGGTTGCTGCTGACGTTGCAGGGCGACGGCGATTACGACGGCGCTGCCGAACTGACGAATACCAGGGGAGTGATCGGCGATCAGCTGCAGGCAGACCTCGATCGCCTGACCCGGGCCAGCATCCCGGTCGACATCGTCTTCAACCAGGGGCCCGCGGAACTCGGGCTCGACTGACCGGACCTAGCGGTCGTTGCCGATCATGCGCAGGAATTCTGCGCGTGTGCGGGCGTCCTTGCGAAACGATCCCAGCATCTGGCTGGTCACCATCGACACGCCGCCTTTGTGGATGCCGCGCGTCGTCATGCACTGGTGCACGGCCTCAATGACCACCCCGACGCCCTTCGGTTTGAGCACGTCTTCGATGCAGTTTGCGATTTGCGCCGTCATCTTTTCCTGGACCTGGAAGCGCCGGGCAAACGCCTCGACGACGCGAGCGAGTTTGCTGATGCCAACGACCTTGTTACGCGGCAGGTAACCCACGTGCGCCTTGCCGATGATGGGCGCCATGTGGTGTTCGCAGTGTGATTCGAACTCGATATCGCGCAGGACGATCATCTCGTCATAGCCCTCGACTTCCTCGAACGTGCGCCGGAGATACTGCACCGGGTTCGATTTGTAGCCGCTAAACCAGTCGTTATAGGCCTCGGCGACGCGTTTCGGCGTGTCGATGAGGCCTTCGCGGCGCGGGTCTTCGCCTGCCCACAACAGCAGCGTCTCGACCGCCTGTTCGGCCTGCTTGCGGCTGGGTTTGCGCGGCTTGCGCGATCGGGTGGTTCTCTTGGACATGGGAGTTTCCTGGTCAGGCAGACCGGCGGTCCGTGACAAGCCCGACCGGGCAGCTCACGCCGGTGCCGCCGACGCCGCAATAGCCGCCCGGGTTTTTCGCGAGGTACTGCTGGTGGTAGTCCTCGGCGTACCAGAACTTGTCGAGGGCCTTGATCTCGGTGGTGATGTCGCCGTACCCGGCCTTGTGCAATTCAGCCTGGTAGCCGGGCAGGGACTGCCGCGCCGCGGCATCCTGGTCGTCGTCGAGCGTGTATATGGCAGAGCGATATTGCGTGCCGATGTCATTGCCCTGGCGCATGCCCTGGGTAGGGTCGTGGTTTTCCCAGAATTCGGCCAGCAGCCGTTCGTAGGAAATGACGGCCGGATCGAAAACCACGAGCACGACCTCGGCATGCCCCGTCGATCCCGAGCACACCAGCTTGTAGTCCGGGTCTGGCGTCGTGCCGCCGGCGTAGCCGACGGCCGTCGTGTAGACGCCGTCCAGTTGCCAGAAGCGGCGTTCGACGCCCCAGAAGCAGCCCATCGCAAACACGGCCTGCCGCAGGTGTTCGTCGAACGGGCCCTCGATGGGCCGACCGTGGACAAAGTGTTCGCTCATTGGGCCAGGTACCTCGCACCGCGCCGTGGGCGGGTGATGATACCGTCTGCAGCCTGAAAGCGCACAGGGATCGACTGGGTGTTGCCCCAGGTCGTCGCGCGATACACGGCGAAGTGCAGGTGCGGCATCGTCGTGTGGCCGGTATTGCCCGAGTAGCCGATCAGCTGCCCCTGGGACACACCGTCGCCGACCTCGACGACCGCGCCGTCCTGCATCAGGTGGTAGTACTCGCCCGTGGTGCCGTCGCTATGCAGGACGACTATGTAATTGGCGTAGCGTCCGCAGCCGTCTTCCCAGCAGCCCTTGTCGTGCGATTCCTCGACGCGAGCGACCACGCCGGCGCGCGCAGCATGCACGGGCGTGCCCTCCCGCATGTCGAAATCAATCGCAAACTCTTCGAGGCCCGTGTGGCTGAATCGCGAACCGTAGCCCTGCAGAACGCGGTACGAGCGTCCCGACGCGTAGGGCAGCGAGTAGAAGTGATCGTCGTCGTGAGCGGCATCCTTGTCGCCGACCGTCCAGTCGATCGAATAGCGATAATCCGGGCCCCTGCTGCTGTCACCGCCGCTGAGGACCAGTACCTGCTCCGACTGCCCGGGGTCGAGCGTGCTCGTCACGGTGCTTTCGCCGTGCACGATCTCGTCGCGCGTCCGCACGCGCAACGTATAGGTCACCGGGTACTCGCGGAGGTTGCGCGCGCGCAGCTCGACATCACCGCCCTGGTCGACGGCGTCCACGCAGATCCAGTTGTCTTCGCAGTCTTCGGCAAAGGCGGGCATTGCCAGGCAAATGGCTATACCAGTAGCTACAGTTTGCCAGCTGCGTGCAGGAATAAGCTTTCTCCCGTGGGGGGTGGTTAGCGCTGTTGTTTGGCCGCCTGCTCGGCGCGGAGCGCGTCGAGGTCGGACTGGCGGTAAAAGAACCTGTGCGTCAACGTGAGGCCCGGCGTAGCGACGACCGCCCCGTCCTCGAGTCGCGGCCGGAAGATTCGGCGCCGGATTTCCCGCTGCACGGTGTTGACCATGCGTTCGAACTCGGGCGGTTGCGCGTCGACCAGTTTCATATTGGCCGCGCGGCCCCGGGTAGACACGTCGTAGTCAATCGCAACGGTGCCTTGCAGCAGGGGATCGCTGTCGTCATTCCCGGAGGCGCTGTCGCCCGAGGACGCGTACATCGGCAGCTTGTCCTGCCGCAACGGAATAACCTGCTCGAGCTGCTCGCGCCGTACGTTCAGGCCCTCGTCCGACTGGCTGAGCAGCTCCCAGATGTCTTCATATACCCGCGCTGCACGCTGCGAATTGGTGCTGTAGATGTAGAAGTCGCCGAGCGCGAGGCTGGCCTGCGCCACGACCTGCCAGTTACTGTCCGGGCTCTCCGTCGCAATTCGCGTGGCCCGCCGGAAATAGATCTCTCCCGAGGCCATCGTCGAGTCATAAAAGGAAACTTCGCCGGAGGTGTCCATGTAGAAGTACGAGCGCCCAAGCATGATCAGCGGCTCGACGAGGTTGACCGATTCCTTGCCTTCGTGTTCTTCGATGATACGAATCGCCCGCCGATAGGTCGCACGCTCGTCAAAAATGAAACCGGCGCGGTGTTGCCACGCAGCGCGGCGCATCAAAGACGGGACGAGGGCAGGCGAGTCCAGCCGATGCTCGCGGATGTTGATGGCGTAAATCGTGTCCTGCGCCTCCTTGGCGGAGTCCAGGTCGCCCATGCGAACGTAAGTCTCGGCCACCGATTCCAGCAGCTCCAGCTGGTCGAGGTTGTGCGGTCCCTCGTTCACGTGGGTGACGTGCACCGCGCGCTGGAAGGTCCTCGACGCGAGGTCGGGACGGCCGCTTTCGAGCTGCGCGGCGCCGAGACCTTTGAGCGGGTTGATCAGCTGGGCGTTCAGGCGGTCTTCATTGTCTTCGATGATCTCGATCGCCGACTCGAAGTTCTGCACCGCGGCGTCGTACTGTTCCGTCTGGAACTGCACGATGGCCAGGTTGGTCAATGCCTTCGCGAACTGATTGGACTGCGGACCGTGTGTCTTGATGGACAGTTCGACGACGCGCTTGGCGACCGTGTCGGCCTCATCAAAAACGTTCTCGCGCATCAGCTCCTTGAAGAGCTGGAACTCGGCGTCCAGGCGATCGCTGTCCGTGACTTCGGGTATCGTGAAATCGTCACTGCCCTCGTCGATGCCTTCCTCGGCAACGGGCACGATCTGGCCCTTCTGGATGAAATCGTCCGGCGGCGCAGCCATGTCGGCGGCGGCGTCTTCCGCGTCCTGCGCGCTGGCGATTCCAGCGCTCAAAAAGAGCAGCGCCGGGACCGTAAATCGCGAAGTTCGAAACATTGCCATGGCAGGTTTTTAGGACTTCTCCTGGGCAGAATAGTTCTCGAGTCCGCGCTCGAGCGCGGTCGTTCCACTATACCGAATTACAGGTCCAGTCCAAGTTGCTGCAGGCCGGGTTTGACGAACCGGGTGCAGTCGAGTCCGCGGTGATACCGCTCAGGCATTAGTCCGAGCCGCTGGCAGGCAACGCGAAACCGTTTGCCGAGCAGTTCGGCATAGGCGCCGCGGCCGCGCTGGCGCACCCCGAAACGGTTGTCATAATCCCGGCCGCCGCTCGCCTGGCGGACGAGGCTCATGACATGTTCCGCGCGGTCGGGGAAGTGTGTGTCGAGCCACTCGGCGAACAGCCCGGCGACTTCGTGCGGCAGCCGCAGGAAGATGTAGTGGGCCCGGGAGGCGCCCGCGGCGGCAACCGCATCGAGCACGGCTTCGATTTCCGCGTCGTTTATGGCAGGAATCAGGGGCGCCATCAGGGCGCTGGCAGGTATCCCCGCGTCGGCAAGCCGGCGGATCGTTTTCAGGCGGGCTTCGGCCGACGGCACGCGCGGTTCCATGATGCGCTTCAAACCGGCGTCCAGCGTGGGCACGCTGACGGCGACCGAGCACAGTCGCCGGCTCGCGAGGCTTGCGAGCAGGTCGATGTCGCGCTCGATGAGCGTGCCCTTGGTGATCAGGTTGACCGGGTGCTGGTGCTTCTCGAAAAGCTCGAGAAGCGATCGCGTGACCTTCGTGGATTTTTCCGCGGGCTGGTACGGGTCCGTGTTGGCGCCGATCGTAATCGGCTGGCACTCGTAGCCGGGCTTTTCCCAGGCCTCGAGCAACCGGCTGGCCGCATTCGGCTTGTAGAAGATCTGCGTTTCGAAATCGAGGCCCGGCGACAGGTCGAGATAGCTGTGACTGGGTCGCGCGTAGCAATAGACGCAACCGTGCTCGCAGCCCTGGTAGGGGTTGATGGACAGGTCGAACGGGATGTCCGGGGAGTCGTTGCGGCTGATGATGGAAACGGCCTGCATGGCCCGCAGAACGGTTTCCGGCGCCACCTCGGCCCGGCGAGCGGCTTCTTCCTCATCCAATTCGACCGGGCGCGTGACGAACCGGCCGTCCCGGTCCGAGACGGCGCCGCGGCCCTTGTGCGGGCGCAGGGGCATTGCCAACCTCGATTACTGTATAAATAAACAGTAATCGAGCGCGGCCCGACCGTCAACTAGTTAAGGACGCGGTACCCCCGCCCGCGCATGCAGCGTTTGAACACGTCCTGCCGCATTTCGTCGGCATCGAGGCCGGAGCGGGTGCCGCCGTAGAGCGCGCCGATGCCGGCGCTCCCGGCCACATCTGTCGAGTTGCCGCCTATGGCGCCGGCTGCCGCGCCGACGACCGCGCCGAGTCCTGCGCCCTTGGCGACGCCGCGAGCCACGAGCACCTCCTCGGTATACGCCTCGCACTCTTCCCAGTCCTCTTCGTACTGGTCGCGGTCCACGCCCTTCATGTCGATGATCGGGTCAGGGTTTGCCGCGCAGCCGGCCAGCGCCGCAATGACGGCCATGCTGAACCACGTCTTGATCGAATCCATGTCGAATCCCGTTAATCCCGGTCCTCACACTATAACAACGCGCCGGGCGGAATTGCGTTGACACCCGGATCAGTCGTGCTTGTAGAGATGCACGTCCCGCTGCGGGAACGGGAACGAGATGCCGTCCTGGTCGAAGCGCTTCTTGATGGCCTCGGTCAGGTCGAACTTGACGCCCCAGTAATCCGCGGTCCTGACCCACGGCCGCACGACGAAGTTGACGCTGCTGTCCGCAAGTTCCGAAACGGCAATGGTCGTTGCCGGGTCGTCGAGTATGCGATCGTCGGCGGCGATCAGTTCCTCGATCGTGCTGCGCACCTTGTCCAGGTCGTCCTCGTAGCTGACGCCCACAACCATGTCCACCCGGCGCGTCTCGTTGGCCGAGTAGTTGGTGATGATGCCGCCCATGATCTGGCTGTTGGGCACGATGATCTGCTTGTTGTCGCCGGTCTTGAGGACCGTGGTCAGGATCTGGACGTCGACGACGCCGCCGGAGATGCCCGCGCCCTCGATGAAGTCACCGACCTTGTAGGGACGGAAAACGATGATCAGCACGCCCGACGCGAAGTTCGACAGCGAGCCCTGCAGGGCCAGACCGACCGCCAGGCCGGCAGCGCCGAGAATGGCGATGAAAGACGTCGTCTGCACGCCGAGCGCGCCGACCGCGGCGATCACGACGATCACCAGCAGGATCATGCTGACCAGGTTCGTGACGAACGAGACCAGTGTCTTGTCCACTTCCTGTGCCGTCATGACCCGATCGATGCCTCTCGTGATCACGTTCACGGCCAAACGGCCGACATAGAAAATGACGATCGCCGTGATCAGGTTGATGCCGAACTCGAGTGCGGACGTCTTCAAAAAGATGAGCGCTTCTTCCCACGAGAAGCCGAGATCCGGCAGTGGAATGTCTTCCATCGGTGGTTTCCTTTTTTTCGGGTTACTGTCCGGGCGTACCCTCAACGTCCAGCTGGACGCGGAAGATCGTGTACGGACCCTTGCTCTTGATGTGTTCCTTGGATTGCAGGACGACGTCGCTCAGCGCGCTGTCCGCGATGTACAGCCAGCCATCCGGGCCAAACGACAGCGCGTCCGGCCAGCGGATGCGATTCGAACGAATCAACGTGACCAGCTCGGCATCCTGGCCCAGGCGGAATACGGCGTTGTGTTCGACATCGGTGATGTAGACCTGGCCTTCGTTGTCGATGCTGAAGCCGTCGCTCAGCGGCTTCTGTGCGACGTGCTCCACGCGCGCCGCTATTTGCGAGTTCGGAATCGACGGATCGCGAATGTCACTGAGCCTCACGCGGTAAAGCGACGAGCCGGAGAGGGCGCCGAAATAGAGCCACTCCTCGCCCAACGCTATGCCGTCGACGCCGCCCCGCAGCGACACGATGCCGCCCATGAACGACATGATCCGGTTGCGATTCTGAATGACGTAGTCTTCCGCCGACACGGACGGGTGGGATTCGAGGATGCGCTTGGCGGTGGCGGTTTCGATGTCGTAAACGATCAGGGCCGGGCTCTTGCGCCAGAAACTGGCGTCGGCGATCACGACCGTGCGGCCATCGGCGCTGACCTGGATGTCCTGCAGGAACGAGCCGCGCGGCGCGATGTCCCTGTCGAACGCCTGGTCGTGCAGCAGCTCACCCGTGTTGATGTCGAAGGCCAGCAGGCGTGCCGTGTGCAGCCCATGGTTACCGTGGTCTATCGTCCAGAGCCGATCGAAGCGGTCGATCGCGACGCCGAGGATCGTGTCGAACAGCCGGGTCTGGGTGGCGCCGTCGGGGAAGGGGACGGAAGCGCCGTCAACATACTCGAGCAGCTTGTTGCCTTTCGGCCGGGCCTCGGGGTGAACCGTGAAGAACACGCGGCCCTCGCGGCTGACGGCGACATTGCCGACCGGCAGCCGGTACGACAGGACCTCCTCGAGGGCACTCTCCGCCAGCACGGGCGAAGTGGACAGATCCGTGTACGGCTGACCGCCACCGTAGCGCAACCATGCTACGACGGTCGTGATCAAAGCCATGATGACTAAGAACAGCAGGATTTTTTTCATACTTGGCTGCTGTGCGCGACGCTCTCCCCGCCGCGAATTCTACATGATTGCCAGTGCCTGTCAGCCGCCAAATGCCGTTATCCAGGCCAGTACGAGCATGGCGAACGCGACGATGCCGGCCGAGCGCTGCAGCTTCGGGTCGCCGAGACGGTCACGAAACCGGGTCAGCAGGATGCCGCCGGCAAAACCGCTGACAAAGCCCATCAGGTGGGCGCCGATATCGGTGTTCTCGTCGCCTGTCCCCGTGTACATGAGCAGCGCGAGCCCGCCCACAATCGGCCCGAGCCTGTAGGCCCACCGATCCTGCGCCATGAGCTTGGCGGCCCACACAAACCCGACGGTCAGCCCGAGCGCCGCGAACACCGCTGTCGATGCGCCGATCGACCGGTGCGTGGACTCGAGCAGCAGGGTGTTGAGCAGGTTGCCGGCCGCCGCGGTGACGATCACCGCCGCCCAGGCGACTCCGGAGCCCAGCAGCCGTCCCGCGAGCCAGCCGAAGAAAGCGCCGAAGACGAGATTGCCGGCGACATGGCGCAAGCCCGAGTGCATCGTCAATGCCGTGATCGCTCGCCACCATTCACCGGCGCGCACCAGCACGCCGTCGATGCGCCCGGCGGACAGCCAGTCCTGGCCGAATGCAGACGTCCAGGACAGCCACGCGAAGACCACGACAGCGATGATGTAGGCGGCGATGCCCGGCACCGCGTCCAGGTACTGGTAGGGCTGGGCCTGGCGAGGCTGCCGCTGCGGCGGGTTCTCCTCGTCATAGAGCCGCAATTCGTTGGCGGCCTCCGCCGAAAACTCCGCCGGAACGACAAGCGCGCAGCTGACCGGGTCGTCGATGATGCGGTGCGGAATGTTCGCCGCCGCCAACACCAGCGACCGGTCGGCACATGCTCGCCGGTTGCGGCTCTCGAACACTACGCGCATGTCGTCAATCATGGATTCGGGTAAGCTTAGCAGCCGATTCGAGGTGGAGACAGGAACTGGCGATGAAGCGCGCTTTTTCAACAGTGCTTGTCGCGCTGGTCTGCAGCGGGCCCGCCGGCGCCGAGGTCATCGATGCCGCCTCCGGCGGCTTTTCGCTGGTGCACGAGGTCACGATTGCTGCGCCCCGGGACAGGACGTGGCAGGCCGCGGTCTTCGAGGTCGGGCAGTGGTGGAGCTCCGATCACACGATCTCGGGCGACGCCACGCGCATGAGCATCGACCCGCGCCCGCAAGGCTGTTTCTGTGAAGCAATCGGCGAGCATGCAGGCGTTGTTCACCTGACCGTCACATTCGTCAACCCGAACGTCCTTCTGCGTCTCACGGGTGGCCTGGGGCCGCTCGGCCTGCTCGGCGTGGACGGCAACATGACCTGGGAATTCTTCGACGCCGAGGACGGCACGACAGTGCGTTTCGCCTATGCCGTTGGTGGCTATCGGCCGGGAGGCCTCGACGAGATGGCCGGCCCGGTCGATTACGTCGTTGGCGAGGCTCTGCAGCGCCTCAAGGCGTTCGTCGAAACCGGCGATCCGGCCAACGCGGGCTAGTGCCGGACTTCGGACCCTCCATGCCGCCGTTCGCGGAACTCGCGGCGGGCGTCCGCAGGATTGTGGCGCCCAATCCGTCGATGATGACCGGGCCGGGCACCAACACCTACCTCATGGGAGAGACGGCGGTCGCTGTCGTCGATCCCGGACCGGCAATACCGGAACATATCGAAAATATCATAGAAAAATCAACGGGTTCTATTAACTGGATCCTGGCCACGCATACGCACCCCGATCACTCCCCGGGGGTTCGGCAGCTCGCCGCGGCGACCGGCGCCGAAGTGCTCGGCATCCCGGCGCCCGAAGGCGCGCAGCAGGACAAGACGTTTGCGCCGACGCGCATTCTTGCAGACGGCGATGTCCTCGAGACCGACGAGTTTCGGCTCGAGGCCGTGCACACACCCGGACACGCGTCCAACCATCTTTGCTTTCGGCACGCCGAACTGAACTGGCTGTTCACGGGAGACCACGTGATCGACGGGTCGACCGTGGTGATCAACCCGCCCGACGGCAACATGAAACACTACATCGAGTCGTTGCGAAAATGCCGCGACCTCGACTGCGCCGCGCTCGCGCCCGGGCATGGCGAAGTCATCGAGGACCCGGTTCGGGCGATCGACTGGATCATCGATCATCGTCTCGAGCGTGAGGCGAAGGTGCTGGCAGCGGTTGAGGCGAACCCGGGGCTGACCACGCGCGAACTCGTGCCGCACGTTTATACGGACGTGGCGCCGCACCTGTACCGGCTGGCCGAGCGTTCGCTGCTGGCGCACATCCTCAAGCTCGAGGCCGACGGCGTCGCTCACCGCGTAAACGGGACGTGGCGCGCCTGATCTCGGGGACACGAAAAACGGCCTGTCCGACCCCTTGAACTGAGCGCGGTCTTGGCATAGCGTACGCGCTCGGAACAAAGGAACATCACATGACATTCGTCGTCACCGAATCCTGCATCAAGTGCAAACTCACCGACTGCGTCGAGGTTTGCCCGGTGGACTGTTTTCACGAAGGGCCGAACTTCCTGGTAATCGACCCGGAGGAATGCATCGACTGCACGCTGTGCGAACCCGAGTGCCCGGTCGAGGCGATCTACTCCGAGGACGAATTGCCGGAAGGGCAGGAGCATTTCCTGGAGCTCAATGCCGAGCTGTCCCAGGACTGGCCCGTGATCACCGAGATGAAAGACCCGCCGGCCGACGCGGACGACTGGCGCGAGGTCAAGGACAAGTTCAAGTACCTCGAGCGATAAACTCGATCATTGCCGCGGCGATTTCTTCGCCCTTGTCTTCCTGCAGGAAGTGCCCGCCATCCTCGATGATGACGTGCGCCTGACCGGCCGCGCCCGGCACGAGCTTCTTGAACACCTTCTCGCCGCCGCCGAGGATCGGGTCCTTGTCGCTGAACGTCGTGAGGAACGGCTTGTTCCAGCTCATCAGCGCGGCCCACGCGCGGCGATTGGCTTCTGATGCGGGATCGTCGGGCGTAATCGGCACGAGCGCCGGGAACGCCCGCGCGCCCGCCTTGAAGGAATCGTCGGGGAATGGCGCGTCATAGGCGGCCACGACCTCGTCGGGAAGTTCCGACACGGTCGCATTCTGGATGATGCGGCCGATGTCGAACTTCGGGCTCGTCGTCGCAAACTCCCGCCACTGCATGAACGCTTCGGAGATCGCGTGATCGCCGGTCGGCAGAGCGCCGTTGCCAATGACAATCCGGACGAAGCGTTGTTCGTTCTCGGCGGCAACCCTGAGACCGATCAGCGAGCCCCAGTCCTGGCCGAACAGCGTAATGTCCTGCAGCCCGAGGTCCTCGACGAACTGCCGCATCCAGTCGACGTGGCCCTGGTAGCTGTAGTCGCCAATCTCGGCCGGCTTGTCCGACTTGCCGAAGCCGATCAGGTCGGGCGCGATAACCCTGTGGCCGGCTGCGGCCAGCGGCGGGATCATCTTGCGATACAGGTAAGACCAGCTCGGTTCGCCGTGCAGGAGCAGCACCGGGTGCGCGTCGGCCGGGCCTTCGTCGACGTAGTGCATGCGCAGCCCGCCGATGTCGACATAGTGCGGCTCGAAGTCATAACCGGGCAGGTCGAGGAATCGATCGTCAGGTGTCCGAAGTGCGTTCATCGCCGTATCATAACGGCATGAGCAGCCTGCGCGCCAAGATGATGCGCGCCGTTACGGGCGCATGGTTTCGATCGGTCAATGCCGAGCGGGCGGACGTGCAGCGAATGCGCACGGTCTGGCACGCCCTGGCCAATACACTATGGACCGCCAGCGGCGTGGACGTGCGCCGCACCGAGTTCGCGGGGATGCGGTCGGAGTGGCTCACTCCCCAGGCGCCGGCCCGGGGCAAGGCAATGCTGTACCTGCACGGCGGCGCCTACGTATTCGGTAACTGCACGACTCACCGGCAACTCGTCAGCTACGTCGCGCGGTCCTGCGGCGTGCGCGCGCTGGTCATCGAGTACCGGCTCGCGCCGGAGAATCCGTTTCCCGCAGCCATCGACGACTCGCTGGCTGCGTATCGGGCCCTGCGCGACGACGGCTACGGGCCCGGCGACATCGTCCTTGCCGGCGATTCCGCGGGAGGGGGACTGGTGATGGCGCTGTTGCTGTCGCTGCGCGACGCCGGCGAGGAAATGCCGGCCGGGGCCGTGCTGCTGTCTCCCTGGCTCGACCTCACCGCCAGCGGCGAGTCGATGACGACGCGTGCCAAGCGGGACCCCTGGTTCAAGCCGCCGGACATGCCCATTATCGCGTCGTATTACTGCGCGGAAGACGAGTACCGGAATCCGCTGGTGTCGCCCGTATTCGCTAACGTCGAGGGCCTGCCGCCCATCTACATCCAGGTCGGGGACGACGAGATACTGCTCAGTGACTCGACCCGCATTGCCGGCAACATCGAGGCTGCCGGCGGTGACGTCACGCTCGAGGTCTGGCCGGACATGTTCCACGTGTTCCAGGTGTTCGTGCACCAAATGCCCGAAAGCCGCGCAGCCATCGACAAGCTCGTGCCGTTCGTGAAGTCGCGGCTGGGCGTAGCGGTCGCGTCAGAAGCCTGACTGCTTCTGCGCGTCGTCGTACATCTTCACCAGGAACGAGCGAATCGCGGGTTCGGCTTCGGCGCGGGTCATCAACTGCTGCTTCTCGAGGATGACGGCCATGTCCTGGATCGACCGTTTGCCGTCGATCAGCGACATCATGAACGAGTAAATCTGGGTCGTCATCGCCTGGCTGCGAAATGCCTGCGAGAGCGGCACGGGCTCCTTGCCCGTGACGATCCAGTCGGGCAGGGCGCGATGCCGCGCGGGCGCCTGCAGGCTGCGTTCCTTGTAGGCCGAGAATGAGAATACGCGCTCCTGGCGGCCGTGGCGGCTCGCTGGCGAGCACATGTACGGTATCGTCGCCTCGCTGACATACGGGTCACTGAAGCCGCTTTCCGCGACAATCGCCTTGGTCTCCTCGGGGCTGTAACGGCGCGCGCGCTCGGGCGTGGCAAACGCCAGCGATCCGAAATTCACCCAGCGGCCCTCGGGCTTCAACAGCGTGTTAACGCGTGCCGCCAGCGTCGGCAAGTCTTCCGCAATGATGTCGATGAGCCACGGCGTGACGACCGTGTCGAACGACGCCGGCGCGAATGGCGCGCGCAGCGCGTCGCCGAGGACAAGGTGGAACCCGTCGCGCACGACCTCGGGGGCCGACAATGTGCGCAGCACGGCGTCGTCCTCGAGCGAGCGCGGCGCAATCGGGAACTCGTACATCTTCAGCGTGTCGCCGTTTGCCACGGTCTTCGCGATGAGCATCAGCAACGGGTTGAAGTCCATCGCGACGGTCGCTTCGCAGTCCATCTGCATGTGCAGGTCGTACGCGAGCCGGCCTGCGCCGGCGCCGAGCACAAGTACGTTGCCGAGTTCCGCACTCTCGTGCAGCACCGACTGCAGCTGTTTGAGCGACGCCTTGTTTTCCTCGTCGCCCCAAGACCAGTCCCGGTGCACGTTGGCGTAATAGGTGTTGAGCCCCTGGTCCGCGGGCAGCCGGGTGCGCATGGCGAGGTAGCTCTCGTAGTTACCCTGCAGCGACTGCACGTCGACCGGCTGCAACAACTTCTGCAACTTGCGCCGGTGGGTGTCGGTCGCCTTGCGATAGCGCTCGACGCGCCGTCGCGTCAGGGGCCGCAGGTCCTTGTCCTTGAGCTCGGCGTCGAGCGCCGCGGTCTCCTGGCTCAGGCTCTGCAGCGCAAACTGCAGCCGGCCACGCCATTCACCGAGCGCTGCCTGCGGCTCTGCAAACAGCCACGGGATGCCGTCGATCGACGGAAAGTCGATCTTGCAGGCTTTGCAACTGTAGACGCCGTCGTTTTCCTCCAACGGCGTCTTGTCGCACCGCGGACAAGCAAGCAGGTCAGAAAGCATGCGCGGAGTATACAAGCAAAAAAAGACCGGTCAGGTGACCGGTCTTCAATTTTCGTATAACGGGGGTAACGCTATACGGGGTTGGCAATCGTGCCGTTGCAGATTGGGGTAAACGCCGTAAGGCTGTTCTGCATCGCTGCGTTACCGAGGCCATGGTTCGCGAAGACATTGCCGAACTGCCCCTGCTCACCGTGCAGCGCCATGTAGTTGAGCAACACGGTGTTGACGAGCAGGTTGACGTTATTGGCCGCGGGTGTCGCACCACGCTGCACCGAACCGCCTGCATCCATGTAGCCGAGCTGCTGATGGACAGCCTGTTCCTCGGGCGTCGCGCCAATGATCGTCGGCCTGCGTCCCGGGTTGTAGACCAGGAAGAAGGAGCCTGCCGTCGACGAGTTGTCACTCGTCCACTCGCCCTTGCCGCGACCGTCGACGGTATTGTCGATAGCGCCGTTGGAGGACAGCGAACCGTCCGAGAATACGTACATCATGACCGGCGTGTTCAGGCGAGCCGCGTATTCCAGCACGGCGCCCATGCAGCGACCGGCGCGGAAGTCCTTGACCTCGCCCTCGGCACGGCGGCCGCCGTGGTAGTCGTAACCGCCCATCTCGACACAGCCGGCGCCGGCATAACCGTTCAGGACCAGCTTCATGATCGACGCGGTCTTGCGGAATTCGGCCTGGTCGCGGCCGCCGCTGTTCCACTCGGCGTCGCTGAAGATGCCTGTCGGGCCGACGATCTCCGGATCGAGGCCCGGGTCGATCGGCACGCCGCCGAAGCGGTCGGCGATATCGGCCGACTTCAGGTAGCCGCAGCGGACCATCTCCTTGATGACGGCGTCACGCGTGATCTGCGTGTTGACCTGGTCCATCTTGCGATCCGAGATACGGTAGATCGACTCCATGACAGCGGTCGCGTCGTCCTTCGACAGGATGCCGACGAGGTCGCCGGTGTCCACGAGGTTGACGACGTCCGACGGGCGATCGACCTTGGTCGGCCGCAGCTCGGGGTCGTAGAGCATCGCCGGCAGCATCGAGTTGCCGCCCGAGTCCGAGTTCTCGGATCCGGCCAGCGTCAGGATGGAGCCATCGGCGCCAAGTCCGCCGGCGCCCGCACGCGCGATGCCGTACATCGGGTTGTGCGGGTTGTTGCCCGTATCGTTGTCGGAACGCGCCGGGATGGCCGCGCCGTTGATGAACTGCTCGTTGCCGGGCGTCAGCGTCTGCATGATGCCGCGACGGAACGCGCTGTCGAGGTGGAAGCCGAGGCCCAGGTCGAAGTTCTCGTACGGCAGGGCCAGCGTCGGATCGACGAGTCCCGGGACCATGTCGCCGGGCAGGCCCATCTTCTCGTAGCCAGCGGTCGACAAGAAGTCCAGCTGGCCGCCTTCCTGGCCGCACAGTACGTTCGAGCCGAAGATGTTCGCGCCACCCGCGAGATCGAAGCAGATGAACGGGATCTTGCCGGCGCCGTTGGTGGCGATCTGGCAAGGGTTCGTCAGCAGCGCGTCGAGATCCGGTGACAGTGCCGCCGCCGCTTCCCGCGGATTCGCGAACAGGCTGAGAATGCCTGCTCCCGAGGTGTATGCCGCGCCTCCCATGAAGCCCTGAGCGACGAACTGGCGTCGCGTGACAGGACGCGGATGATCGGCATGATACTGCGGCTCATCATAGTGCCGTGTTTTGCGTTTGTTAGCCATGTCGTTAGTTCCTTTCCTTAGGTCCTGTCGTTATTGAACGAGCGTTGCTGCGTTGCCGAGCGTGGCGGCGCAGATGCCCTTGGCGATGGCGCGCGTGTCCGAACCACCATCCAGCAGGCGCTGGGCCAGGTTGTCCGGGCGGCCGCCAGCGGCCGTGAACGTTGCGAGTTCGGTATTCACGTCGGCGAATGCCGGCTGGGTACCGATATTCGTACCCATGATCCGGTTGACCAGCGGCGTGATGTAACCACCGCGGTTCGCTGCCGAGAACGACGTTCCCGCCGGGGCAGAGAAGAAGCCTGCCGGGAAGCTCGGGTCGGAATCGGCCGGGCCCGGGCTCGCGTTGGTACCGATGAACGCGTCGCAGTAGGCAATCGCAAGCTGCGCGACAGCCACCTGGTGCGACGACAGGAACGTATTCACGTCTTCAACGGCCGGCAGCGACTGCCGGAGTTCCTGGTACGTGATGTCGACGTTCATGTAGTCGGTCCAGTCGATGCCCAGCACGCTGGCAAACGTCGCGTTGATCTCGTCGAAGGTCCTGAGGCCGATCTGCGAGGCCGGCGGCAGGTCCGTTTCGGTGAGCGTCAGCGTCGGGTCTGCCGGACGGTTGAAGCTTGATCCCGCCAGGCGATCGAACGTCAGGAAGAACTCATCGAGATCCGGTCCTTTCTCGAGCGGCAGCACCGCGCCGAGGATCGACAAGGGCTGGCCGAGTTCTGCGAACTGCGTGCCGTCGAGCGCGTCCACCATCGTGGCGTAGGTCTGGCCGACCGGCGCTTCGAGGCCGTTCATCGCAATCCGCATGCCTTCGATCGGGATGCCCGTCGGCGCAGAGCCGTCGAGCGTGACGAAGTGCGGCTTGTCGAACAGGTAAGCGTAGCTGTCGTACTGCGCCACCTCGAACAGGATGTAGGACGAGTCCGCCATCGTTGCATCCGACGGATACAGGATCTCCGAGATGTTGAAGAGCAGGAAGAATTTCTCACCCACGCCCACATCGAAGTTCTGCTGCACCTGTTCCTGCGTCATCGCGCGGCGATGCAGGGCCGCCAGGCGAATCGTGCCGGCAAACTGCCCTTCGCCCGACGTCTCGGCGCCCATGACCAGCGCGAACGTGTCCTGCCAGTCAACCAGCGTGCCGCCCGGTATCGGGTCAACCTGCGAAACCAGGTCGCCGTTGACGTATATCTTGCGGCCCTCGATCGGGTCGTAGGTCGCGACAACGTGCTGCAGGGTCGCCTGCAGGACCTCGTCGGCATCCGGCGTCGACAGGGCCGGGTCGCCGTTAAGGCTGGTCTCGGTCGTGCGCAGCTGGAAGTCATAGTTGTACAGGGTCTGCTGCAACGTGAAGTTGCGCGCCTGCTCGCCGGCCGAGTAGCTGACGATGCGGGCCATCTCCTGCGTGACGTTGGCGGGCACAACCCAGGCTTCAATCGAGAATTCACCCGATTCCTGCATGACGTCGTGCACCTTGGCGCTTGACGTCGTCGTGCCGCGAGCAACACCGCCGTTGAGCGTGATGCCCCAGCCGCCGTACCAGGTGACTTCCTGCGACAGGTTCAGGTCGATCGCGGGATCGACGCCGCTCGTGTCATAGGCGATCAGGCCGCTGCCGGTCTTGAACTCCCACAGGGCGATCTGGGCGTCTTCGTAACGGTTGCCGCCCGAGGCGATCGTGCCGTCCGTGAGCTTGAGCGCCTTGGAGAAGACGAGGTTCGGGTCGACCTGCGTCGGCGTAATGCCATTGGCAAAGGCCGTGATGGCGTCCTCGAGATCCTGGGCGTCCGCGGCACAGTTGCCGCTCCAGCAGTTGTGGTTCTCGAGCCGCAGCTTGGTCACGATCTGCGAGTTGGCCGGCGTGTCCAGGTTGATCTTCGACTTGGCCGCTTCATAGGCGACGTCGACACTCGGATCGCCGTGGTACGGCTGGCGCTGCGAGTTCGCCGGAGCCTGAGAGCTGTGGCAACCGGAGCAGAACGGCTCCAGGTACGGGCCGTGGATCAGCGCGCCGAACTGGCTGGGGTCGGCCGGGAAGTTCTTGCTCGCCCCGGGATCCTGCGAAACCGGCGGCGTCAGGACGATCTGGCGGCCACCGCCACCCGAGTCACCGAGCCAGTTCTCGATCCAGGTCGTCATGATCGTGCTGCAGACACCGGGATCGGCGACCCAGCAGTTATGGCCCTGGCCGACTTTCTCTACGACGCGCGACAGCGACGGCTGCGTCATGTCCGTGACGGTTACCGCGGAGTCGTAAGCCATGTTGACGTCGTCGTTGCGGACGAACATCGGCTGCTGGCCAACCGCCTCGTTGTGGCAGGAGCCGCAACGGTCAGTTCCCTTCGCGTTGCTCCAGAATTCCTGCTGGAACGCGAGCACGTTGGCATCGCGGGCCACCGGACCGGTGTACGGTGCGTCGTTGTTGGAGCCGCCGCCCGGGTTGACCGGGTTATTGGTCGTCGAGGCGCCGCCGCCACAGGCAGCGAGCACAATACTTGCGGCGACAGCAAGGAGCGCGTTCTGCATAGCAATGTTTCTAGTCATTGTTCCGTCTCCCTACTGGCCCATGCAATGAACGGCAGTCTGGGCGAAGACGTCCTTCATTCTGTAGCCCAGGCTGGTCATAAAATCGGTCGTCAGCTGATCGACCATGCCGCGATCGGTCGCGTCTTCAGGGTCGCGCATGCAAACGGCGCGGAAGACCTTGCGGACCTGGCAAGCGGCGAACGCCTCGCTGTTGCCGAGTTCCTGGCCCAGCGACTTGGCGCCATTGCCGGATCCCGGCAGCGCAGCGTCGAAGCCCAGGTACGCGTTCTGGCCCTCACGCCAGCGGTTTTCCCACGAGTCGTCCGTCGTGCGGAAACCCTGCGGGAAGTTCAGGTCGTTGTTGAAGTACTTCGACTGCACGGCGCCCTGCGTGTACTCGAGGCGGCCGGTCGTCTCGTTGTAGTTGTAATAAGCGAATGCGCCTGCCAGCGGGTCCATGCCGTTGTGGCAGCCGATGCAGTTGTTCAGGAACAGGCGGCTGTCGCCACCCGGGCTGCGGCTTACGTCCTGGCGAATCCAGTCCGGGGCCAGCTTCGTATCGTGCATCTGTTCCATGTCGTTACACATGTGGTTGAGCAATGTGAAACGGAACATCGCGCGGTTGGTGCCGGCCACGAAGAACGCTTCCGATGCGGCACGCGACGTCATAACGCCGGCCGTTGCCGTTGACGGGATGCCGAGGATCGACGACTGCGTCGTCGCAACGAGATCATCGCGCAGGTTGATGTTGCTCCTTTCAAGCTGGGCGAAGTGATCGTTGTTGGCCGCGGACGGGGCCGCCGGCACAACGCCATTGCTACCGACGTAAGTCAGGTCGGCCGACAACAACGTATTAAAGGGCACGTCGTCGCGGATCATGCCGATCACCGTGGTGACATAGTCATTGAGCGGCACGAAGACCGACTGGTCCCGGTTCGTCCACGGCGATGCGAAGTTCTTCAACGTCACATTGTAGAAGTTGACGTTGTCCATCGCGATGAAGGCCGCGGTAACCGCATCGCCCGGCTGGGCGGGGTCAATCGCGTCTTCCATCTGCTGCAGCACCGCGTCGGTCGGCGGAACACCGGCCAGGCGATCATGAATACGTTTCGCCTGCTCGCGATACCCTGCGTGTGCCGGCGCCATCATGCCCAGTGTGACGAGCGCAACAATAACGATGCGCCCGATCGGGCTGGTCCATCCCTGGTCTCGTTTCATTTTTGTCCACGTCCTGTATGTCATAACAGTCTGCCCACGTTGCGGTGTCTTTGCCCTTGCCTAAGGAGTTGACGACAACGTCGGAAGACGCTTCCTTCAACCCGATGCTGCCTGATCGCTGCGAAAATCTCCGTGAATACATTCACAGTACTGGCCTTTGCGATTCGGCAGCGCCGCAAAAACAGTTGATTTGCAATCTATAAAGCAATTGCTGTGCCAGTCTGCGGAAAATCGCCGAGAAAGCTCGAAAAAGCTAATTAGAACAGAGGGTTACAAAGCACTGATACGTGCAAACCGAAACCGGGATATGTCAAGCCGATGTCGGCACTTTCGCACAATGATTATGACCGTGAGAGATAAGCTGTTGATTACACAAAGCTCTGCCGCTGTCGCCGAACAGAGACAGTGGCCGTTTCCGATGTCAGTTCGCAGCAACAAGGCCCGGCACTGAAACGCTGCCACGCCGTTGCGGCTGTCTGCATTCGCCTGTGCAGATCGGCAGCTCCCGGCCAGCCATGGAACCGTTTCGTGAGTCCCGTCGTGTAGGGAAAACGGAACGTCGTTTCGCACGAAAAGGGCATTTAACTTTGCGTACTGTCGCCCTTTTTCGACATTACATCGCGTTCCGGACCTCTCATATACTGAGGTGCGGATTGTGATCTTGTTAACGGTATAGAAAGGGCTGCGCGGTCAAACTTACATTTTCCTCGCAGCTCGCCAGGAAGACTCGAGGTATTAACTGATGAACAGGCAGTCTCGAAAAGGATATCGAATCGCCGCGCTGATTTCAGCGGGGGCGATAGCTGCTGCGTGCAGCCAGGGAGATGGCGTCAGCATCGGAACGGGGCAGGATTCGGATCCTGTGGTTATCGACTTTCCGATCGCCTACATACGTGCCCCGATCCCGACGGACGACGACGGTAACTTCGAACAGGAGGACCTGCGCGAGCAGATCACCTTCGATTTCGGCGCGGATCTGTTCTACAAGGACCGCGCATCCCCGAGCGCCGAAGCCATCAACATCACTGGCGAGCTGACGCAGGGTCTTGCCGCGATTCGCGATGTAGAGATCGCTTATGACGGCAGCGCGCTGGTTTTTTCGATGCGCTACCCGTTTGATCCGGATGCCGACGAAGAAGACCTGCCGACCTGGAACATCTGGAAGTACACGTTTGAAGGCGCCGTGCTGGAACGTGTCATCCAGTCGGACCTGACCGCCGAGATCGGTCACGACATCATGCCGAAGTACCTGCCGGACGGACGCATCATTTTCTCTTCGACGCGCCAGACGCGCTCGCAGGCCGTGCTGCTCGATGAAGGCAAGCCCGGTTTCCCGGCCATGGATGAGGACGAGAACGAGTTTGCGTTCAACATCCACATCATGAACGACGACGGTTCCGGCGTGGAGCAGCTGACTTTCAACCAGAGTCACGACCTCGATCCGGCCCCGCTGTCGAACGGCCAGGTCGTATACACGCGCTGGGACAACGCCGGCCCGAACAACGAGATGAACCTGTATCGCATGAACCCGGACGGTTCCGCACACGAGCTGCTGTACGGCGCGCGGAGCCATAATACGGGCACCAACGGCGATACGATCCAGTTCAGTCAGCCGCGCGAGCTGCAGGACGGTCGCGTCATGTCGCTGATTCGCCCGTTCACCGACACCGAAGGCGGCGGTGAGCTCATCACGATCGATGTGCAGCAGTACCTCGAGAATACGCAGCCGACAGCGCCGAATATCGGCATTCTCAATGGTCCGGCCCAGGAAGATGCGACGGTCAACGACGTATCGACAGAGCCGGGCGTGCCGTCAGTTGGCGGCCGCTATGCCTCGGTGTACCCGATTCTCGACGGCTCGGGGCGCCTTATTGTGAGCTGGAGCCAGTGCCGCCTGCTCGAGCAGCTGATGGACGATGGCGACCCGATGACCGACGACACGGCCGTGCGGCCGTGCACCCCGGAGCGCCTCGCCATGCTGTTCGTCCAGCCAGACCCGGACAACCCGGTAACGCCGGATGTCGGCAGCTACACGATCGCGCCGCCGCTTTACGGCATCTGGATGTACGATCCGAGTGACGACACCCAGCTTCCGATCGTGCCCGGCGAAGAGGGCTTTGTGATTACGGAAGTGGTTGCCGCGGACCCCAAGGTTGCGCCGCCTGCCATTCCCGACGGCAGCAATGTCTTTGTGCTCGACCCGACAATTGCCGATGCGGCCGAGGGCGTGATCAATATCCGCAGCGTCTATGACTTCGACGGCGTCGACAACTTCAACATCCCGGCGCTGGCCGACCCGCTGCAGACGCCTGCCGCGGCGCGTCCGGCGCGTTTCCTGCGCGTTGTCAAAGCCGTGTCGATCCCCGATGAGGACATCATCGATCTCGACAACACGGCATTTGGCGTGACGACGGCCTTCGGCATGAAGGAAGTCGTGTCGTACACACCGATCGAGCCGGATGGCTCGGTCATGGTCAAGGTGCCGGCCAACGTCGCCCTGCAGCTCAGCATCACCGACGAGAACGGCATGCGTATCTCGGCGCGGCACACGAACTGGATCTCGGTGCGTCCGGGTGAAGAACTCAAGTGCCAGGGCTGCCACGACGGCAGCACGGGCCTGTCACACGGCCGCCTCGACGCGTTCGATTCCGCGTATCCGGGCGCGCAGCCTGGGTGGCTCGAATTCCCCAACACCGACCTGCAGTGGTTTATCAACGAGCCTGGCGAGACGATGGCCGAGGTGCGTGCGCGCGTGACGTGCACCAACGCGGGTGGCGTCTGTGACGCGACCACGTCGGTCGAGCCGTCGATGAATCTCTACTACACCGACGTGTGGACCGCCGATCCGACGGTGCGCGCCAACAACCTGGACATCGATATTCGCTACACGAGTGCCGATGTGAACAACCCGGGACTGCAGACGAACTCGCCGACGACCCAGGCCTGCGAGCAGGACTGGCAGGCATTCTGCCGAACAGTGGTCAACTACGAGTCGATCATTCACCCATTGTGGAGCCTGCCGCGGCCGCAGTTCGATGCCAATGGCATGCCGATTCTTGACGGCAATGGTGTGCAGGTCGACAGGCAGTGCACGCTGTGCCACACGCAGATCGATCCGGCCGACGGAATGACAGTGATTGTCCCGGCCGGGCAACTCGAATTGACCGACGGGCTTTCGCCCGACGAACCCGACCATTTCCACGCATACCGGGAGCTGCTGGCAACCGATAACCTGCAGGAAGTGGTCAACGGCGCATTGGTCGATGCGCAACAGCAAGTAGGTGTCGATATCGACGGGAACCCGATATTCGACGTCGTCCCGATTCCGTCACCAGCGAGTGCTGCAGGTGCGCGGGCGTCGGGTGCTTTCTTCGGACGGTTTACCGATCCGAACAACGTAGAGCACTTCGGTGTTCTTTCTAGCGCGGAGAGACGCTTAATTGCGGAATGGTTGGATGTCGGAGCCCAGTACTACAATAATCCTTTCGACGTCCCGCAATAACTGGATTGCCAGGTGTGCGTACCTGCTGGCGCTGGTACTGACGACCCTCACACCCTGGCAAACAGCGACCGCCGACGACGAAATCCTTCGCAAGGTTGCGGTTGCTGATCCGTACCTGGAGATGCATACCGGGCCGGGCCGCGGTTATCCCATTTTCCATGTCGTCGATCGTGGCGACCAGGTCGAAGTCGTCTCGCAGCGCACCGACTGGTACCAGGTGCGCACGGATCGCGGCATCGAGGGCTGGGTCGACCAGAAGCAGATGGAGCTCACCCTGAACCCCGATGGCTCGGAAGTCGATTTCGCCGCGCCGGTCCTGCAGGACTTCACCGAAGCCAAATGGGAAGCTGGCGTGCTCGCCGGCGACTTCGGCGGTGCGAACATCGTGTCGCTCTACGGTGGGTACTCCGTCAACCCGCATGTCTCCGTAGAGCTATGGGGTTCACAGATTTTAGGTAATTTTTCGAACGGCTGGATGGGCAGTGTTAACGTCGTTCATGAAACTTGGCCGGATAAACGGTTTTCACCGTTTTTTACATTGGGCGCCGGCATTATCCATACGTCGCCCAAGTCGACGATCATCCAGGGTGACGATCGTACGGACGAGATTGGGCACGTGGGCGCGGGTTTTCGAATCTATGCCTCACGAAGATTTTTGTTTCGCGTCGAGTACAAGAGTTACGTGGTCTTCACGAGTCGCGACGAGAATGAGGAAGTTGAAGAATGGAAAGCTGGTTTCGCGTTCTTTTTCTGATCGGCTGCGTGCTGACGCTGTCGGGCTGCGCCGCTTTCGGCGATAAAGAGGCGCCGCCGCCGGCGTCGGAGCCGCCAGGGCAGGTCGTCGATCCGGAGGTCGAAAGGCGCGAGATCAAGGAAGCCAGGATCGACCGCGAGGACTTCGAGGTGGGTGCTTTTGCCGGCATCATGAGCATCGAGGACTTCGGTTCGGACACCGTGTACGGCGTCAAACTCGCCTACCACGTCACCGAGGGCTTCTTCGTCGAAGCCTCGGTCGGCCAGACGGAGGCAGGCCTGACGAGCTTCGAGCAGCTGTCCGGCGGTGCGCTGTTGTTCGAGGACCGCGACCTGACCTATTACAACCTGAACCTCGGCTACAACGTCCTGCCCGGTGAAGTCTTCATCGGCGAGGGCAGGGCCTACAACACCAACTTTTACCTGATTGCCGGCCTCGGCTCGACCAATTTTGCCGACGACGACCGCTTCACGGTCAACTTTGGCGCCGGCTTCAGGTTTTTGCTGACGGATGCGATCGCGATCCATGCGGATTTCCGCGACCACCTGTTCGATATCGACATCCTCGGCCGGGAAAAGACGACCCACAACCTCGAGGGCACCATCGGCGTGTCTGTGTTCTTCTGAGGCAGGGTTCACAGTTCGCCGGTGGGCGGACGGCTAGAGTAGGACTATGACTATGAAAAGATTCGCAAAAGCCATGCTGCTCCTGGTCGTTGCGGCCGGAGTATCGGGTTGCAGCAATTTCGAGCCCTGGGTGAAGCCCTACGAACGCGACCGCCTGGCGGATCCGATCATGGCGCTCGACATGGACCCGGTGTCCAGCTCTTACATCATGCACGTCTACGAGGCGCGTGAAGGCGCCCGTGGCGGCGAAGGCGCTGCCGGCGGCGGCTGCGGGTGTAACTAGGGCTCCGGATGCTCTGCTTGCGTCACATTGTCATAGCTCTCGCGGGACTGCTGCTCGGCAGCACTGCCCTGGCCGGCGTGCTGCCCGAAGATCGCAGTGACGTCATGTATCACCTGTATGAAGGTGGTGGCGTGCGCATTGACGGTCCGTCGGTCCTGATGCGCAAGCAGGTAGGGAGCAGCACCTCGTTCGTCACGAACTACTACGTCGACATGATCAGCTCGGCGTCCATCGACGTGATTACGACCGCGAGCCCTTATACCGAGGAGCGCACGCAATGGTCGCTCGGCATGGACTACCTGCGCGGCAACACCACGATGAGCGCCAGTTACACGACAAGTACCGAGTCCGATTTCGACGCCAAGACTTACGCCTTTGCGGTCAGCCAGGACATGTTTGGCGACCTGACCACGCTGACACTGAGTTATGCGCTAGGCGACGACACGGTAGGGCGCTCCGATGACCCGCTGTTCGAGCGCGAGGCCGATCGCCAGCAGTATGGCGTGGGCCTGACGCAGATCCTGACCCGCAACATGATCGCGACGCTGAACTACCAGGTCGTAACGGACGAAGGCTTCCTGAACAATCCCTACCGCACGGTGCGGTACGCTGACCCGTCGGTCCCGCGCGGCTTCAGTTTCGAACCCGAGCTGTACCCCAACACGCGCACGAGTAACGCGCTCGGTTTGCGCATGAAGTACTTCCTGCCATACCGTGCCGCGCTCGAAGCCGAGTACCGGTACTTCACGGACACGTGGGACATCGAGGGACACACCGCCAAACTGGGCTACGTGCAACCGATGGGGCCGTTCACGTTCCACGTCAAGTATCGCTACCACGACCAGACCGGCGCGCACTTCTTCTCCGACCTGTTCCCGCGAGCACAGGCGACCAACTTCCGCGGCCGCGACAAGGAGCTCAGCCCGCTGACGAGCCACACGCTCGGCCTTTCGGCCAGCTGGGAGTTCATCGAACAGCCGGAGGGCTGGAAATTCCTGAAGCGCGGTTCGCTCAACGTGTCCTATGACTTCCTGGCGGTGGACTACGACGAGTTCTCGGATATCAGCTCCGGTCAGCCAGTCGGGTCGGAGCCGCTGTACGAACTCGAAGCCGATATCATCCAGATCTATTTCTCGTTCTGGTACTAACCCAGACACCGTAGCGGGCCGGTGAATGCTCACCTACATGGCTCGCTACGCTGCGCTTTACTTCCGGTGAGCATCCCCCGGCCCACTCAGCCGAGTGGTACGATTACGCGCAATGATCTGGATCACTATCGGATTCGCGCTCGTTGTCGCGATCGTCTTGCTCTACAACCGGCTGGTGCGGGCGCGCAATCGCGTCGACACCGCCTGGAGTGATATCGACGTACAGTTGCAGCGCCGCCACGATCTCGTGCCGCGACTCGTGAAGGCCGTCGACGCTTACGCCAGCTACGAGAAGGCAACACTCGAGGCGGTCGCCGAGTTGCGTGCCGAGGCCATGCGGCAGACCGGTATCCGGGAGCGCGGCAAGGCCGAGGAGGAACTCGGCCAGGGCGTGCACAGGCTCATTGCGCTGGCGGAGAGCTACCCGGATCTCAAGGCGAACGAGAACTTCCTGAACCTGCAGAATGAGCTCGTCGAGACCGAGAACTACCTGCAATTCGCGCGCCGCTACTACAACGGCTCCGTTCGCGAGTACAACACCATGGCCGAGACGGTGCCGAGCAACATTATTGCGGGCCTGTTCGGTTTCCGCGCGCGCAGCTTTTTCCAGAAAGCCTCGGACGACGCGGCCAATGTGCCTCTGGTCGAGTTCGGGTCGGTCGAATGAAGCGCCTCGCCCTCTGCCTGCTGCTGCTGCTGCCGCTCGCCGTGCCGGCCGAAGAGCGCATCCTCGACTTCCACAGCGACATTCTGATCATCGAGGACGGCTGGATCGAAGTCACCGAAACGATCCGCATCCGGGCCGAGGGCAACCGCATCCGTCGCGGCATCTACCGCGACTTTCCAACCGAGTATCGCGACAGGCTCGGCAACGAATACGTCGTCGACTTCGACATCCTGTCGGTGCGGCGCAACGGCAATCGCGAGGACTTTCACACGCAGAATATCCGTGACGGCGTCCGCACCTACTTCGGCAGCGCTCAGCGCTATATCGACACCGGCGAGCACACGTACGAGTTCCGTTACCGGGCGAGCCGTATGCTCGGCTTTTTCGATACTCACGACGAGCTTTACTGGAACGTGACCGGCGTCAACTGGGAATTCCCGATCGACAGGGCCGCCGCCACGGTGTCATTCGGTTTCGACGTGCCCGTTGCCGAGCTCACGGCAGAGGGATACACGGGGGCGTTCGGCTTCACGAAACGCGATTACACGGCGCGCATCGACAGCCCGGCGCGCGTCCACTTCGAAACGACCAGGGCGTTGCCGCCGCTCAACGGCCTTACGATCGTGGTCGGCTGGCCCAGCGGCATCATCCAGCCACCCAGCGATGCGCAGAGAATAGCCTGGCTACTGAAAGACAATGCCAACTTGCTGATCGCCGTTGTCGGGTTTCTGTTATTGCTCGCCTACTACATCCCGGTGTGGCGGCACTTCGGCAAGGACCCGGAAGAAGGTGTCCTCGTCACACGCTATGAGCCGCCCGACGGGTATTCGCCGGCCTCGTTGCGCTACGTCAGGCAAATGTACTACGACGACAAGGTGATGACGGCCGCCATCGTCAACTTGGCCGTGAAGCGCTACATCCGGATCGACGTCGAGGAGGGGTCCGACGGCTTTCTCGGCATCGGCAAGGAAGACGACACCTACATCCTCGTCAAGACCGACCCCCTGGGGCACCCGCCACCGTTGGCGGCCGGTGAACGGGAGCTTTACGAAGAACTGTTTCGCGGTCGCAAGCGGATAACGCTGGAACAGGCCAATCACGGCAAGCTCGCCGCGGCGAAGGCCGTGCACAAGGGTTCGCTGGAGCTCGACTACAAACAACACTATTTCAAGTTCAACGGCCTGTTGAATATTCCCGCGGTACTGCTGCTCATCGTGACCGCCGTGCTGTCGGTGTCGCAGGGACCGTCCGTGCTCTCGATCCTGACGATTGTGCTGATGGCGGTGACGACCATCGTTTTCGCGGTCATCATGAAACGTCCGACGCTGCGCGGCCGCAAGCTGCTTGACGAAATCATGGGCTTCCGGGACTACCTGGAGATCGCCGAAAAGCACGAGATGGAGCTGCGTAACCCGCCCGAGAAGACGCCCGAGCTGTTCGAAAGATACCTGCCGTATGCGCTGGCGCTCGGCGTCGACCAGCGCTGGTCGGAGAAATTCGCCGACGTCCTCAAGAATGCCCAGATGGGGGACGGTTCGCCCTACCAGCCGACCTGGTACGGCGGTTCCTGGGATCGCTTCAACGTCAGCTCGACGACGAGCGCGCTGTCGCACAGCCTCAATTCCGCGGTCACGCACTCGGTGTCGCCCCCCGGTTCGTCGTCCGGCGGCGGCGGAGGCGGCTTCTCCGGCGGCGGGGGCGGCGGCGGAGGCGGCGGAGGCTGGTGATGCGCCTGATCGGTTACCTGTGTTGCCTGGCCGTTGCCGCTGGCTGTTCCCCGGGGCAACCTCCCGCCGATCGCGTGTTTCTGAACGGCGCCGTCTACACGGTGGATGCCGACAGCACCTGGGCCGAGGCCGTCGCGGTGGCCCGTGGCCGCATCGCGTTCGTTGGCAGTAACGAGGCCGCACAGGCGTTCATTGGCGACGCGACAGAGGTCACTGACCTGGGTGGGCAGATGCTGCTGCCGGGATTTCATGACTCGCATGCGCACATACTGCTGTTCGTCCAGACCGGCCAGGAATGCGACTTGCTGCGGCTCGAGACCATCGAGGAGATCGAAGCGAAGCTCGAAAAGTGCACGCAGCTCGCGGGCTTTGGTCAGGAGCGCTGGATACTCGGCGCCGGCTGGGGGGAGTGGCTGTTCGAGTCCATGAGCCCGACCCGGGAACTGCTCGACGAGCTGTTTCCCGATCGGCCGGTATGCCTCGAAGGCAGTTACGGCCACTCCTACTGGGTTAACAGCCGCGCGCTGGAGATCGCGGGAATCGACGCCGAGACGACGGTCGGCGATGACGGTGTCATCGTCCGCGATCCCGAAACGGGGGAGGCGACCGGCACGCTGCACGACTCAGCGATGCTGCTGGTCGAAGCCCACATGCCCGAGATGCCGGCATCTTTCCTGCAGGACAAGGTGCGGGCGGGCATCGCAATGCTGCACGAGCATGGCATCACGGCCTTCATCGAGCCGGGATTCGACGACGAGATGATTCAGCACCCGGTCGCCGTGGCGGATGCTGGCGAGTTCGACATCCGGGCGCTGATCTCGATGTCGCCGGTCAACCTGAAGCCCGCCGCATTCGACGACAGCGTTTACGACCTGATGGACCGCCGGCAAGAGTGGCGCCGGCCTAACCTCGATGTGGATTCCGTGAAGATCTACATGGATGGCGTTATCGAGTCGGGCACCAGCCCGCTGCTGGAGCCTTATGCGATCGAAGAGTACGGCGCCGGGCCATTCTTCTACACCCAGGAACAGGTCAACGAATACTTCACCCGACTCGACGCCCGGGGTTTGCAGCTGCACGTCCACGCCATCGGCGATGCGGCCATCCGCCGCGCGCTGGATGGCTTCGAGTACATGCGAGAGCAGAACGGCATGTCGGATAACCGGCATCACATGACGCACCTGCAGCTGATTCATCCCGATGACCGGCCGCGATTCGGCGAGTTGGGCATCGGCGCGACGTTCCAGCTGCTCTGGGCGTATCCGGAACCCGGGCTTCTCGAAATGACGGTGCCGATGCTCGGTCGCGAGCGGGCCTGGCAAACCTACCCGGCTCGAGATGTCCACGAGGGTGGCGGTCGTATCAACGGCGCCAGCGACTGGTGGGTGACCGATATCGATCCTCTGCTCGCCATCGAGACGGCGATCACGCGCCAGGACCCGTGGGCCAACGAGGGCGAGGATCTTGATGCCGCCAATCAATCCCTCGACCTCGCGACGATGATCGAGGCGTATACGATCAATGGCGCTTACACGATGAGCCTCGAGAACGAACAGGGCTCGATCGAGGTCGGCAAACGGGCGGACCTCGTCGTGCTGGATCGCAACCTGTTCGAAATTCCTGCTTACGAAATCTCTGACGCCCGTGTAACAATGACGATCTTCGACGGTCGAACCGTCTATCGCAGCCCCGAGTAGTCCATGAACACACCTGTCCACAATCTGCGGCCGCGGAGGCCGAGCGCGATCCCGAACGTAATTTTCGCGCTGCTTGTCATCAACGGCATCGTGTTCGTGCTGCAGCAGCTCAGCCCGCGCTTCATGATGATCAACTTCGCGCTGTGGCCGGCGGGTCCGTCGAATTCACCGTTCATGCCCTGGCAGCTCGTGACCTATGGATTCCTGCACGGCAACCTGATGCACATCGCCTTCAACATGTTCGCACTCTGGATGTTCGGTCGCGAGCTGGAGCTGATGATGGGGGCGAAGCGGTTTCTCACCTATTATCTGACCTGCGTCATCGGCGCCGGCATCGTCCAGCTGATCGTGGCGGGCACGCAGGGCGGCCTCTACCCCACGGTCGGCGCCTCCGGCGGCGTGTTCGGTATTCTGCTGGCCTACGGCCTTGCGTTCCCGAACCGCACCATCATGCTGTTATTCCCGCCCATCCCGATGAAGGCGAAGTATTTCGTCCTCGTCTTCGGGCTGCTCGAACTCTACCTGGGCGTCAGCGGCAGCGCGCCCGGCGTCGCCAACTTCGCGCACCTGGGTGGTATGCTCTTTGGCTTCCTGTTACTGCGGTACTGGAGCCGATCCGGACGACGTGGCTAACCTCATTGCCCTGGCTGTTGCGACCGCGATCCTGGTGGCGATTCCGGGGCCGAACGTCGCGCTGATCGTCGCAAACAGCATCCGCCATGGCTTTCGCGCCGGCGCCGCGACGGCCCTCGGCGTCACCTGCGGCAATGCCATCCAGCTCGTCCTGGTGGTCCTGGGCATGGCCGCGGTCATCGAATATGCGGCCGAGGCGCTCACCTGGATTCGCTGGGCCGGGGTCGCGTATCTCGTGTATCTCGGGATACGCACCTGGAGCGAGCCGGCCGGCGACCTCGGTGCAGTGCAGGCGGCGCCCGCCGTGTTCTGGCGCGCCGTAGTGATCGCCGCGATCAATCCCAAGACGCTGCTCTTTATCGCCGCGTTCCTGCCGCAGTTCGTTGCAGTCGACGGCGGCCTGGCGGGGCACCCCGTGACCGTGGCGGCGGTATTTCTTGCCGTGCTGCTGGCCGGCGACGTCGTGTGGGCCGCGACGGCGGGCTCGGCGCGGCGCTTGCTCGAGCGCTACACGGCGGCGCGCAACCGGATTACGGGCGGCTTTCTCGTGGCGGCAGGCCTTGGCCTGGCGCTGGCCCGGAAGTGAAACCTTTTGGGCAGACCGGACATCTATAAATTGACGTATTCCACGTGGGGGACATCATGACCATCAAACGCAGGACATTCCTGGGCCACATGGCGGCAGGCAGCGCAATCCTGACCGTGCCGGCTTTTCTGAACGGCTGCGCGGTACAGCAGGCGACCGCGGTTGCCGACCCGACGCCCGACAACCCGTTCATGGACTGGTTCGGCGTCGACCAGGCGACGGTCGCCCGGGTCATGGCCGAGCTGACGGCCAACGGCGCCGATGCCGCCGACCTGTATTTCCAGCACACGCGCAAGAACGCGCTGTCGCTCGAGGACGGCATCGTGTCGAGTGCGAATTCGAACATTCAGCAGGGCGTCGGGCTGCGCGTCGTCATCGGCGAGCAAACCGGCTACGCGTTCACCGAGGACCTCACGTTGCCTTCCATGCTGGCGGCAGCGCGCACGGCGTCGGCAATTGCCACCGGCGGCCGCGTCGCCGCGCCGCAGGCGTTTACGCCCAGGGACATGGGCGGCCTGTACACGACGACGGTGCCGTGGGCGGAGGTCGGTATCGACCAGAAGCTGCCGGTACTGAAGTACGTCGAGGAGCAGGCGAAGGCGCGCGACCCCGCGGTCGAGAAAGTGTCGGTCTACTGGGGCGATGAAGACGAGCGCGTCATGATTGCGACCCTCGACGGCAAGCTCGTCACCGATCACCGGCCGATGACGCGCGTCACCGTCGTCGTCACGGCACGCAAGGGCGAGGAAGTCCAGTCGGGCTACTCCAACATCGCCGGGCGCCAGGAGTTCGGCTGGTACACCGAAGAACGGCTCGACACGATGGTCGCGGAAGCCGTGGACCGCACGATGATCCTGTTCGATGCTCGCCGCCCGCCAGCCGGCGAGATGCCTGTCATCCTGGCGAGCGGCGCCAGCGGCATCCTGCTGCATGAAGCCATCGGCCATGGCATGGAAGCGGACTTCAACCGCAAGGGCACGAGCATCTATTCCGACATGATCGGCAAGAAGGTCGCCGAACCTTTCGTCACGATCGTCGACGAGGCGACGATTCCGCACGAACGCGGGGCGCTGAACTACGACGATGAGGGCAACAGGGCAGGCCGCACGGTGCTCGTCGAGAACGGCGTGCTCAAGTCCTACCTGCACGACCAGATCAGCGCCAGGCAGTACGATCTCGCGCCCACGGGATCGGGGCGCCGCCAGTCGTACAAGTATGCCCCCATGCCACGGATGACCTGCACGTTCATGGAAGACGGCCCGCATACCAAAGACGAGATCATCGAAGCCGTGGATCACGGCATCATCTGCGAGACCTACACGAACGGCCAGGTACAGATCGGCGCCGGTGACTATACCTTCTACGTGAAGAACGGCTGGCTGGTAGAAGGCGGCAAGGTCACAGCGCCAATCAAGGACGTCAACATCATCGGCAACGGGCCGGAGTCGCTGAAAAAGATCACGATGGTCGCCAACGACGCGCGCCTGGACACGGGCGGCTGGACCTGCGGCAAGAACGGCCAGAGCGTGCCGGTTTCCCAGGGCATTCCGACGGTCCTCGTCTCCAACATGACCGTGGGAGGCGAAAATGCGAGCTGATCTGAAAAACCAGGCGGCGCACGCAGTCGAGTTGGCGCGAAAGGCCGGCGCCGAAGACGCATGGGCCACGGCCAACCAGAGCCGCAACGTGGAGTTCGAGTATCGCGACGGGGCGCTGGAGAAGGTCAAGGACACGACCTCGCAGTCGCTGGCCGTGCAGGTGTATGCCAACGGCCGCTACTCGAGCCACCAGACAACGGACCTCAATCCCGACCGGCTCGGCAGTTTTGTCGGCGAAGCCGTCGCGATCACCCGGGCGCTCGAGCCCGACGAGTATCGCCAGGTGACGCCCGAAGCGCTGTTCGCGGACCGGCCGGCCGACGACCTCGACCTCGTCGACCCGACGGTGGCCGCGCTCGATCGCGACCAGCGGCTGACGTGGTGCGAGGCGCTCGATGCGGCGTCGCACGGCCACGAGCGCGTGATTTCCGCCACGGCCGGCGTCTACGACGGCACTGTAAACTCGGCGTCGGCCAGCAGCAACGGCTTCCTGGGTACCCAGCAATCCACCTACTGCTGGTTCGGATCGAGCGTGACGCTGCGTGACAAGGGCGACAAGCGCGCCGAAGACTGGTTCTATGCCGGCGGCGCACACGTAGCGGATCTGCCCGATCCGGGCGGTGTCGGCGAGGAAGCGCTGAATCGCACCTTGTCGCGCCTCGAATCGGAGAAAGGCCCGACGCTGAAGACCGTCATGGTCGTCGATTCCCGCGCCGCGGCCTCGCTGATCGGTCGCCTGATGCGGCCCGCCAATGCCCGCAGCGTTCAGCAGGGCCGATCGTTCTGGGCGCCGCTGATCGGCGAGCAGGCCTTCAGTGAGAAGCTGTCGATCACCGACGATCCTCTCATCAAGCGCGGCCTCGCATCGCGCCACTACGATAGCGAGGGCATTTCCGCGAAGGCGCTGCCGATCGTGGAGGACGGCGTGATCAGGAATATTTACGTCGATACCTACTACGGCCGCAAGGGAGAGATGCAGCCCACGACCGGTTCGGCTTCGAATCGTGTCGTCACACCCGGAGAGCACACGCTGGACCAGCTGCTGGCCGACGCCGGTGAGGGCATTTACGTTACCTCCTGGCTGGGCGGCAACGCCGACGCGACGACGGGCGACTTCTCACTGGGGCTGCGCGGGCACATCATCGAGAACGGCCAGGTGGGCCGGCCGGTCGGTGAGATGAACGTGACCGGCAACCTCAAGGACCTGTTCAGCCGCCTCGAGATGCTCGGCAACGACCCTTACCCGTACTCGTCGACGCTGGCGCCGTCGCTGGTGTTTGCCGACGTCGACTTCTCGGGCGCGTAGGCGCTTACGCCGTTACGCCGCCGTCACAGGGGATGTTCGTCCCGGTAATGTGACTGGCGGCGTCGGAAGCGAGGAACAATACCAGCGCCGCGATGTCTTCGGGAGCGGCTATACGCCCGTTGGGGCTGTTCTCGGCGACCATCGCCAGGAACTCGTCGACCTCCATCTCCTGCTCCTCAGCTTCGTTGGCGAGCATCGGGGTGTCGACGCCGCCCGGGCAGATCGCATTGAAACGCACGCCGCTGCGCGCATGATCCCTGGCCATGGCGCGGGTCAGCAGCTGCAAACCGCCCTTGCTGGCGCAGTAGGCGACCGCGCGATCGCCGGCTTCGAGACCCCATACCGACGAGATGTTGACGACGCTGCCTTCGGCCTTGACCAGGTGCGGCAGCGCGGCGCGGGAGAGAAAAAACGGCACGTCCAGGTTGACGGCGATCGTGTCGCGCCAGTCGTCGTCGCTGAGTTCGTCGGCGCTGCCGCGAATCAGCACGCCCGCGGCGTTGACGAGGCAATCGAGGCCGCCGAATTCGTCGACCGTGTCAGTGATCAGCTCGTCGCAGTCTTCCGACTCCATGAGTTCGCCGGACCAGGTCGAAATATTGTCCGAGACGTCCGCCACCTCGTCGAGCCGGCCCTCGTCCCTGCCGGCGGCCATGACGGACCACCCGGCATCGGCAAACGCGATCGCGATGGCCGCGCCAATACCCGAGCTGGCGCCTGTAACCAGTACAACATTCATATCGATTCCCCGTTAATGCCTATATAATGCGCCACCTTTTGCGGTACTTCCACGATGTTTCCCACCGAGCAGATTCGTAATATCGCGATCATCGCCCACGTCGACCACGGCAAGACGACGCTGGTCGACCAGTTGCTGCGCCAGTCCGGCACGCTGGACGAGCGGGCGGTCGTGCCCGAGCGGGTCATGGACTCGAACGATCTCGAGCGCGAGCGCGGCATCACGATCCTGTCCAAGAACACGGCGATCAGCTGGAAGAACTGGCGCATCAACATCGTCGACACACCGGGCCACGCCGATTTCGGCGGCGAGGTCGAGCGCGTGCTGTCCATGGCGGACGGCGTGTTGCTGCTCGTCGACGCGGTCGAGGGCCCGATGCCGCAGACGCGTTTCGTCACGCAAAAGGCGTTCGCTCACGGCTTTGTGCCGCTGGTCGTCATCAACAAGATCGATCGCGACGGCGCCCGCCCCGGCTGGGTGCTCGACCAGACGTTCGAACTCTTCGACCGGCTCGGCGCAACCGAGGAGCAGCTCGACTTCCCGGTGGTCTATGCCTCGGCGCTGCAGGGCTTTGCCGGCACTGAACCCGACGTCGCGGGCGGCGACGTGCTGCCGCTGCTCGAGGCCATCGTCGAGCACGTTCCGCCGCCGCAGGTGCAGCTCGACGGACCGTTACAGCTGCAGGTATCCAGCCTCGACTACAACTCCTACGTGGGCGTCCTGGGTATCGGCCGCATCAGCCGAGGCGTCGCGACGGCGAATTCGCGCATCAGCGTCGCGCGCGCCGATGGCACGTCAACATCGGCCCGGCTGGCGCACCTGTACGGCTTCAGCGGGCTCGAGCGAGTGCCTGTGGAAGAGGCCGGGGCGGGGGACATCGTGGTGTTCAGCGGCATCGACGACCTGCAGATCTCCGATACGATCTGCCCGCGCGACGAGCCCGATCCGTTGCCGGCGCTCGAGGTCGACGAACCGACCATCAGCATGACGTTCCAGGTCAACAAGTCGCCGTTCGCCGGCCGCGAGGGCAAGTACCTGACGAGCCGGCAAATCAGGGAGCGCCTCGACCAGGAGCTCAAGCACAACGTTGCGCTGCGGGTCGAGGACACCGATGACCCGGACCGTTTCCAGGTGTCGGGTCGCGGCGAGCTGCACCTGTCCGTACTGATCGAGACGATGCGCCGCGAAGGCTATGAGCTGGCCGTGTCCCGGCCGACCGTGATCGAGCGTGAGATCGATGGCGTCAGGCAGGAGCCCTGGGAGCTCGTCACGGTCGACTTCGAGGAGGACTACCAGGGCGCCGTGATGACGCGGCTTGCGGATCGCAAGGGCGAGCTGCTCGACATGATGCCCGATGGCCGGGGCCGCATCCGGCTCGAGTACCGGATTCCCGCGCGCGGGCTGATCGGGTTCCGCACCCAGTACCTGACGACGACGGCCGGCACCGGGCTGCTGTATTCCGTGTTCGACGATTACGGACCCAGGGTCAATGCCGACATTGGGCAGCGCAACAACGGCGTGCTGGTGTCCAACGTCAACGGCAAGGCGCTCGCCTACGCGCTGTACAACCTGCAGGACCGCGGCTCGCTGTTCATCGGTCATGGCACCGAGGTCTATGAAGGCATGATTGTCGGTATTCACAGCCGCAGCAACGACTTGCCGGTGAACCCGACCAAGGCCAAGCAGCTCACCAACATCCGCGCTGCCGGGTCGGATGAGAATATTCAGCTCACGCCGCCGCTCAATTATTCGCTGGAGCAGGCGCTGGAGTTCATCGACGACGACGAGCTGGTCGAGATCACGCCGTCGAGTATCCGCTTGCGCAAGAAACTGCTCGCCGAGGGCGAGCGCCGCCGCGACGAGCGCGAGAAGAAGAAGCAGGCTGCCAGCTAGGGTATTCTTGCGGCATGTACTACGGCGAGAAATTCAACAGCATCAGCCACCTCGTCGGCGCCACACTGGCGCTGGTTGGCGGCGCCGTGCTGATCACGATCGCAGCCATGGAAGGCGACGTCGCCAAGATCGTCAGCTACACGGTTTATGCCGTGTCGCTGTTCCTGCTGTACCTGTCATCGACGCTCTACCACAGCTTTCCGGGGCGCGTGAAACCGTTCTTTCGGGTCCTCGACCATCAGGCGATCTACCTGCTGATTGCCGGCACGTATACGCCGATTGCGGTCGTCGTGCTCAACAGCGCGGGCGGCTGGTGGCTGCTCGGCGGCGTGTGGTTCATGGCGATCTTCGGCATGGTGCTCGACGCCGTACGCCGCACCGGGCCGAGGATCGGTTCGATCCTGCTGTACCTCGCCATGGGTTGGGCCTGCGTGCTGGCGCTGGATTCGCTGTCCGTCCTGATGCCGCCATGGTCGATGAAATGGCTGATGATCGGCGGCGTGTTCTACACGTCGGGTATCGTGTTCTACATTCTCGACAGCTGGTATCCGTGGTGTCACGGCATCTGGCACCTGTTCGTACTCGCGGGCAGCGTCAGCCACTACTTCGCGATTCTGCTCCTGTAGCCGCGCGCGGCGATCGTTACAGCGACGCCAGCTGTTCGGCGGACAGATCCGCGATACCCAACGACTCCGGGGTTCGCAGCGCTGCCGCCCTGTACTCATGCGCCATGACGATCGATGCGACGTCGATGATGGCATCGATGCCGGGCGTCGCGACGCCGATTTGCTTACCCAGCATCGACATGAAGACCAGGCCATAGCCGACGTCTTCATTGAGGTAGCGATGATCCAGCTGCGGCTGGGCCCCGATGCCCCGGAAACCCGGCGCCTCGCGGTAACCGGAGCCGTAATTGGGTTCGAGCATGTAGCCCTGGCGCATGCCCATCTCGGGATCGGGCAGGACGGTGATGCCCAGCTTCGCGCCGATCGCGATGCGTTCCTTATCGAGCGCTTCTATCAGGCGGCCGACTGAATCGCTGACGCCTTCTTCGTAGAACAGGAAGTCCCCGCCGGTCATTTCGATGCGGGCGGCGTTACTCAGGGTCACGGCCGGATGAATGATCGGATTCGCGTTCTGCAGGCTGGTCTGCAACACGCTCTCCGCCGGCTCCATGCTCGGGTATACGTCGCTGATGAGCGCCAGGATGTCGCCGGTATGTTCGCGGGGCAGGGCGGCCAGCAGGTTGCCGGCCTTGAGTTTCAGGAACACGCGAATCTTGCCTGGCTCGGTCAGCCGCACCGCGTAGTGCAGCGTGGAGGTCTCCGCGACACGGACAGACGCATCGTGCACAGCCAGCCCGGCAGCGCGCTTGAAAGCCAGGGCGCCGCCACAGGAACTCGGACTCACGATCACGGTTTGCCCGGCGCTCAGTTTGCCGGCCACGGCTTCGCCAAAGGGCTCGGTGCTGTAAGCCGGGCCGACAACGTAAATCAGTTCGGCGTCCTGCAGCGCCTGGTCGATGTCATGGCCCGAATAGGCAATGGAACCGAACCCTGAGATGTCCCCGTCCGCATGGATGCCACCCTGTTCGGCGATGGCCGCGACGTTGTCGGGAAACTGCTCGAAATCGAACAGGCGGACCTCGTGGCCGTGCGATGCACAGTCGAAAGCCATGGCGGTGCCGCCGGCGCCCGCGCCAAGTACCGTGATTTTCATAGGAAAATTGCCCTTGTTGTGTTCAGCTCAGGGCCTGACTCTAGCGCAGGTCAATACGCCGCCGTTATCCGTAGACCCCGCATCGAGGTTGAAGGTGGTGGGCCCGCCAGGACTCGAACCTGGGACCAAGGGATTCACTTAACCCACTCATTTCTGAGCGGAGCGGACTATCTCATCACCCTCAACCGAGTTGTTAGGGGCGGGACGCTCGAGCCTGTTATTAAGAACACTGAAGTTCCCAGGTAGTCTCTGCACCTTCCGGCGGTGTACCGCCGGCTTGGCTCAGGATTGCCACCAGCCGAACTGCTGAGGTTTCCCTGAATTCATCCCGTTCATGTTGCGCCTTTCGCCGCAACCGCACCTTTTTGATGAGTCCCCTGCTCTAACCAACTGAGCTACAGGCCCACACTTGGGGCGGAGGATTCTAGCAGATTTCTGCAGTTCCAAGCGATGAACAAATCCATGCGAAGGTCCCGAACAGAAATAGTGCCGGACAGCATCATCCGAGAAAATTTAGCCACTGTACAAAGTCTCGGGAACGACCGTGACGGCCGTCACCGCTTTCTAACAATCAATGACTTATAGTTTCTGTTCGTGTCTCGAAACAGGCTTTGACGCTCGCGAATGGGCGTTCTTGACCAAATGTAATATGGACTATCGCGTACAGCGAAGCGCGGGGTTTGGCCTCCTCGAGCTCATGATTGTGCTCGTCGTTGCCGGATTGCTCGCTTCGGTCGCCGTTCCTTCTTATAACCAGTTCGTCGATCGCGCCAAAGAGCGGCGTGCTATCGGAGACATCGGTTTCATATCTGTCGAGATCGGCAAGTACCAGCTGCGCAACAACAATGCATTGCCGCCAACCCTGGCGGACCTCGGCGTCGATATTCCAATGGACCCCTGGGGTCGCGCATACGTCTATGAAACCATAGCGATCTCCGGTGGGGGCAAGCCCAAGTTCCGCAAGGACAAGAACCTCAAGCCGCTAAACACCGACTACGATCTCTTCAGTACTGGCAAAGACGGCGATTACAAGGATCCGCTCAATGCAAAGGTCAGTCGCGATGACATTATTCGCGCTAACGACGGGGCGTTTATCGGCCGAGCGGAGGACTACTGATGCGCCTCCCCAGCCTCCCGGTCACGCTGAAAAGCGGGGTTGGCCGTCGGATTCTTGGCTTCTTCGTCCTGGCCGGCGTCTTGCCGGTTCTTTTTACGGCGGGCCTCGCCTATCACGAGATCGGCCGCGGCCTCGAGCAGGACGTCGGTCGGACCCTCCGTATGCACGCCAAGGACTACGGTCTGGACCTGCTGGCGCGCCTGCAGCGTACGTCGGCCGCCGCCGACCAGATTGCATTGATCGTTGAAGAGGACGGACCGCAATTCATTCTCGAGCACCCCTACCTGGTCAACGGCGTCGAGGCCATGTGGACTGTCGACGGCAATGACGTCGACGAACAATACTTCGGCAAACCGGGCCAGGTGGTACCGCTGGCCGATCTCGCGAAATTGCCCGAGGGCATGCCGTTGCCCACGCTGGTAACAGGAATCAACGCAGGAGCGGACTCGCTCGTATTCCTGCGCCGGATCAACGACGGAACGCCGGATGCCCGGGTACTGGCTATCAAGCCGGCGGTCGAGCAGCTCTGGGAAGCCAGGGAAAACCTGCCGTATTCAACGGACTTCTGCGTACACACATTGGCTGGCGTGGCGTTGCACTGCTCTTCGGCAATGGCGGCGGGCCTGCAAGGAGAGCTGGCGACGCCCTCGGCGAGGACTACGCACGAGCTGGTCGAATGGCGAGATGGAGAAGCCGGGCACCTGGCCGCTATGTGGCAGTTGTTTCTGGCAGGCGAGTTCAATGCTCCGGCTCTGGATATCGTCGTCAGCCAACCGACGTCGTACGCACTGCGTTCGCGCGCGGATTTTAGCCGGGTGTTTATCCCTGCGTTTATTCTTGTGTTGATACTGGTCGGATTGCTGAGCTTCAACATGATCGGCAAGAGCCTGATCCCGATGCGGAAGCTGATAACGGCCGCGCGCCAGCTTGCATCCGGCAACCTGCTATCGCGGGTGCGGATCCAGTCCAACGATGAATTCGAGTCGCTGGGAGGAGCCTTCAACAACATGGCTGGCCGGCTGAGCCAGCAAATCGCGACGCTAGAGGCGATGTCGGGCATTGACCGCCTTATCCTGTCAGGCGCGACCTTCGAAGAAGTAGCGGAATCGGTCGTGCGCCACATCATCAACCTGAGCGGTTGTAAGGCGGCAGGCGTCATAGCCAGGGATGACGACACTCCCCACTGGGCCAAGATGATCTCGTTCTACAACGACGAGTTCGTGCACGAGCGGATGCCGCTGCCAATGGAACTCGGTCATAACTGGTGCCAGCCTCGCCAGGTGTCCGTGCAAGAAGTAAGCCCCTCGGTCGCGCCGTACAAAGCGCGCTTCCTCAGCTACGACGTCAGCCAGGTCGTGCTGATCCCCGTCGTTCTGGACGACGACCTGAAGGGTATCCTGCTGCTCGGAACCGCGAGCCATCTGAACATGGAGCGCGACAGCATGAAACGCTGCGTCGACCTGGCTGGTCGATTCGCCGTTGCGCTGGCCAGCGCCGAACGCGAGGAAGCGCTCTACAGGCAGGCACATTACGACGACCTGACCGGGCTTCCGAACCGGCAATTGCTGAAAGACCGGCTTGGGCAGCAGATCGTGCAGGCACGTCGCGATGGCTCGACCGGCGCGTTGCTCTATCTCGATCTTGATCGGTTCAAGGAAATCAACGACGTGCACGGCCATTCGATTGGCGATGTCGTGCTGCAACAGGCGGCCGAACGAATCGTCAACGAGGTCCGGGATAGCGACACCGTGTCGAGGCTCGGTGGCGACGAGTTCGTCGTGATCATGCCGCAGGTCGAAGGAGAATCGCATGTTCGCTCGACCGCGACGCGACTGCTGAAGCGTATTGGCGAGTCGTTTTCGGTGCACGGCGAAGACCATTTCGTCAGCGGCAGCATCGGCATCGTCATGTTCCCCGACGACGGCGACAGTGTCGAAACCCTGCTCAAGAATGCCGACATGGCCATGTACAGTGCGAAGGAGGCGGGCCGAGCGCGCTTCGAGTTCTTCAGCGCCCAGCTCAATGCTGAAAGTCGACGCAAGATCGGCCTGGAACGTGACCTTAGGGCCGCGTTCGCGAATGGCGAACTGGCGGTTCGCTACCAGCCGCAAATGGATATTGCCTCGGGCAACATTGATGGCGCCGAGGCGCTGCTGCGCTGGGATCACCCTGTCGAGGGCCCCATCTCGCCGGCCGAATTCGTTCCGCTTGCCGAGGATTCCGACCTGATCGTCGAGATCGGCGGCTATGTGATCGAGCAGACCTGCCGCGACCTGAAACGCATTCTCGAGCAAGGCCTGCATCCGGGAGCGGTCTCGATAAACGTCTCGACGCGTCAGCTCAGGGAGGGGCGCTTTGTTTCCGACGTGCTCGAGCCGTTGCAACGATTCGATATCAATCCGGCCTATTTGCAGCTCGAGGTCACCGAAACGACGGTTGCGCAAAATCGCGATACCGCGATCTATATTCTGCGCGAACTGCGCGAGCGCGGCGTCCGGGTCGCTATTGACGACTTCGGAACCGGATACTCGTCGCTGAGTTACCTGCAGCAGTTGCCTTTCGACGTCATCAAGATCGACCGGTCATTCATCGACCGCATCGGCGCTGGAGACCCCTCGGACAACATTTGCCGCACGATCATCCGGATGGCGCATGAAATGGGCAAGAAAGCGATCGCGGAGGGCGTCGAGACTATCCTGCAATTCGAATTCCTGCGTCAGAACGAGTGCGATTTCGCGCAAGGGTATTACTACTCGCAACCTTTGGGCTTCGAGGAGTTCGTTGCTTTTATCGAAAAGGAAGACTTCCACACACAGCGCCGCAAAGCGCTGGAAGTCGTCCGGCCGATCGACTTCGGTACGAAATAAAAAAAGCCGGGCAAAGCCCGGCTTTCAGTCAGTCCTCCAGCAGGAAGCTGCGCAGCTGGTCCGAACGCGTCGGGTGCCGGAGCTTGCGCAGCGCCTTGGCCTCGATCTGGCGAATACGTTCGCGCGTGACGTCGAACTGCTTGCCCACCTCTTCGAGCGTGTGGTCCGTGTTCATGTCGATACCGAAGCGCATGCGCAGCACCTTCGCCTCGCGCGGCGTCAGTCCGGCCAGCACGTTGTGCGTGGTCTCGCGCAGGCCCTGCGACGTCGCGGAGTCGACCGGCGAGTGCACGGTCTGGTCTTCGATGAAATCGCCGAGGTGCGAGTCCTCGTCGTCGCCAATCGGTGTTTCCATCGAGATCGGCTCTTTCGCGATCTTGAGTACCTTGCGAACCTTGTCCTCGGGCATTTCCATGCGCTCGGCGAGTTCGTCGGGCAGCGGCTCGCGGCCCATCTCCTGCAGCATCTGCCGCGAGATGCGGTTGAGCTTGTTGATGGTCTCGATCATGTGCACCGGGATGCGGATCGTGCGCGCCTGGTCGGCGATCGACCGGGTAATGGCCTGGCGAATCCACCAGGTGGCATAGGTCGAGAACTTGTAACCGCGGCGATACTCGAACTTGTCCACGGCCTTCATGAGGCCGATGTTGCCTTCCTGGATCAGGTCGAGGAACTGCAGCCCGCGATTCGTGTACTTCTTGGCGATAGAAATGACGAGGCGCAGGTTGGCTTCGACCATTTCCTTCTTGGCGCGGCGCGCCTTGGCTTCGCCGATCGACATCTGCCGGTTGATCTCCTTGATCTCCGAGATCTTGAGGCGCGTGGCTTCTTCAACCGCGATCAGCTTGCGCTGCGCGCGCAGGATGTCGTCCTTGAGCCTTGCGAGAATCGACGAATGCTTGCGCTTGGCCCGAATGTGCTTGTCGATCCAGTTGAGATCGGTCTCGTTCTTGGGGAAGCTGGCGAGGAAATCCTTGCGCGGCATACCCGCGTCGCGGACGCAGATCTGCATAATCAGACGTTCCTGGCTGCGGATGATCGACACGATGCCGCGCAGGTTACGAACCAGCAGGTCGAACAGCTTCGGAGCCAGCTTGATTTCCATCAGCTGGTCGGCGATCTGGCCCTGCAGCTTGACGGTCTTCTTGTCTTTGAGGCCGTACTTCTCGATGTAGGTCAGCGAGCGTTTGTGCAGGCGGCGGATTACCTTGACGCGCGCCTTGACCTCTTCGGGATCCGGACCAGTGTCCACGACCTCTTCGTCGTCGTCGCTTTTTGGCGCCGGCGGTTTGATCTCGTCGGGCTGGTTCGGGTCGATGAAGCCGACCACGAAGTCCTGCATGCGCGTCTCTCCGGCCTGGACCGCATCAGCGACCCCGAGCAGTTTCTCGATGGTCGGCGGAAAGTGGCACATGTGCCACTTGACCTGGTTGAGGCCGTCCTCGATGCGCTTGGCGATCTCGATCTCGCCCTGGCGCGTGAGTAGCTCCACGGTTCCCATCTCGCGCATGTACATGCGCACGGGATCGGTCGTCCGGCCGAATTCGGCGTCGACGCTGGCAAGCGCGGCTTCGGCTTCCTCGGCGGCGTCGTCATCATTGGAGACGGCCGCGTCGGACAGCAGGATTTCCTCGGCCTCCGGCGCCTTCTCGTACACCGTGATGCCCATGTCATTAATCATGTTGACGATATCTTCGATCTGCTCCGGATCGACGATGTCGTTCGGCAGGTGATCATTGACCTCGGCGTAGGTCAGAAACCCCTGTTCCTTGCCGCGGGCAATCAGGTCTTTGAGTTGCTGCGCCTGTTTGCTGCCGCCAATTGCTGCACGTTTTTCGCTCAAGGCCAGAGGACCTCCAAGTGATGAATACAAACGACCAATTATACTACTTTTGACAGAGACCAAGCCAGAAAATCCCGACGATTCCGCGCACTAGTGCAATTGCCTGAGTTCGCTTTTTTCTTCATCGGTGAGTGATCTAAGTTTCTGTTTTTCAATTAAAAAATCAATTCTTTCGCGGCGCCCGGCCAGCGCCAGCTGGTCGAGGCAGGCGCCGAGCTCCGCGGCCGGGTCGAAATCGTCTTCCTCGGGCAGCTCGACGGCCGCCAGTTTGCCGAGGTGCCGGCCCTGCTCGTCGCCGCGGTAACGCTCCAGCAAACCGGCTGTCGTTATATGGGGCTCGTCCTGCACGGTTTCAATCAGTTTGTGCAGCAATCCCACGCCCGGGCGATTGACGCCGGCGAGTTTTTCCACGTCCAGCTTGTCGCCGGCCTGCGGGTTGTTGAGCAACAGGGTGATCGCGCGCCGCACCACCGACGGCCGGCCACCGCTCACGGTCATGGTCCGCCGGCTGCGCGCCGCCTGCGATTCGCTCCTCGGGCCCGGGCCGGGCGCACCGGCGCCGCTCCCAAGGATCCGGTCCAGCTTGCTCGCCGGCATCCCGACCGTCGTGGCGAGGCTTTCCACGAGCAGTTCGCGATAGACGCCGGGCGGAATGCGCTGCACCAGCGGTTTGGCGAGCTCGGCCAGGCGGGCTTTGCCATCGACCGTCGTCATGTCGACCTGGCTCGCCAGCTCGCTGATCAGGAAATCCGACAGCGCGACGCCGTCGTCAACGGCGGCAACGAAAGCGTCGGCTCCCTGCTCGTTGACGAACGAGTCCGGATCGTGTCCTTCGGGCAGGAACACGAAGCGGATTTGCCGGCCTTCGCGGATATGCGGCAGGGCGTTCTCGAGCGCGCGCCAGGCTGCTTTGCGGCCTGCGCGGTCGCCGTCGAAGCAAAAGCTGACGTTGTCTGTCAGGCGGAACAGCACGTTGAGATGGTCGCCGGTCGTCGCGGTGCCCAGCGTGGCAATGGCGAAGTCGATGCCGTTGCGGGCGAGCGCAACCACGTCCATGTAACCCTCGACCACCACCAGCCGGTCGATGTGGCGCAGCGCCTGGCGCGCCTCGTACAGGCCGTAAAGCTCCCGGCCCTTGTGGAACAGCACGGTCTCCGGGGAGTTCAGGTACTTGGGCTCGCCGTCGCCGAGCGCCCGGCCGCCGAAGCCGATGGTGCGGCCGCGAGCGTCGCGGATCGGAAAGATGATGCGTTCGCGAAAACGGTCATAGTGCTGGCCGTTGTCCTTGCGGATGATCAGGCCCGTCGCCAGCAGGCGCTCCGTGGCTTCGGCTGACTTGCCGAACTTGTCGAGCACGACGCTCCAGCCCTCCGGCGCGAAGCCGATACCGAAACGCTTGGCGGTCGCGCCATCGATTCCGCGCTGCTTGAGATAGTCCACGGCGGCGGGAGCGTCCCGAAGGCAGTTCTGGAAATGCTGTTCGACGCTGGACATCAGCGAAAACAGCTCGTCGTAGCGGCGGGCGGGGCGGTCGCTCTCGCTGCGGGGTACTTCGACGCCGAGCATGCTGGCGAGTGATTCCACGGCCTCGACAAAGCTCATGTGCTCGTATTCCATCAGGAACCCGATCGCGGTGCCGTGCGCGCCGCAGCCAAAGCAGTGATAGAAGCCCTT
>JASJBB010000064.1 GCA_030066735.1 Woeseiaceae bacterium | reverse complement strand
GGACTATCACCGTTGAGCTTGGCGAGCGCAGTTACCCGATCGTTATCGGCAGCGGGCTGCTGGGCGGCGATTTCGACCTGGGCGAGCACCTCGCCGGCGGCGACTGCCTGGTCGTCAGCAACGAGACCGTCGCGCCGCTGTATATCGACGCGCTGCGGGCGAACCTGTCTGGTAAGTCGGTCGAGACGCTCGAACTGCCGGATGGCGAGGCCTTCAAGACGCTGGATACGATGTCGAGCGTGCTCGACAAGCTCGTCAGCACGGGGGCGAATCGCGATACGACACTGATCGCACTGGGCGGTGGCGTTGTCGGCGACATCACGGGGTTCGCCGCGGCATGTTACATGCGTGGCGTTGCGTTCATCCAGGTACCCACGACGCTGCTTGCGCAAGTCGACTCGTCGGTCGGGGGCAAGACGGGCGTCAACCATGCGCTCGGCAAGAACCTCGTTGGCGCGTTTCACCAGCCCCGGATCGTGCTTATCGACACGGCCACGCTCGACACGCTGCCCGACCGCGAACTGAGCGCGGGGGTCGCCGAGATCGTGAAAGCTGGCGCTATCGCCGATGCCGGCTTTTTCGAATGGCTCGAAAGCAACATGGAGGCCCTGGTGGCGCGTGATCCCGAGGCTGTTGCGTACGCCGTTCAGCGTTCCTGCGAGATCAAGGCCGAGGTTGTGGCCGAGGACGAACGCGAAGCCGGACGCCGGGCAATCCTGAACTTCGGGCACACCTTCGGTCATGCCATCGAGCACTGCCAGGGCTACGGCGAGTGGCTGCACGGCGAAGCGGTGGCGGCCGGCATGGTCATGGCGGCCAGGCTCAGCGCTATCGAGGCGTCCGACGTCGAGCGTCTGTGCGCACTGCTGAAGACCGCAAACCTTCCGGTGGCGCCACCGGCTGTCGGGTCACAGGCAATGCTCGACGCGATGGGCATGGACAAGAAAGTGCTCGCCAAGAAGCTGCGTTTCGTCGTGCTGGAGCGCCTGGGCCATGCGGCTGTGACCAGCGACTACGACCGGTCTCTGCTGGACGAGGTGCTCGAGGCGGCCAGCGAATGAGCGATCTCGCGCCGTATGCCGCCAGCGAGGCGCAGAGTCGCGGCCGGCGGATTGCAGAGCCGACCCCGAAATATCGCGGCGAATACCAGCGCGACCGGGACCGGATCATTCATTCGACGGCGTTCCGCCGGCTCATTTACAAGACCCAGGTCTTCGTCAACCACGAAGGCGACCTCTACCGGACGCGCCTGACGCACTCCCTCGAGGTCTCCCAGGTTGGCCGGTCGGTGGCGACGGCGCTGGCGCTGAACGAACCGCTGACCGAGGCTATCTGCCTGGCGCACGACCTCGGGCACACGCCATTCGGGCATGCCGGGCAGGACGAGCTGAACGACTGCATGCGCGAGTTCGGCGGCTTCGAGCACAACCTGCAGTCGCTGCGAGTCGTCGACGAGCTGGAGGCGAAGTACGCCGATTTCCCCGGCCTCAACCTGATGTTCGAGACCCGGGAGGGCATCCTGAAGCATTGCTCGAAAGCCAACGCGCGGCAGCTCGGCGACGTGGGCCGCCGGTTTCTCGATCGCGAGCAGCCGGGCCTGGAGGCGCAGATCGCGAACATTGCCGACGCGATTGCCTATAACAACCATGATGTAGACGACGGGCTTCGCGCCGGCCTGCTGACGCTGGAACAGCTGCAGGCGCAACCGCTGTTCGCGGCCGGGTACGACGATGTGCAGCGGCTGCACCCGGGCCTCGACGACCGGCGGCTCATTTACGAGACGATTCGGCGCATGATCGGCAGGGTCGTGACGGACCTGATCGAGAACACGCGGGCCAACATCGAGACGCTCGAGCCGGGTTCGATCGACGACGTGCGCAAGGCTGGCAAGACGCTCGTGGCGTTTTCCGACGAGATATACGAGCAACACGTCTCGCTCAAGCGCTTCCTGCAGCAGCACCTCTATTCGCACGAGAAAAAACTCGAGATGACGCGTCGGGCGCAAAGCATCGTGCGCGAGCTGTTCGACCTGTACTCGGCCGATGTCAGCCTGCTGCCGGAGGAATTCGCGGGCCGCGCGAAGGACAAGGATGAGGCAGGACGGGCGCGCGTCGTTGCCGACTACGTCGCGGGCATGACCGACCGTTACGCGATCGCCGAACACGAGCGCCTGCTCTGTTAGAATGCGGCCGCCCGACGGCACAGACGAAGAGGTCAGCAAGTGAAGCACAAGGACATTTCCCCCAGGGACAGGCTCATATTCGCGATGGACGTTCCCGACTGCGAACAGGCGCGCAGCCTCGCGGACGCGCTCGGTGACGCGGTGACGTTCTACAAGATCGGACTGGAACTGATGATGAGCGGCGGCTACTTCGAGCTGCTCGACTGGATGCTCGAACGCGACAAGAAGGTCTTTTGCGACCTCAAGTTCTTCGACATCCCGGCCACGGTCGGGTCGGCCGTGCGCCAACTCAAGGATCGCGGCGCCACCTTCGTCACCGTGCACGGCAACCAGTCGATCATGGAGGCGGCCGCCGAGAACAAGGGCGACACGCTCAAAGTGCTTGGCGTCACGGTGCTGACGAGTCTCGACAGGGGCGACCTGGACGATCTCGGCTTCGACTGCGACGTGGGAGACCTCGTGCTGTCGCGCGCGCGGCGTGCGCTCGAGGCCGGTTGCGACGGCGTGATCTCGTCGGGCCTCGAGGTGCCGCGACTGCGGGAGAACATCGACGACAAGCTGCTCGTGGTTACACCGGGAATCCGGCCCGTCGATAACAAGCCCGCGGGCGATCAGAAGCGCGTCGTCACGGTAGACACGGCGTTCGGCAACGGCGCTGACTACATCGTCGTCGGGCGCCCGATTCGCGATGCCGGCAGCCCGCGCGAGGCCGCCGAGGCGATCCAGGCGACAATTGCAGAGGCGGTGGCCTGATGACGGAACTCAAAAACGATCTGCTGCTCCGGGCGCTGCTGCGCGAGCCGACCGAGCGCACACCGCTCTGGATCATGCGCCAGGCCGGCCGCTACCTGCCGGAGTACCGCGAGACGCGCGCGCAGGCGGGCGATTTCATGAGCCTGTGCCGCAACGCGGAGCTTGCCTGCGAAGTGACGATGCAGCCGCTCCGGCGCTACAAGCTCGACGCGGCAATCCTGTTTTCCGACATCCTGACGGTTCCCGATGCGCTCGGCCTGGGCCTGTATTTCGTGACGGGCGAAGGGCCGAAGTTCGAGCGGCCCGTGCAAAGCGCCGCCGCGATCAGGAAGCTCGCGGTGCCCGACGTCGCGGATTCACTGGGTTACGTGTTCGAGGCGGTCAGCACTATCCGCCGCGAACTCGACGGGCAGGTGCCGCTGATCGGTTTCGCGGGCAGCCCCTGGACGGTCGGCACGTACATGGTCGAGGGTGGGTCGAGCCGCGAGTTCCCGACGATCAAGGGCCTAGCCAGGGAAGAGCCGCAGGCGCTCGACGCGATGCTGGACATCGTCGTGCAGACGACGACCGAATACCTCAATGCCCAGGTCGAGGCGGGCGCGCAGGCGCTGATGATCTTCGACACCTGGGGAGCGGCGCTCGAGCGCGACGATTACCTGCGGTTCTCGCTCGGCCCGATGCAACGCATTGTCGACAACCTGACTCGCGAGAGCGAAGGGCGCCGGGTGCCCGTGATCCTGTTTACCAAGGGCGCCGGCCCGCTGCTCGCGGACATGGTGGGTACGGGTTGCGATGCACTGGGTGTCGACTGGACCACGAGCCTGGCGGACGCGCGCCGCTACACGAATGACGAGGTGGCGCTGCAGGGCAACCTGGATCCGGCGACGCTGCGCGAGTCACCCGAGGCCATCCGCCAGGGCGTAGCCGATACGCTGGCGAGTTACGGCAAGGGGCCCGGCCACGTGTTCAACCTTGGCCATGGCGTTACGCCCGACATCGATCCCGATCACGTCGCGGCCCTCGTCGATGCCGTCCACGAGCTGAGCCCGCAGTATCACGATTAGCGCAATTCCACCTCGACGATGTGGCATTCCTCGATCACGTTGGCGGTCGAGCCGCCGTGCGTGTTGGCCGGCTGCCACGCAGGCTCACCGAACCTGAACGACTCCATGCGCTTGCCGGTTTCGTCCTCGACCATCCAGGCGCAGGGGTTCAGGTAGACGACGACGCGGTCGGGCTGCGCCACCAGCGGCGAGGTCTCACCGTTGCGCACGGTGCGTTTCAGGACGCGCACCCGGTCGTTCTCGAACGCCAGTTCGTAGATGTGCGGCGCCGCGCGCAGCGGATCGAGTGGTGACGTGGCGGCCACGCCGACGGCGACGCCCAGGCTGAAAAGCCCGAGCCCCAATAGCACTCTTTTCATCGTTTATTCGTCTCTTAAGGCGCGGCGCAGGATCTTGCCGACGTTGGTCTTGGGCAGCTCGTCGCGAAACTCGACGATCCGCGGCCGCTTGTAGTTGGTCAGGTTTTCGCGGCAATAATCGAGGATGTCCTGCTCGCTCACGCTCGGGTCGGTGCGTACCACGAACAGTTTCACGATCTCGCCGGACTTTTCGTCGGGCTTGCCGATTGCGGCGGCCTCGAGGATGCCGTCCATCTCGACAACGACATTCTCGATCTCGTTCGGGTACACGTTGAATCCCGACACGAGGATCATGTCTTTCTTGCGGTCTTCGATGTAGGTGAAGCCGTTCTCATCCATGCGGCCGACGTCGCCGGTCTTGAGCCAGCCGCCGGGCAGCATGACGTCGGCGGTTTCCTGCGGGCGCTGCCAGTAACCTTCCATGACCTGCGGGCCCTTGACGCATATTTCGCCGATCTCGCCGACAGGCAGCGGGTTGCCGTCGTCATCGGCGATCATGAGTTCGGTGCCGGGGACCGGCAGGCCGATCGAGCCGTTAAAGCCGTCCCGGAACACGTTGGCCGTGGCTATGGGCGACGTCTCGGTCAGCCCGTATCCCTGCAGGATGGGCTTGCCCGTGACCCTCTCCCACTCCTCGGCGATGGCGGGTTGCACGGCCATGCCGCCGCCCACGCAGGCGCGCAGCCCGCTGAAATCGAGATCCTCGAAGCCCGGCGTATTCAGGAGCGCCGCGAACAGCGTGTTGACGCCCGTGATCAGGCTGAACTTGTGCTTGCGCAGCTCGGCAACGAAGCCTTTCGGGTCCCTGGGGTTGGTGATCAGGACGTTCTCGCCGCCCATGGCGCAGATCGTCAGGCAGTTAGCCTGCAGCGCAAAGATGTGATACAGCGGCAACGCCGCAATCGCGATAATCCACGGCAGACCTTCGTATATGTCGTCGTGCCACAACATGATCTGCTGCACGTTGCGGACCAGGTTGCGGTGGCTGAGCATGGCGCCCTTGGAGACGCCCGTCGTGCCGCCCGTGTATTGCAGGAACGCGATATCGGCATAGCCAAGCTCGATGTGCTGCAGTCCCTTGTGCTCGCCGGCCTTGAGCGCCGCCCGGAAGGTCTCGCTGCCGGGCAGTGAGTAAGCGGGGACCGCGCGCTTCACGTACCGCAGCACAAAATTCGTGATTGCTCCGCGCGGGAAGTTCAGCAGGTCGCCCACGCTCGTGGTGATCACGTGCTCGACCGGCGTCTTGTCGACAACGGCCTCGAGCGTGTGCGCGAAGTTCTCGAGAATGACGATGCAGCGCGCACCCGAGTCGGACAGCTGGTGCTCGAGTTCGCGCGCCGTGTACAGCGGATTGACGTTTACGGCGACCAGTCCGGCCCGGAATATGGCGGCGAGCACCACGGGGTACTGCAGCAGGTTGGGCAGCATGATCGCGACGCGTTCGCCACGGGTCAGGCCGAGATCCTGCTGCAGGTGGCAGGCGAGCTGCATCGACAGCTCGTCAACGTCACGGTAGGTGAGCGTTGCGCCCATGTTGGTGTAGGCCGGGCGCTCGGGCCAGGCATCGAAAGAATGCTCGAAGATTTCCCGGACGCTGCGAAAAGGGGGTTCCGGGAGTTCGCTGGGGATGGATTCCGGGTACGACTTCAGCCAGATTTTTTCCAAGGGATTGCCTTTAGTCTGCGAGCGCTTCGACGATGATTGGCCATGCATTATCCAGCAGAAGCGGCTGCGCTGCAGCATTCGGGTGAATGCCGTCGCTCTGCATCAGCTCTTCATTGAGCGCAACGCCCTCCATGAAGAACTCTATCCAGGGGATCTCGTATTGCGTGGCGACGTCGCGGAAAGAGGCCTCGAACTGCTCGATGTAGCGCTGGCCGTAGTTGCGCGGGATCGTTATGCCCAGCAACACCACGGCCGCGCCGGACGCGGTGCTGGTGTTGACGATGGTCTCCAGGTTCTCTTTCGTGCGGCTCGGCGGAAAGCCCCGCAGCCCGTCGTTGCCGCCCAGCGCCAGGATGACCAGCTCGGGGTTGAAAGTCTCGATGGCGCCGCCGATGCGCGTCGCGCCGCCCTCGGTGGTCTCGCCGCTGATACTGGCGTTGACGACCCGATGTTCGTACCCTTGCTCCTGCAGCCGCGACTGCAACAATGACGTCCAGGATTGGTCAACATCTATTCCGAACCCGGCGCTGAGGCTGTCGCCGAACACAAGTACAGTCGGCGGTTCCGCGCTATCCGCGGTGGCAGCCAGTAACAGGACCAAAAAGGCAAGAATTCTAAGCATGGACAATCAATCAACGGCCAACGCCGCCGTTCTGGCGGCACACGGCATCAGCAAGGAGGTTAGCAGCCCGGAGGGTACTCTGACCATTCTCGACAACGTGAGTTTCGAGGTCCGGGCAGGCGCAAGCGTCGCGATCGTCGGACCGTCCGGCGCCGGCAAGTCCACGCTGCTGGCATTGCTCGCGGGCCTGGATCTGCCCACCCGGGGTCACGTCGTCCTCAACGGCTCGAACCTCTCCAACCTCGACGAAGACGGCCGCGCCATCGTCCGCGCCGAGAGCGTGGGCTTCGTGTTCCAGTCGTTTCACCTCGTGCCGTCGCTCAACGCGCTCGAGAACGTGATGCTGCCTCTCGAACTTGCCGGTGGAGAAGACGCGCGCACCGCGTCGCGGAACATCATCGACAAGGTCGGGCTCAGTGATCGCTGGAGCCATTATCCCGCGCAGCTCTCGGGTGGTGAAAAGCAGCGCGTCGCGATCGCGCGGGCTTTCGCCACGGAACCGGCCGTGCTGTTCGCCGACGAGCCGACCGGCAATCTCGACAGTCGCACCGGCGCCAAGATCATGGAGCTGATGTTCGACCTGAATCGCAGCAGCTCGACCACGCTCGTGCTGGTGACTCACGACCTGTCGCTCGCCGAGCGCTGCGACCGGGTGCTGAGCCTGGACGTCGGCAAGCTGGTGAGCGACACGAAGTCCGCGGCATGAAGGCGCTGCGCTTCGCATTGCGCAGTTTTGGCCGCGAGATTCGCTCGGGCGAGGTGCTCGTGCTGTTGGCCGCCGTTGCGCTGGCCGTCGCCGCACTGACGGCGGTCGGTTTTCTGACCGACCGCATCGGCAAAGCCGTCGCCCGGCAGGCCAACGAGGTACTGGCCGCGGATCTTCGTTTGCGATCGCAGGAGCCGATCCCGGCAACCTGGAGCGAGATGGCGGAGGGTTTCGACCTGGCGACGGCGGAGACGACGACATTCCCGAGCGTCGTGTTTGCAGGCGACCTGAGCGCGCTGGCTACGATCAAGGCCGTCAGCAGCACCTACCCGCTGCGCGGCGCGGTGCGTGTCGCCGACGTCCTGTTCGGTGAGCAGCGCACCGTCGATGACACGCCCGCGCGGGGCGAAGTCTGGGCGGACGGGGCTTTGCTGGCGCGCGTCGATGCGGATATCGGCGACCGGCTGTCAGTGGGAGCGCTGGAGCTCGAGGTGACGGCCGTCCTGACCTACCGGCCGGACCAAAGCATGGGGTTCGCGTCGCTCGCGCCCTCGCTGTTGATGAACATCGACGACATTCCGGCTTCCGGCCTGATCTCGGAGGGCAGCCGCGTCGGCTACGCGCTGCTGGTGGCCGGCGACGAGCAGGCCGTCAACGAGTTCGACGCCGCGATACAGCCCGAGCTGCCCGATGCCGTGCGCTCGTCGAATCGCGAGGAAAGCAGCGAGCGCGCCTACCGGGCGGCCGATCGTGCGCAGCGCTTCCTGTCGCTGACCGCAATCATCGCCCTGTTGCTGAGCGCGGTGGCGGTCGCGATGTCGGCACGCCGCTTCGCCCACCGCCGCATGGACACGGTCGCGCTGATGAAGAGCCTCGGCGCCACCCAGGGTTTCGTGATCGCGGTATCGATCGTGCAGCTCGTCCTGCTGGGCATCCTGGGCGTGGCTATCGGCAGCGTGATCGGCTTCACCGCGGAGCAGATACTGACGACAGTGCTCGCGGACCTGATCGCAAGTGACCTGCCGCCGGTCGGGCCGATGCCCGTTGTGCTGGCGAGCGGCAGCGCGCTGGTGCTGCTAGTCGGATTTGCGTTGCCGTCCCTGATACAGCTGCGCAATACACCGCCGCTGCGCGTGTTGCGACATGACGCGATGCCGCCCGCGCCGTCGCGCATCCTCGTGGCCGGCCTGTCGCTGGCGGCCGTCGCCGCGTTGCTGTACCGCTCCGTCGGCGATGCGCAGATGCTGGTCATCCTTCTCGGCGGCATCATCGTGATCGCTGCGGCGCTGTATTTCGTCGGTCGTGGCCTTGTAGCGATGATGGGCCGATTCCGCTCCGGTGTCGGCGTTGCGTGGCGCTACGGGCTGGCAAACGTCGCTCGCCGCGGCCGCGACAGTGCCGTCCAGGTCGTGGCGTTCGGCCTCGGGCTCACCGTGCTGTTGCTGCTGACGATCGTGCGAACGGACCTGCTCGACGGCTGGCGCCAGACGCTCGATGAGAACGCGCCCAATCATTTCATGATCAATATCCAGCCGCAGGAGCGCGACTCGGTCGCCGGGATCTACCGGTCCGCCGGTATCGAGCCGCCCGAATTCGTGCCGCTGGTGCGCGCGCGCATGTCCACGATCAACGACGTTTCGGTCAAGGATCGCGAGTACCCGGACCCGGGCGGCCGCTGGATGGCCAATCGTGAGGCCAACCTGTCGTTCGCAGCAACGCTCTCGTCGAGCAATGAAATTCTCGAGGGCGAGTGGTGGCCTGCAGACTACGACGGCCCGCCGCTGATCTCGGTCGAGGAGGAGGCCGCCGTCGAGACCGGCCTGGCGCTCGGCGACAAGCTGGTGTTCAACGTGGCGGGCAGGGAAGTTGAGGCCACCATCGCGAGCATCCGCAAGATCAACTGGGACTCGTTCCAGCCGAACTTCTTCATGGTGTTCTCGCCGGGCGCGCTGGACGGCATGCCGACCACCTATATCTCCAGCCTGCGGCTGACGCCGGAAGAGCGGCCGGTGCTCGTCGACCTCGTGCGTGCTCACCCGAGTATCTCGGTGATCGATCTCGACGCGATCCTGCAGCAGGTGCGCGGCATCGTGCAGAAGGCCAGCCTCGCCGTGCAGGCCGTGTTCGTCTTCACGCTGGCGGCCGGCATTGCCGTACTGTTTGCGGCCGTGCAGTCAACGATCGACGAGCGAAGATTCGAGAGCGCGATGCTGCGCGCACTCGGCGCGCGCAAGCGGATCGTGTTTGCCGGCGTCATGGCCGAGTTTGCGGCGCTGGGAGCGGCGGCCGGCGTGCTCGCGTCGGCAGGAGCGTCCGCGCTTGCCGCCATTGTCGCGACGCGCCTGTTTGAATTGCCTTACGAGTTCAATCCGTGGCTCTGGGTTGCCGGCGTTGGCGCCGGCGTGCTCGTCGTGTGTGTGAGCGGCTACGTAGCGGCGCGCAGCGCCGTCAACGCGGCCCCGGTCGACGTACTGCGAGCGGCCTGATGAACGAACCCTTTCTCTCCTGCGGCGTGGTGCTGGCTCGTCAGACCGACGACGGTTGGGTGACCCTGTTGCTGCGCGCCTATCACCACTGGGATTTTCCCAAGGGGTTGCAGGAAGACGGCGAACAGCCGAAGGAAGCGGCTATCCGCGAAGTCGGCGAAGAGACGAGCATCGAGGAACTCGAATTCGACTGGGGCGACCGCTTCATGGAGACCGGCCCCTACAGCCGCGGCAAGACGGCGCGCTACTACCTGGCACGGACGAGCCAGGCGACCGTGGTCATGGGGCCGTCCCCCGAAACCGGGGAGCCCGAACACCACGAATGGCGCTGGGTGAGCTTCGACGAGGCATACGACATGACCGCGCCGCGGGTTCGCAGCGTGGTGCAGTGGGCGCGGCAGGTCATCGGGGCCTAAACGATTCGATTGCGCTCTTTCCCGTCGAGGAACGCAGCGACGTTCGCCGCGAGCTCCCCGATAGCTTCCTGGCGGGCGCGGTCGGTACTCCAGGCGATATGCGGCGTGACGATGAGGTTGTCACCTTCGTAATCGAGTAGCGGGTCGCCGTCGGCCGGGGGCTCCTTGGGCAGCACGTCGATGGCTGCCGCTGCTATCTCGCCGGTTCTCAGCGCATCGGCCAGGGCCGCGGTATCGACGAGCGCGCCGCGCGCGGTGTTGACCAGGATTGCCGAGTTCTTCATGCGCTTGAACTCGCGCGCGCCGAACAGCCCCTGCGTATGCTCGTTGAGCGGGCAGTGCAGCGAAATGACGTCCGACTGCCCGAGCAGGTCGCCGAACGCGACGCGATCTTGCGGTACTTGCGGCTCGCCGGGGCGCGCTGCAACGATAACGTTCATGCCGAAGTGGCGTGCCGTTCTTGCCACCGAGTTGCCGAGGTCGCCGAGGCCCACGATGCCGAGCGTCATCAGCGAGAGTTCGCGCACCGGGTAGCCGAGCATGCAGAAGTCGCGGGCCCGGTTCCATTCGCCACGGCGCACAGCGGCCGAATACCTGCCGAGGTTGTGAGTGAGCATCAGCAGCACACCAAAAACGTGCTCGGTCACCGACCGGGTGCAATAGGCTCGGATGTTGGCGACGGCGACGCCGTGACGAGCCGCGCTGACCGTGTCGATGTTGTCGGTGCCGGTTGCGGTGAGGCCAATGAAGCGCAGCTTCGGCGCTTGCTCCAGCAACGCATCGTCGAGACGGATCTTGTTGACGAATACGAACTCGGCATCGCGGATACGTTCGGCGATCTGATCTTCACCGGTCGCGGCAAAGACCTGCAGCTCCGGGAGCAGGTCCGTCAGGGGAGTAAGGTCGAGGCCGTCGCCCATCGTCGAATAGTCGAGAAACACGGCAGTCATTGCCATTTGCCCCGGTCTCTGTCACAAAGTGCCTGACGATGACCGATGCCTATTGGAAACGCAAATCACTGTCCGAGATGACGGACGAGGAGTGGGAAGGCCTCTGCGACGGCTGCGCGCTGTGCTGCATGCACAAGCTCGAAGACGAAGAGACCGGCGAGGTCTATTACACGGACGTCGCCTGCCGCCTGCTCGATCTCGAGACCTGCCGCTGCGTCGACTATGCGCAACGGGCGAAGGAAGTTGCCGAGTGCTTCGTCCTGTCGGCCGACGAACCCGCGATGTTCGCATGGCTGCCTGCGACCTGTGCCTACCGGCGCCTGGAAAACGGCCAGGACCTGCCCGAGTGGCATCCGCTGATTACCGGTGACCCGGAGTCGGTTCACGAGGCGGGCATCTCCGTCAGGGGCAAGGCCGTCTCCGAGAACGAAACCAAACTCTTCACCGTACTGCAGAAACTGGGTGACTGAACAATGAGTGACTACCCGACCGTGCCGCTGACCGGCTACGAGGAATATACCGTGGACGAAATGCGGCGCCGCGCGGAGGCGTTCTACGCCGAAGTCGACCGCCGTCGCACAGTGCGTGAGTTCTCCGGCCGGCCCGTGCCGCGAGAGATCATTGAGAACGCATTGAAGGCGGCGAGCACGGCGCCCAGTGGCGCCAATCTGCAACCCTGGCACTTCGTCGTGGTCAGCGGCGCGAAGACGAAGAAAAAAATCCGTGAGGCAGCCGAGGTCGAGGAACGCGAATTCTATGAGCGCCGCGCATCGAGTGAATGGCTGGAGGCGCTCGCGCCCCTCGGAACGGACTCGAACAAGCCGTTCCTAGAGACGGCCCCCTACCTGATCGCGATCTTCCTGCAAAAGTTCGGCACGTTGCCGGACGGCCGCAAGGTGAAGCACTACTACCCGGTCGAGTCGACCGGCATCGCGACTGGCATTCTCATCACGGCGCTGCATCACGCGGGTCTCGCCACGCTGACCCACACGCCGAGCCCGATGAAGTTCCTCAATGACATTCTCGGGCGGCCGAAAAACGAACGACCGTTCCTGCTACTCGTCGCCGGCTACCCGGCCGACGACGCCGAGGTGCCGGACATCGAGAGAAAGCCGCTCGAGGCGTTCTCGAGTTTCGTCGAGGAGTAACGCTAGGGCGCCGCGGCGCGATAGTCGGCGAGAATCTGTAAAGCCTGCAGCGTGAGGTCTTTCGGCAGGATGCCGTCGCCGATCATCGCCATTGTCTGCTCACGCATGAGGCCCTCGAGTTGGGAGCGGAACCCCGGGTTGGCGGGCACAACGTGTATGCCTTTACGGGCGATGGCCTCAATAGCCTTGGAGGAGTCTGAAAAGCTGGCGCTGTCGAAATCGTGAAGTACGCCATTCAGGGCCGCCGCTATGATCCGTTGGTCCGCTGGTGCGATCCACTCAAAAGCTTCTGCGTCGATAACCAGCACGCTGTAGTCGTATGTCAACGGCAGGTCGGTCATGTAGTCGACCTGGGTATACCACTGGAATACCCATGCGCTCAGCGGCGGTACCGTAACAACTTCGAGCAGCCCGGTCTGGAGCGCGACCAAGAGGTCGACAAGCGGTATCGATGCGGGACTGACTTCGAGTAAGCGCAAGAACCGTTCGGCGATCCGATCTCCTTCGCTAACCCAGACTTTGCTGACGCGCAGGTCTACCTCCGAACGTACCGGCAGCTTCGAGAAGAAGCGCGTGAAACCATTGCCCGCGAAGCAGAAGGCGACATAGCCAGCTTCAAGCAAAGCGTCGTAAAGCACCGGGTCGGTTATCTCGCGCAGGTGTGCCACTTCGTCCTTCGAACGGAACAGCATTGGCAGGCGGTAAATGCCCAGCGCCGGCACGGCTTCCTGCAGGCTGGCCGGGGAGAGCAAGGCGCCCTGCAACACGCGGACCTGCATCTTCTTTATTACGTCGGCATCGGATCCCATGATGCCGCCGGGATAGAACTTCAAACTGATGCGACCTGCCGTCTGCGTCAGCACGAGATTCTCAGCTTCACGCAGCCGTTGGACGATGTAGGCAGTTTCCGGTGCAGCCAAAGCGATTTTCAGGCGAGCTCTGCGGCCCTCGGCATTCGGGTTCGGCGACACGCCGGCCGCAGGCTGGCAACTGCTGACGTACGCCGACGCGCCCGGGTCGGATTCAGGCTCCTCGTAGTCTGGCGCGTCTGATGCCGTAACCGACGCAACTGGCGACGCAGCGGCCGGTTGTGGTGCGGCCGGTCGGCGCAGGTCGGGGAACACAGGAGCAGGCGGCGCATCTGCCCGCAAGCCTTCAGTAGTTCGTTCCCCGGCCCCCTCGGCAGCAGTTTGCGGTTCCGAGTAATCGGGATCTGGCGACGTGTACATCGACAGGTATCCGGGAATCCCGACGATAAGAATTAGGGCAATGATGACCGCTACGTAGCGGCGCTTTACTGCGGCCATGGGCCGCTCCTATTTGTTATTGAGGTCCTTACGCGGGGTGCCACGGTCCCCGTCGCCGAGTTGCCAGGCGTCGACCCAGTCGGTGCTCTGCCAGCTCAGGCCGAGCTGATCGGCCAGGCGCTCTTCCAGGTCGGGCATGTGGGCGACGCCATAGAAAATGCCGATGCGCGTAGCGCCCCCTTCAATTTCGCGCTGCAGCACGTCGATGGCGCGCTGGTTCCTGGCGCCGATGACCGCGTTGCTGGAGTCGTCGCCGAGAACATCCTGCACCGAATCGATGTCTGTCATCTCGTAGGCGATCATCACCTTGAACGAGTTGTCCTGCTCGGCGGCGATCATGCCCGAGAGCATCTCCATGTCACGCAGCCCGAGCGGGTCCTTCGCGTACTCGTTCATCGTGGCGAAGAAGATGCGCCAGAAATAGACGTACAGCGACTCGCCGCGCTCCTCCATGCTGGCGCGCAGCTCGTCAGGAGACAGGTCTGCGTGCACGAAATTCGCGACGTCGTAGTTGATCTCATCGAGCTGGAACGACAGGTCGAGCATCTTGGTCATGCCGATCTGCGTCGACGACAGGATGCCCTTGCGCTTCTCGAGCCGGTCACCGCTGACACCCTCGGGCGCGACCAGCTCGTACAACAGCACGTCGTATTCGCGAAAGCGGTCGTTGAGTTCGGCGTAATAAGCCGGGTCGCCGATGTGGATCGCTCCGACGAGATCAACCTGCAGCAGGCTGTCGCCCGCTGCCGGCGCATAGCTCGCAATCGACATCTGCAGCGCGCGCGGGCGATTGTCGGCATCGTGCACGACGCGGGCGAACTCCGGGGCCTTGTCCTGCGCATAGGCCACGCAGGACAGCGCGAGCAAGCCAAGGAGAGTAAGCCGGATGCGCGAAATGACGATCATCCGGCCATTCTACCCGGTATTCTGCAGCCCCTGTGCGATGCCGTTCACGCTTGCGAGCAGCGCGTCGAGCAATCGCTGGTCTTCCCGGTCGGAGTCTCGCCAGCGCGCCAGCAGGTCGACCTGCATCAGGCTCATCGGGTCGACGTAAGGGTTACGCAACATAATCGCCCGCTGCAGCGTGCTGTCGCCCTCGAGCAGCAGGTCGTGATCCGAGTACTCGAGAATGAGGTCGCGCGTGAGGTCGTGCTCGGCTTCGATAATCGGGAAGAACTGCTCGTGCAGTTCCCCGGCGAGCTCGGAGTAGAGGCGGGTAATGCCGAGGTCGGCCTTGGCCAGCACCATCTCGGCGTCAGCCGTCAGGGCCCGCATGAAATACCATTCGGCGAACATCTCGCGAAACGCGCCGTCCTCGAACTCCTTGGCCGCCTTGGCGAGACCCGAGCCGATGCCGTACCAGCCGGGCAGCATGCACCGCGACTGAGTCCACGAAAATACCCACGGGATGGCGCGCAGGTCCTGGATGCCTTGCTGGGACCGGCGCGAGGAAGGCCGCGAGCCGATGCGCATGCGCTGGATCAGGTCGATCGGTGTCGCCTGCTGGAAATACTCGTAAAAACCCGGCGTTTCGTACACGAGCTTGCGGTAAACGCGCCGGCTTTCCTCGGCAATGACATCCATCATGTCGTGCCACTCGGGCATGTCGTTGCCACGGTGCCGCGGCATGGCCGTGGCAAGCGCGACCGATCCCGTCACCTGCTCGAGCGTGCGCAGCGCGATACCCCGAAGGCCGTACTTCTCATTGATGATTTCGCCTTGCTCGGTGACTCGCAGGGTCCCGTTGACGGTCCCCGGCGGCGCGCCGAGCACGGCGACGTGAGTCTTGCTGCCGCCGCGGCTGATCGTGCCGCCGCGACCGTGAAACAGCGTGAGCTCGACGTCTTCCGACTCGACGGCGTTGACCAGCATTACCTGTGCGTTCTGCAGCGCCCAGCGGGCCGACGCGAGACCACCGTCCTTGTTGGAGTCCGAGTAGCCGATCATGACGGTCTGCCGGTTGCCGCGGCGCTCCAGGTGCTCCCGGTACGGCGGGGTCTCGAGCAGCTCCTTGAGGATCTCGCGGCCGCGATCGAGGTCGTCGACAGTCTCGAGCAGCGGCGCAACGTCGAGCGGTATCTCGAAGCGCTTGTTGTGCAGCTCGCCCCATTGCGCAAGCAACAGCACCGAAAGAATGTCGTCGGCGCCCTGCGTCATGCTGACGATGAACGGGCCGATCGCCCGTTTGCCGTATTTCCGGCGACAGAAGGCGATAGCCTGGAAGACGCCGATGGTCTTGCGCGCCTGCGTGCTCAGCGATGTCGGCATGCTCTCGCGGCTGTCGAGCGCCTCGAGAATCCGGGCGCAGCGGTCCGCCTGCGACCACTCGTCCCAGTCGTCCTCACCGAGGCACTCGCCGACGACTTCGCGGTGCACCTCGGCGTCCTGGCGCACGTCGAGCGTGATCAGGTGAAAGCCGAACGTGTCGATGCGGCGGAGCAGTCTAGTGACCGCGAACAGGCCGGCGTGCTCACCCTTGTTCGATTTCAGGCTGTTTTCGATGAGCTGGATGTCGGCGCGCAGCTCGCGGAAATTTTCATACGGGAAGATGTCGTCGTCATAGGTCGACTGCAGCCGCTGCTGGATCAGTCGCAGGAAGACGCGATACGGCATATTGCGATGCCGGGCCGGGACCGCGTGATAGGCATTCTGGAAAACGCCGTGATACTCCTCGATCTTTGCCAGCAGCTGCTCGTCGAATTCCGCGCGCTCGGTCGACTGGCTGAGCTTCGCCGATAACGCCGCGCACTCGTTGTAATACAGGTCGAGAATCAGGGCGCGCTGCCGGGCAAGCGTGGCGCGAATCGTCTTGGCGTTGACGTTCGGGTTCCCGTCCATGTCGCCGCCGACCCAGGAAGCAAACTTGAGAATGGACGGTACGGTTATCTTGTCGGCCTCGTCGCCGTAGATGCGCTGCACCGCCATCAGGATGTCTTCGTAGAAGGGTGGCGTCGCGCGATACAGGACGTCGGTAATGAAGAACAGGACATGCTCGAGCTCGTCGGCAACCGACATCTGCTCCGACGGGTGTTCGTCAGTCTGCCAGCCGGTCGTGATCAGCAGGCGGATGTTGGCGAGACAGGCGTGCCGCTCCTGCGCGGTCATCGTCGGGTTGAGCAGGTCGACGAGGTAGCGGACGATGTTCTGTTCCTTGCGCAGGATCGTGCGCCGCGTCGGCTCGGTCGGGTGCGCCGTGAACACCGGCTCGATGCTAAGCGTATCGATCAGCTCCTGGAGCTCGTCCACGGTGACGCCCGACGCCTTGAGCTTGACGAGCGTATCTTCGAACCCGCCGGGCTGGTAATGGCCGACTTCACGCAGGTATTCACGGCGGCGGCGAATACGATGCACTTTCTCGGCCGTGTTGACCATCTGGAAGTAGGTCGAGAAGCTGCGAATGACCTGCAGGGCCAGGTCGGGATCCAGGTTCTCGACGAGACTGGCCAGTTCCTCGCCGGGCAGCTCGTTGTCTTCCCGGCGCCTGATCGAGCGGCGCCGCGCGGTTTCCACGAATTCGAACAGGTCCTCGCCGCCCTGCTCACGGATCAGGTCGCCGACCATCGCACCCAGGGTGCGCACGTCGTCGCGCAGCGCCTGGTCCTTGTCCTCGAACATGATGTCCTGACGACGCAATGTCTTCTGTGCCCCTATTGCCATGGAGATTAGGAACCCGCTCGCAAAATCTGATGAAGCCGCCCAGATACGCGGGCAGCGCGCAGGGTGGGCAGTACTGACAATGCCGAAGATGGCTGTTTCCCGCGATCATACTCTTTTCGCCGACGACACGGAAAGCGGCGCCACGCTGTCGGCGGACGCGCGCCTGCTGGCCGAATCGCCGGCTGCGGCCGATCACTTCACGCAGCAGTCCTTCGACATTCTCGTCAGCGGGCACGCGCTGGCCGTCGAATTGATCTCGACCGATGCCAGGGATGGTGGGCTGGCGAACGTCGGCGGGTTGTTGCGGGACGCGGCCGTTGCCGCGAATGCAGACCCGGGCGAGGTCGCACTGACCGTGCGCGAAGGCGGTCTTGCACCGCGGGACCTGTGGCATGCGCGCCTGCGGCAGCTCGGCGCCGGGCCGCTGTGCGTCGTCCGCGATCCGCGGAACACGCGCTGGCAGGACCTCTGGGACCTGCGCAATGAGCGCCACCTGCGTGTCGCCATGGCCACCGAGGTCGCGTCGGCGTGCCCCTTGCTCGGTCCGGAACCGGGCACGGTCGTTATCCCCGGGACGCAGGTGCTGGCGCCGGTCGCGTCGGCATGGGTGTCGCGGCGCATCCGGCTGCCGGATTTCGTCACCGCGGAGGGGCAGGTCGACGAGGCCGGGCTGCTGCGGGCCGCCGCCGGCGCCGTGGAATCGGGTGAACACGGGTTCACGAGCGCCAGGTGGCCGACACCACGCATGCGGCACGATGCGTGGCTCAACCGGCGCCTCGCCATCGAACTCGCGGGCATCGGCACGATGGTCGCCAGGCTGCGCCTCGACCCCGGGGAATTCAGCACGTTGCTGCTGACAGAGAGGCTCGTTGCGCGGGTGCGCGACGCGCTGGTCCGGCAATCGCGCCGCCTGGCCGAGACGTTCGGGCCTGTGCCGGTGCTCGAACAGGCGGGGCGCGTGCCGCCCATGCCCGACAAGCGCCTTCGCGAGGGCTGGCAACGGCGTTGGCGCCAGGCGCTGGACTCCAGCGCCCAGCGGCACCGCAATCTGCTGGTCATGTCCCCCTGGGCGCTGTTTCCGGAAGATGGAGTGGCGGCCTACCGATACGCCAATCTCGCACCACTGCTGCGCTACGCCGATGCCTGCGTGATCTCCGAGCCACCGGACACATCAGGGTGGACGTTTGCCGAGTTCGTCAATTTCCACCGCCAGGTGGCCGCGGTCTTACAGCAAAGATTTACCGAACGCCAGATTGCGGAGCCTGCCTGATCTAAGATACGGTGCTCGCGATGACTCCCGACGCACATGGCATCGCGGTACTGGTCCTGACGGTTCTTGCGTTGTTCCTGTTCACTCGCGACAGGATCCCGCTCGAGTCCTCGTCCCTGGCCATACTGATAATTCTCGTCGTCGGTTTCGAGCTCATCCCTTACTACAGGGACGGCGCACGGGCGCTGGCGCCCGCGGACTTTTTCATCGGTTTCGGCAACGAAGCGCTGATTGCCATCTGCGCCCTGATGATGGTCGGCAAGGCCCTGGAGACCACCGGCGCCCTGCAACCGCTGGCCAACGTCGTCGGCAAGGCCTGGGCGACGCGGCCCATCACGGCGTTGCTGACGACGCTCGTCGCCGGCGCGGTGCTCAGCGCGTTCATGAACAACACGCCGATCGTCGTGCTGCTGATGCCGATCCTCGTCGGGGCCTCACTGCGTTCGAAGTTCCCGGTGTCCAAGGTCATGTTGCCGATGGGCCTGGCGACGATCGTCGGCGGCATGTCGACCACGATCGGCACGTCGACCAACCTGCTGGTCGTCGGCATCTCGCAGGATCTCGGCATGCACGAGTTCACGATGTTCGAATTCACGCTCCCCGTGGCAATTGTCGGCGGCGCCGCAATCGCGTTCCTGTGGCTCGTGGCGCCGCGGCTGCTGCCGGACCGGACGCCGCCGATGGCGGATACGACGCCGCGCATCTTCAGCGCCCAGCTGCACGTCAAGGAAGGCGGCTTTGCCGACGGCAAGAAGCTGTCCGAAGTGCTCGCAAGATGCAGCGGCCACATGCGCATCGACAAGATCCAGCGCAGCGAGTCGCTGCAGCTGGCCAAGCTGCCGTCGGTGGTGTTGCAGCCCGGCGACCGGCTGTTCGTGAAGGACTCGCCCGAAAACCTCAAGCATTACGAGCAGCTGATCGGGGCGACCCTGTTCAACATCTCCGACATCGAACACCCGGTCGACGAGGAGACGCCGCTCAAAGCCGAAGGGCAGCAGCTTGCCGAAGTCGTCGTGACCCGCGGATCGCCGCTGCATTTGCGCAGCCTGGCGGCGGCGCGATTTTCGAGCAGTCACGGGCTGATGCCGCTTGCGCTGCATCGCGCCCGGGCGCCCAGTTCCCAGGTCACGGGCGACCTCAACATGATTCGGCTGCGCGCCGGTGACGTGCTGCTCGTCCAGGGCTCCAGCGAGGCCATCTCCAAGCTCAAGGACAGCGGCTCGATGCTCGTCCTGGACGGTACGACCGACCTGCCGCACACGCACAACGCGAAGCGCGCCCTGGCCATCATGGGCCTCGTCGTGCTGGCGGCGGCAACCGGGCTCATGCCGATCTCGGTCAGCGCGTTGGTGGGCCTGGGACTCATGATCGTCACCGGTTGCCTGAGCTGGCGCGACGCGACAACGGCGCTGTCGATACCGGTCGTGATGATCATCGTGACGTCCCTGGCGCTGGGTAAGGCGCTGGTCGGTACGGGCATGGCCAACTACGTGGCGGAGAGCTTCGTGATGTCCGTGTCGGCGCTGCCGACACCGATGATCCTGAGCGCGTTCCTGCTGCTGATGACGTTAATGACCAATATCGTGTCGAATAACGCCGCAGCGGCAATCGGCACGCCGATCGCGATCGGAATTGCCCAGCAACTCGGCGTCAGCGTGGAGCCGTTCATTCTCGCGGTGCTGTTCGGCGCCAACATGAGCTTCGCAACGCCGTATGGCTACCAGACCAACCTCCTTATCCTGAGCGCCGGCGGCTACAAGTTCGCGGACTTCCTGCGCGTGGGCATTCCACTGACCATCATCATGTGGATAGGCTTCTCGCTCGTGCTGCCGATCATGTACGAGCTGTAATTTCAATCGCAACCGTTGACCTTGTCCCGGGCGGCAGTGATACTCGCTGCATGAACGCTCGTCGCAACAACTGGTGGTGGCTGTCCTCGAAGGAGGGGGCGGCTGGCTGACCATCGGCTGAGCGACATTCCAGAGCCCATCTCCGCAGTCGTGGTGATGGGTTTTTTTATGGGTGAGGAATTTGGAAGCTCCGTTTGACATAGCCGCAGATCTCGACACGCCGGTATCGGCGTACCTCAAGCTGCGCGACCTGCGACCGCGGTTCCTGCTCGAGAGCGTCGAGGGCGGCGAGCGGCTGGCTCGCTACTCGTTCCTCGGCTTCGGCGACGCGCTCGAGGTGCGCATGGACGGCGACTTCCTGCAGGTGAATGGCGAGCGCAACCCGAGGCCGACGAATCAGCAGGAATATCTCGACTCGTTGCGGCACGCGCTTGCGCTGGCGCCGCGGCCCGGACCCGATGTGGAAGGTCTGCCCTTTGCCGGCGGACTCGTCGGCGTGTCGGGTTACGACGTCGTGCGGCTGTTCGAACGTCTGCCCCGCGACGTCGAGGTCCAGTCGGACATACCCGACGCGGCATTCGTGGCGCCGGCCTCGCTGCTGGTCTTCGACCACCTGACGCGACGCGTTGCGCTGCTGCATGACGGTCCGGAGGCCGAGCGCAAGGCGCTGCGCGACGACGTCATCCGCTGCCTGCGCGGACCGGTGCCGAACGGCAACGGCGCCGTCGAGATCTCGCCGGCCGGTGCGAGCTTCACCGAAGCCGAGTTTCGTGAACGCGTAGCGGCCTGCAAGGAGTACATCGCGGCCGGCGACATCTACCAGATCGTGATCTCGGTATTGTTCAAGGGGCGCAGCAACGTGGCGCCGTTCGAGGTCTACCGGGCATTGCGGCTGCTGAACCCGTCGCCGTACATGTTTTTCCTCGAGTTCGGCGACCTGCAGGTCGTCGGTTCCTCGCCCGAGGCGCTGGTGAAGCTGAATGGTTCGACCGCGTCGCTGCGGCCGATCGCCGGCACGTTGCCGCGCGGCGAGACGCCCGAGGAAGATCGCGCCAACGAGGCGGCGCTGCTGGCCGACCCGAAGGAGGCGGCGGAGCACGTCATGCTGGTCGATCTTGCGAGGAACGACCTCGGCCGGGTGGCCGAGCCCGGCTCGGTCCACGTCGACCCGTATCGGGCTATCGAGCGCTACAGCCATGTGATGCACATCGTCAGCGGCGTCAAGGGCGAGCTGGCGGAGGGCAGCGATCAGTTCGACCTGTTTGCGGCCAGCTTCCCGGCAGGGACGCTCGTCGGGGCGCCCAAAGTCCGCGCAATGGAAATCATCGAGGAAATGGAAAATGTGAGCCGCGGTCTTTACGGCGGCACCGCGGGCTACTTTGGACTGAGTGGCGACATGGACCAGGCCATCACGATCCGCACGCTCGTATTCTCGGGCGACGAGTACAGCTTCCAGGCCGGCGCTGGCATCGTGGCCGATTCGGTACCGGCAAACGAGTATCGCGAAGTGCTTGCGAAGAGCGCCATCCTGCGGCGAGCCCTCGAGATAGCCGGGGAAGGTCTCTAGCATGCGCATGCTGCTGATCGACAACTACGACTCGTTTACCTATAACCTGGTGCAGGCCTTTGCGGCCCAGGGGGCCGAAGTGCTGGTCTACCGCAACGACGCGATTTCGGTCGACGACGCGCTGCGGCTCGAGCCGACTCACGTCGTGATCTCGCCGGGACCGGGGCGGCCCGACGATGCGGGTGTCTCGCTCGAGATGATCGGGGCTTTTGCCGGCCGCGTGCCGCTGCTCGGCGTCTGTCTCGGCCACCAGAGCCTCGTGCAGCATTTCGGCGGCGAGATCGTGCGCGCACCCCGGTTGATGCACGGCAAGACATCGCTGGCCCGGCATGACGGCAAGACGATTTTCGAGGGGTTGCCGCAGCCCGTGGAGGTCGGCCGCTACCATTCGCTGTGTGCGCAGCACACGAGCCTGCCGGACGAACTCGAGATAACGGCGACGACGGACCAGGACGAGATCATGGGCGTGCGCCACCGCGAGCTGCCGCTTGAAGGCGTGCAGTTTCACCCGGAGAGTGTGCTGACGCCCGAGGGCGATCGGCTCATGGCCAATTTCCTGCGGCAAGGTGCGTCATGAGCACCGAATACAGCGCGATGCTGGACGCACTGCTCGACGGCGAGTCGCTGACCGAAAAGCAGGCGCACGACTTCATGTGCGACCTGGCCGGGGGCGAGATGCCCGAGGCGCTAGCGGGCGCTTTTCTTGCCGGCCTGCGATCCAAGGGCGAGACAGCCGACGAGATCCGCGGCTTCGCCACGGCCATGCGCGAACTGGCCGTGAACCCCGGGATTCCCGAGGGGCAGCCGACCGTCGACACCGTGGGCACGGGCGGGGACGGGTCCGGGAGCTTCAACCTGTCGACGGGCACGGGTTTGCTGGCGGCAGCCTGCGGCTCGCGGGTGGTCAAGCACGGTAATCGGTCGATTTCCAGCAAGTCCGGCAGCGCCGACATGCTCGAGAGCCTCGGCATGACCCTGCCACTCGACAAGGCGGCGGCCATCGACTGCCTGGACGCGACCGGGTTTACGTTCCTGTTCGCGCCGGCCTACCACCCCGCCATGAAAGCGGTCGTGCCGGTCCGCGGCGCTCTCGCCGTGCGTACTGTCTTCAACATGCTGGGCCCGCTCACGAATCCCGCCTCGCCTCCGTACCAGCTTATCGGCGCATGGAGCGTCGACGCTGCGAGGCTCATGGCGGATGCGCTGGCCGGCATGGCCATCGAGCGGGCGTTCGTCGTGCACGGCGAGCCCGGCTGGGACGAGGCGACGCCGGCCGGTGACTTCGTGCTGTTCGACGTCCGCCCCGGTGACGTAACGCAGACGCGCCGCACACCCGGGGACTACGGCCTCGCACGCTGCGCGCCGCAGGACCTGGCTGGCGGCGACGCCGGGCACAATGCGCGCGAACTGATCCGGGTGTTCACGGGCGACGACACGGGACCGCATCGTGACGCGTTATTGATGGGCACCTCGCTGGTGCTCGAGGTGCAGGGCATGGTCGACGATCCGGCAGCCGGCGTAAGCATGGCGGCGGCGGCCATCGACGACGGGTCCGCGAGCCGGTTTCTCGACAAACTGCGGGCGCATTTCGGAGCGGCATGAGCGACTTCCTGCAGACCATGGCGACGTCCAGCGCGGAGCGGGCGGCCGCGGCCGGAACGCCAGGCGCCGCGCAGCTCGACAAGCCGGTCGTGCCGCTGCAGCTTGGTACGTTCGACGTCATTGCCGAGATCAAGGACCGCTCGCCGGCCGAGGGCGAATTGACGGGACAGGGCGTCGATCGGACGAGCCGCGCGCGGCAGTACGCCGCGGGCGGTGCCGCCGCCATATCGGTGCTGACCGAGCCCAGCCGGTTCGACGGCAGCCTGGAGCACCTCGCCGAGGTCGTGGCCGCGGTTCCCGGTACACCGGTGATGCGCAAGGATTTCCTCGTTGACCCGGTGCAGATACTCGAAGCGCGCAGCGCGGGCGCCAGCGGCGTATTGCTGATCGCAGCGATGCTGGACGATGGCCAGCTGCGCGCCATGCTCGACTGTGCGGCCGAACAGGGCATGTTCGTATTGCTCGAGTCGTTCGATGAGAACGACCTCGCGCGGTCGTCCGGGTTGCTCGACAATCCGCACGACCGTGAGCGCGCCGATGCCGGCCAGCTGTTGTTCGGTGTGAACACGCGCAACCTGCGCACCCTGCACGTCGACCCAGACCGCCTGGCCAGCCTGGCGCCGGCATTGCCGGCCGGCCGCTGCGTTGCCGAAAGCGGGCTGCACAGCGAGACGGACGCGGCTGACGTAGCGGGGCTCGGTTACCGGTTGGCGCTGGTCGGCACCGCACTGATGCGCAGCGACGACCCCGCGGGTCTCGTCGCCGCCATGCGCGACGCCGGCGCGGCCGGAGTGGCTGCATGAGCCTGTTCGTAAAGATATGCGGGCTGCGCGACGCGGCAACCGTAGAGGCCGCGGTCGCGGCCGGCGCCGATGCGGTCGGTTTCGTGTTCGCCGAATCGCCGCGCGAAGTCAGCGTTGCCGATGCCGTCACGGCCGCGGCCGTCGTCCCGGCCGGCGTCCTGCGCGTCGCCGTCATGCGGCATCCCTCGGCCGATGCGTGGCAGACCGTTCGGGAGGGATTCGGGCCCGATGTCCTGCAGACCGACGCGGAAGATTTCGCCGGGCTGGATGTGCCCGCAGGTATGGGGAAGTGGCCCGTGTACCGGCAAGGTGGTGGAGCGATCGCAGATAGCGCCGGGACGTTTGTCTATGAAGGACCCTCCAGTGGCGCCGGGGAAACCGTAAACTGGGACCAGGCAGCGTCGCTGTCGGAGGGCCGGCAAATGATCCTGGCCGGCGGCCTCGATGCTGCCAACGTGGCCCGGGCCATTGCCACGGTTCGACCGTGGGGCGTCGACGTATCGAGCGGCGTCGAATCAGCGCCGGGCGTGAAGGACATGACCAGGATCAGGCAATTCATCAGTGCGGCGCGCGCCGCGGAGAAGCAGTAATGAAGTCGCAAATGGGTGCCGCAGAAGCAAAGGCACTACTCAAAGCCCAGGTCAACGGCGAGCTGCCCGACGAGCGGGGACGATTCGGGCCCTTTGGCGGGCGCTACGTGCCGGAGACCCTGGTGCCGGCATTCGAAAAACTCGAGCAGGGCGTCCGGGAGTTCCTGCACGACGCCGCGTTTCAGGACGAGTTCCGGCGCGAACTGCGCGAATGGGTGGGGCGGCCGACGGCGCTGAGCTACGCACCGCGGCTCAGTGAGCGCTGGGGCACCGAGGTCTGGCTCAAGCGGGAGGACCTGGCGCATACCGGCGCGCACAAGATCAACAATGCGATTGGCCAGGCGCTGCTGGCAAAACGACTGGGTGCGAAGCGCGTCATTGCGGAGACGGGCGCCGGCCAGCATGGCGTTGCATCGGCGGCGGCCTGTGCACGGGTCGGATTGCCATGCAGCGTGTACATGGGCGCGGTCGACATCGAGCGCCAGGCGCCCAACGTCGATCGCATGACGCGACTGGGCGCCGAGGTCGTGGCCGTCGAGTCCGGCGACAAGACGTTGCGGGCCGCGATCGACGAGGCGCTGCGCAAGTGGGTCAGCGATCCGGACGGCATCTACTACCTGCTGGGTTCGGCGGTCGGCGCGCACCCGTATCCTTACCTGGTACGCGAGCTGCAGTCGGTCATTGGCGAGGAAGCGCGGCAGCAGATGCTCGACCAGGCCGGCGGCCTGCCCGACGCCACGTTCGCCTGCGTCGGGGGCGGATCCAACGCGATCGGCCTTTTCTACCCGTTGCTCGGCGACGACATGGAGCTGATCGGCGTCGAAGCAGGCGGCACCGGCAGCGGTCTCGGCCAGAATGCGGCCACACTCGCGACCGGCACCCCCGGCGTACTGCAGGGTTCGTACACGATGATCCTGCAGGACGACGACGGCCAGGTGCAGGAAACGCATTCGATTTCCGCCGGGCTCGACTACTCGGGCGTGGGACCGGAGCATGCCCTGCTGCAGGCGACGGGCAGGGTGACCTACGTTGCGGCCAGCGACGATGAGGCGCTGGATGCGCTTGAAGAGCTCTGCGAGACTGAAGGCATACTGACCGCGCTCGAGACGTCGCACGCGTTTGCCGCGGCCCGCGAGTGGTCGCAGGCCAACCCGGGCAAGCGGGTGCTGATTGGCAACTCGGGGCGCGGCGACAAGGACATGCCGACATTGACCAAGTACCCGCCGAGGATTCGCAAGCATGCCAGCGCATGAACGACTGACGGCAGCCATCAAGGCTGCCAACCACAGCGGCCGGCCCGCGCTGGTGCCGTTCATTACGGCCGGCTACCCGGAGCCCGGCGACTTCATCAACACGTTGAAGGCCGTCGCGAGCGTCGGCGATGCCGTCGAGATCGGCATCCCGTTCTCGGACCCGATGGCCGACGGCATGACGATCCAGCGATCGAGTCACGCGGCCCTGAGCGAGGGCGTCAACCTCGAGTGGATTTTCTCCGAACTCGAGATGGCGGGCGTGCTGGGCACGCCGCTCGTGATGATGTCCTACCTCAATCCGCTGCTGGCGTACGGCTTCGACCGCCTGGCCGAGCGCGCGCGTGCCACGGGCGTATCGGCGTTTATCGTGCCGGACCTGCCCTTCGAAGAGTGCGCTGAACTGCGCGCGGCGCTCGAAGACCAGGGGCTCGGGCTGATCCAGCTCGTGACGCCGGCGACGCCGAGAGAGCGGCTCGAAATGCTCTGCGATGCGTCGCGCGGATTCGTCTATGCGGTCACGATTACCGGCATCACGGGCGGCGATGCCGGACTTCCGGCCGACCTGGCCGACTATCTCGACGACGTGCAAGCGGTCTCGGACCTGCCGGTGTGCGCCGGCTTCGGGATTCGCAACGCCGACGACGTGGCGAACGTTGGCCGACACGCCTCCGGAGCCATCGTCGGCTCGGCGCTGGTCGAGGTGCTCGAAGAGGGCCGCAGCCCCAAAGCATTCCTGAAGTCACTGGGTGGTAAATGAAAAAGCTCACGTCATCCGAAAGCCTGGTGACGATCAACCATTACAAGAACCTGCTCGAAAGTGAGGGGATTCCGTGCCAGCTTCGCAACGAGTACCTGGGCGGTATCGCGGGGGAGATGCCGCTGCAGGAGATCTGGCCGGAACTCTGGATCATCAACGACATCGACTATGACCGGGCGAAACAGTTGATCGACTCGGCCATCGTGGACGAGAGTCCGCACGCCGACTGGAAGTGCCGCAAGTGCGGCGAGGAGAACGAAGGCCAGTTTGCAGCCTGCTGGAACTGCGGAACCGCGCAGTAGGAGCCCGCCCCGCCGGGCGATGCAAATTCATCACATGGCGGCCGCTCTTGCGGATAGCCGTCACTCAGATGTTTTATTGAGGAAGCTGCGACCGTTCAGTGAGTCGTGTAATCGGGTCCGACAACCTCTTCAAAAAAAACCTCGTTTTCCATGAACTCACGAAAATCAGCAGGTTGATTTTCCTTTATGTTGTCCCAGTAATTGCGAAACGAAGGCGTACTATAGACTGTCGCGCGGCCACCCATTTTCAAAATGACCTGTCTGTCTATTGCTCCGACTTCAGATTGAAGAAACCGGTTTATCTGGAGCCGCAATAGTAGAGCGTAGTATGTGTTCACCTGTCTGAGCTGCGTCTGATCCGCATTGCCTTCATCTGCAGCGTATACTGCATCTCGCAAATCTGAGTTCTCAACAAAAAGTGAAATGGCATGTGAGGATTGGTCGGAAACCGCCTGAATCGCGGCGCTACGGACAGCGGCAGTATTCTGGCGCACCTCATATGCCACAGCTGCCAATGACAGGACGATGGCAACAACACCAACAAACTCGAAAATGTCCTTGCGACTATAGCGTTCCATGTTCTCGGCAGACCGTCCGGAGAGCTAATTCAAAACCACAGCTATATCTGGGCAGCGACCGCCTTGGGTCGACAATTATCATTGTAGCTCAGACCACGCGGCTGTCTGTTTACGGCCACCAGCAGCCGTCGGTACCGCCTTTGCTCCAGGTCGTCTCTCGTGCTAACGATTGCCCGCCCAGCATTCGTCCACGAATGCGACGAAATCGCCAGCTAGCGCCGAGCTGTGGTCGCTCCAGGTTCCCTCGAACTGCCTGCCGCCAGTCGCCGCGGGGTCGCAAATCAGGCCCACGTAATAATTCCAGTCATGGTCAGTAAGCATGCCGCGACGCCACTGCAGATATGCATTCTGCATTCGCAACCAACGGGCTCGAGTGAGCAAGAAATAGCGGAATGCATCCGTTTCATCAAGATTGCTCAGGTCGTCCTGTCCTTCGATCCAGATGCGCGCCAAATCCGGATCTGAAGCCACAAAGGTCAGGAAATTCGTAGATGCGTCGGTTTGATTCTGCAGGCTGGCAGCTTCCATGGCCGCCGTATTCTGTCGCAATTCCAGGCCAACGAATATGAGGCCGATAAGGACCGCGCCGGACCCCACCAGCTCCAAAACTGGTTTTAGTCTGTCAGACGTCAATGCTCTTGAGCTCGGCCAAAAAGAGATCTCACTTGTTGCGCGAACCTGTGATGAGGCCCCTTCGAGTCATTACCAGTCGCTGAGTGTATCAAAGGGCCTGGGGTTGCTAACGGCCAGAAGCGTCGGCCGCAGCAGACCTCGAATCGAATCTTCGGCTATCTAGTCGCTCTTGAAGCCCGCCTGCTTGTGCGCGCCGTCACAGAATGGTTTGTTTGCGGATTGTCCACAACGACATAGCGCAACACGGCTACCGTGCCAGGCGTCACGTCCGCTGCTGTTCCTTATCGTCAGGTTGCCGCTAAACATCAGTGGACCATCCTTTATCGGCTTGACGGCCAGTTCGCCTCCGTCTTCATGCTCTTGCGATCCAGTCTCGCCGACGGCGCCGTAGTCGGAGAATCCTTCTTTTTCATGCGAATTGTCGCAGAACGGTTTGTTCCGCGATTTGCCACAGCGACATAGTGCCGCACGATAAGCAGTCCCCGGCGCATTGGCAGGCACATCCTCTATTGTCAGGCTGCCGCGAACGAACAGTGGCCCGTTGTAGGCGACATTCACCGTATTGACGGGCTCAGGTTGCTCCGCGCCTGAGCCGTCCGCGAATTCGACAGTTAACGCTCCGGTCGGGCATCGAAGCACTACATCAGCGACCTCTTCATCTGTCGCGAGATCAGGCTGGCACCAGGGATCACGGCCGCCGACGAATAGGTCGCCTTTGGCGCGACCGCACTCTGCGACATGGATGCACAAGCGGCCATTCCAGGAAACGGTCGCCTTGGCTCCTTGATACTGAAAAACTGTCTTCTTCGCCATCTCACTCTCCAATCGCGTCACGTAGGAGCGATGTACACGGTATTTGCCTGGCCAATTGCGGCCTGTCAATCCATCGTTATGATGATCTTGCCCCTGGCCCGGCCGCTCTCGGAGTGGCGTATGGCCTCCGGCACGTCTTCGAGGGTGTAGGTCCGGTCGATGACCGTGACGAGGCGGCCGTCACCCATCATGTCAGCCAGCGTCTGCATGTTTTCCTTGCTCAGGCTTGCGAACAGGGTCGTGATTTCCTGGTCGGCGAACCAACCCGCAACCATTGCCTGCAGCGGACGCTTGAACGGTGCAATCCAGTTACCCTTCGGGCCGCCGACGAGCACGAGCACGCCATCCGCCTTGAGCAAGTCGACATTGGTTGACGGCGAGTGGTTTCCAACCATGTCGACGATCAGGTCAAAGCGCGAATCGGCCTCAGTGTAGTTCTCGTTCTTGTAGTCGAAGACCCGATCGGCGCCAATCGATTCGACCATCGCGACGTTGCGCGTGCTGCAGACGCCGCTGACATTGGCGCCCATCGCCTTGGCTATCTGCACGGCAAAAGTGCCGACGCCGCCCGAGGCGCCGTTGATCAGCACGTCCTGGCCCGCCTCGAGTCCGCCCTTTTCGGCGAGCGCCTGCAGCGCGGTAATACCGGCAATCGGGACGCCGGCGGCCTGCTCGAAGCTGACGTTGCCGGGCTTCTTAACGACGGCCCTGTTCTCACCGATGGTAACGTACTCGGCGAAGGTGCCATTGGTGCGGCCGAATACCTCGTCACCAGGCACGAAACTTGTGACCTCGTTGCCGACGGTCTCGACCACGCCCGCGAAATCGGCGCCGGCCCGCGGATCGTCGGGTTCACCAATGCCGCCCATGAGGCGCAGTATGTATGGCGAACCGCGCATAAAGTGATAGTCGAGCGGATTGACACCGGCCGCTTTCACCCGAACAAGAATCTCGTCAGGGCCCGGCGTGGGTTTCTCGACGTCTTCGTAAGTCAGGACGTCAGCCGAACCGTAGCAGCGCGCGCGAACCGCCTTCATTGTTTCGGCGCCCGCGGCTATTGACGGCGCGTCGGGACACGGCGCCGTGTAGCTCATGGTGGCCGCAAGCGCGCCAACTGCCAGGACAAGCACGGCCGCGAAGCCGAGAAGGATTTTTTTCCAGAGTTTCATTGTTAAGCTCCGCCGGGGAGGCCCGAATTGTACAGGGTGACAAGACGCTGTAGGAGTGGCTCTGTAACCCTGTCTGGAGAGCCTGATCGACGGCTGTCGGCTAATAGCGCCCCCTCGCAAGCTCGGGTGTCCGTGCCGACTCTAGACGGACGTGTTTTTCCTTCTTCTGTGGAAGAAAAAGAAAATTGAGCCGAAGTAGCCGCCGAGACCCAGCAGAATCTGAAAGACAGTCAATGACTTTGGTACCCACGGTGGGTTCATTCCGAACCAGGTAAGGTCGTACGCTCCACTCTGCTTCTGGGCCAGCATAAACACGTACAGGTTGTCTAAATCGACGTTAAGCGCGTAGAAATTGAGAGTAATAACCAAGCACGCCAACGTGTACAAACCAATGACCACGACGACCAGTTGGCGCGAGAGTTTCCTGGCCGCCATATGACTCATCACCAGGAACCCGAAGACAAGACTGAAGTACCCAAACATCAAAGTATAGGTTTGAGAGGCTATCGACATCACGGTGTCGTAGGCTTCGTACTCAGTCATTGCTACCTGGTATCCGCTGACGCTACTGGTATCTAGCGCTTGATATTGAAACTAGTACTTCTATTTTGAATGACCGCAACGTGGTCAACAGCGGCCATCGTACCTCAAAACGCCTGGGTGGCTGGAAACGGCCAGCCAATCAGCGTCGCACTAGGGTTCAATTGGGTCGTGGTTCTTATCAAGGAGCGTCTCGACAATATCGCCGTCAACCCAGCTCTCCAGTTCCTTCGATACCCTGGTCTTGAGTTGAAACAGTTCGTCAGTGTCAGTGATGCGGTATCCGAACAATGGCCGCCTTACCTGGGAGGTAAGAAAGATGCGAAATGTCCCCGTCTTCGGATCATCACAATAGACGTCTACAGCAAGCTTAGTATCACCATCGTGAAACCAGATAAACCAACCCCAGTCTTCTTGATCGTGCCAAACGCCCTCGTATCCGCCACGAACCATCGGAAGAAGTCGTTCAGATACATAGTCGCCACCCCAGCAACACTCGTTCCAATAGATGTCCGGGTTTTCTACGGCAAGAGATTTAGTGAAACTGAGTTCGTAGGGCATGCGAAAATCGGAATTCCAGCCTGGTCAAAGCGAGAGGCTGCTTTGGTTCGGGGGCAGTAATTGTAACTCAGCAGACGCGAGCGGCCGGTATGCGGGGTATTGCAACCGTTCAACGACGTTTCCGCGGAAACGTCAAATTTGAATGTCTGCTCTCACTGAAAGCAGTCATTCATTCAGGTTCTATGGGGGGTCTGCTAACGACCAAGAGCGGACGTGGCACGGGCTTGCCACACTCAGACATCATCAGGGTTTTCGCGTTTGTCGAGCTGGGCGCTGAGCACGAAAAGAGCAATCCACCACGCGATCGATGCGGGCCCTAAGTCAATACTCCCCATCTCAGCCGGCGGTTTCGGGAAGTACCAAATATTGAGTGCAAGCAGACTTGCGCCTACGACTAGTCCATAGATGCCGATCAATCGCTCCAGGCCGCTACCCCGAACGAGCGCCGATGAGATGAAAACGACCCCGATAGAGTAGAAGATATCGAAAGCCACATCAGCGCCCAACTGGACATGATTCACAAGGGAGAATGCCTCTTTCAGCTGCGCTGTTGGTTCCGCTGTCCCTGAAGCATCCAGTAATTGCCGATATTCAGCAAAAATGGCTTGTTGCATGGCTATCATCAGAGTGAGGATCGCAAAACTGACCACAAGGAATACTGATCCCACCCGAATCGTGGGTCTGTCGAAAAACTTTGAGAGGTCCTCGCTTAGCGAGAGCGTCCCAATTGCTGCGACGGGTCCGATCGCTAATGCGAGAAGCAGGCTCAGGCGTTGCGATAGCATGACCCAACCGAAAGCGAAATTCAGGTAAGCCAGTATGATTACCAATCCGATTACGCCACCAAGAAGCGGCAGAAGTTTTCGCATAACACGGCTCCTCAGTATGAATGTTGCCTGCTTGTGGACTGGTTACTATCAGAACAAGTCCAGTTGCACGAATCATTCGGCAGGGTCGACGAAGGTCCGCTGTGGGTCAGTTACGAGTCATCCTACCTCAGATCACCTGGGAGGCGGCTTCCGGCCAGAACCAGCCGTTCAACTGCCAGTATTTCGGTCGCCTCAATTGCGCCGGTAGGTCACAAACGCAACGAGTGCAAGCAACTGGACTGTGCCGAGTAAGCCAGCAACAAGTACACCTTGAATAGACCCATGCGGCAGAAGCCATGAAGCAAGGGACGATGGAAAGCCGGTAATGGTAAGCCTTAAGTGCGCAGCCACACCGCCGTCACCAATGGGCACGATCGCGACTGCGATGTTGAAGCAAAACCAGACTGAATACGTAGCAAACGCGATTATCAGTCGCTTGGTCATCAAGTTCCGAACATCCAAATAATTTTCGAGCGACCGCAACGGGCCATTAGCAGAAGTTCATCTTACCCCGAAAGCCACTGCTTGAGCGGCCGGTGTCTGGGGTGGAGCGGTCGTTCGGAGATTGCTTCGCTGCGCTCGCAATGACGGATAAGAATCGCGATGACAGGTCGCCCGCTGGGGCGGGCTCCTACGGCATCCCGCGGGCGAGTAGCCTCGTGCCGGCGATCTCGGACCTCAGGATGGCCGAGACTTTCTCCGGCTGGATGGGGCGGCTGATCAGGTAGCCCTGGGCGAGATCACAGTTGCAGCTGCGCAGGAACTCGAGTTGCGAGAGCGTCTCGACACCTTCGGCGGCGACCTCGATATCGAGCCCACGGGCCATGGCGATGGCCGCGCGCACGATGCGCTGGTGACTGTCGTTGTTGTCGACGTCGGCAATCAGTGACTGGTCGAGCACGAAGCTGTCGATGAAGCCGTTGTCGAGAGACTCGAACGAGACGTCGCGCGTACCGAACTGGTCCAGGGAGATGCGCACGCCCAGGCGGCGCAGCGCGCGCAGCGTCTCGATTTCGTTGCTGCGCTTGCGAACAACCTCGCCGTCGCCGATCTCCAGTTCGATACATCCCGGGTCGACGGCCGTATTCTCGAGCGACTGCGCAACGGCCTCCACCAGCCGCTTGTGCATCAACTGCTGCGGCGAGAGGTTGATCGCCATGGAGAGATCGGGCAGCTCGAACTGCCGTTGCCATGCGGCGAGCTGGCGACACGCCGTGGCGATGACCCATTCGCCCGCCGAGTGAATCAGGCCGCTGCTCTCGAGAATGGCCAGGAACCGGGCAGGCGGCAACAGCCCGAAGCGCGGGTGTTGCCAGCGCAGCAGCGCCTCGAGGCCGATCAGGCGTCCCGAGTTGACGTCGATGCGCGGCTGGTAATGCAGCGCAAACTCGTTACGCACGAGCGCGTGGCGCAGCCCGACCTCGAGCTCTTCGCGTTGCTCCAGCTTCGCATTGAGCGACTCGGAGTAATACTGGAAGCGACCGCCGCCGCGTTTCTTTGCCTCGTACATGGCGAGGTCGGCAGCCTTTATAAGCCGGTCGGCCGCTTCGCCGGAATCGGGATAGATGGCAATGCCGATGCTGGGCGTGGAATACACCTCGCTGTTGCCGATCTCGTACTTCTCCGAGAGGACCAGCAGCAGTTTCTGCGCCGCTGCCGCCGCGTTGCCGGAGTCGCCGAAGTCCTCGAGGCAAACGACGAACTCGTCGCCGCCCCAGCGTCCCGGGAAATCGCCTATGCGCAGGTTCTTGCGCAACCGCCCGGCCACCTGGCCGAGCAGGGCATCGCCGATGTCGTGCCCCAGCGTGTCATTGACAGACTTGAAGCGATCGAGATCGATGAACAGCACGGCGAGCGGCGCTCCCTTGCGCTGGCTGCGGCCGATCGCGCGGGCCAGTTGTTCGGTGAACAGGCCGCGGTTCGGCAGTGCCGTGAGCTCGTCGTATTGCGCAAGCTTCTGCAGCTCGCTGGTCTTTCTCGCGATGTCGGTAATGTCGCGGAACGTCACGACACCGCCAATCAGCTCCCGGTTGCCGTCATACAGGCCCTGGCCGTTCAGCGACAGGATCGTGTCGGGCTGCTCGGGCATCCGGTAGATCGCCACCTGGTTGCCGAACTTCTCGCCGTTCCGGGCCCGCATCAGCGGCAGGTCGGCCGAATTGGGGTAGTTCTCGCCGTCAGCGTCGATGCAGCAGAACATCTGCGACCACGTGGCGTCGGGCTGGACGCGAGGGCCCAGGCCCAGGATCGACCGCGCTGCCGGGTTGATATCGAGGACGTGGCTGTGTTCGTCGACGACGATCACGCCATCGTTGATATCTCGCAGGATGGAAAGCACCGAGACATCGGTCTCGGACAGGCGCGTCTGCAGCCGGTGGCGCTGCACCGCGTGCTGCATGACGACCTCCTGCGCCTCGACCGTGATGTCGTCGACACAGATATAGCCCTGCGCGCCTGCTCGCACGGCCGAGATTCCGCGGTGCTCGCGCTCTCGCGTCGTCAGGGCGACGACCGGGTAGGGTTCCAGCTGGCCGATCACTTCGGCCAGCGACTGGCCGGACTGCGCAATGGCGGGACCGGCCTCGAGCAGCACCACGTCGATAATGGACGGCGCGTCGATCGGGACTTCCAGTTCAGCGGATCGGGTAAGCAGGGCGCAGAAGGGAAGGGTCTCCAGCTCGCTCAGGTATTCTGCAGCGAACTCACCGCGGCCCAGGTAGAGGATCGAATGCCCTGACATTTTTCCCTTTCTTGAGTGAAACCGTGGAGGCCACATTTTCTCGACGGGCCAGACGAATAATAACAGAATTACGTGAAATGACAGTCGCTTATGTCATTTGCCGCGCGAATCGAGGCTGCGGCATTTAAACCAAAGGGTAAAGAGAACCATCAAAAGGTCGAATAACGGGGAGATTCGGCAATTGGAAGCGCTTTTGACGACTGCAGCCAGCGACTATAGTCCTCACATGGCGGTTGTATCGGAACCGGGTCCGGCTGACGAGGCAGACTGGATCGCAAGAGCACAGCGTGCGGATACCGGGGCGTTCGAGCGGCTGTACCGCATGCACGTCGACAAGGTCTACGGGCTGTGCCTGCGCATGACGGGCAATGTGGCCGAAGCCGAAGACTGCGCCCAGGACGCGTTTATCCAGGCGTGGAACAAGATCGACCGGTTTCGCGGCGACAGCGCCTTCGCCACCTGGCTGCATCGCATCGCCGTTAACTCGGTGCTGGGCAGGATGCGCAAGTCGAAGCGCGAGCAGGACCGGATCCAGCTCGCCGGCGAGACGACGGACGCGCCGGCGGCGGTCGCGGATACCGGCGAACTGCGAGACCTGGCGAACGCGGTCAACCGCCTTCCCGAGGGGGCGCGACATGTTTTTGTGCTGTACGCGGTATACGGGTACAGCCACGACGAGGCTGGCAAAATGCTCGGCATTGCGCCGGGCACGAGCAAGGCTCAGTTACACCGGGCGCGGCGCCTGCTGGCGCAGCAGCTCGAACAGGAAGGATTCGAACCATGAACACTATTGAACGCGACGACGAACTGCTCGCCAGGGCGCGCGATCTGTCGACCGGGATCAGTCCGGAGCAGGACCTGTGGCCGGGCATCGAGGCGGCGATCAGGCGGCCGAAGACCTCGCGCTGGACGCCGCGCTTCGCCCAGGCGGCGGCTATCGTGTTGCTGGTCGGCGCATCGTCAGGGCTGACCTGGCTCGCGACCAAGGACCAGGTGCAGGTCGTCGAAGTCGTACCGGCCGGGCTGGTCTTCGAGCAGGCGTCGTTTGGCGGCCGCTATGCGCTGGGCGTCGGCTACCAGGAAGCGCATCGTGACCTGGAGGCGCAGCTCGACACCGAGCTGCAGCGGTTGTCGCCCGAGGCGCGTGCGGAAGTCGAGGAGAATCTCGCGATGATCCGCGGGGCGATCGGACAGATTAATGCGGCGCTGGCAGAGGAACCGGATAATCCCCTGCTGCAGGAACTGCTGGTGCAGACGTACCGCGAAGAGTTGGCGCTGATGCAGAGAGTTGGTGGCCTGACGCAGCGCGTAATGCCGCGCAGGGACATATAAGAGGTGAGCTGTGAATAAGGTGATTGTCAGAGTATTGATCGGATCAGCGGTGCTGGCGACAGCCGTGACCGCGCAGGCCAGGGAAGTTGACGAGTCGATCGACGCCGCCCCGGACGGCCAGGTCGAGATCATCAACATTTCAGGGTCGGTCGAAGTCTATGGCTGGTCACGCGATGAGGTTGAGGTTACAGGCGAACTCGGATCGAAGGTCGAGGAGCTGATTCTCGAGCGCAATGGCGACAAGGTGCTCGTCAAGGTCAAGGTCCCGCGCAATAACAGCAGCAACATCTCGAGCGACCTCGAGGTCCGCGTCCCCGAAGACAGCTCGATCGACGTGTCGACCGTCAGCGCCGACATCACCGCGGAAGACGTCGGCGGCGAACAGCGCCTGCACACGGTCAGCGGTGACGTCATGACCCAGGCGGCAGGCAGCGACGTATCGGCGCAGGCCGTTAGCGGCGACGTCGACGTGCGTGGCGACGGCTCCGAGATTGAAACGTCGGCCAATACCGTGTCCGGTGACGTAACGGTCGTCGGGGTTTCCGGCGCTGTCGGGGCCGAGGCCGTGAGCGGCGACGTCATGGTGCGCGACGGCTCGTTCGAGCGCGCCAGCCTCAACACGGTCAACGGCGAGATCGATTTCCAGGCCGGCCTCGAGAATGGCGGTAAGCTGACGGCCGAATCGGTCAACGGCGACGTGGATGTCGTATTCGAAGGCAGCGTATCGGCGCGCTTCGACATCGAGACGTTTAACGGCAGCATCAGCAACTGCTTCGGCCCCAGGGCCCAGCGTACCAGCAAGTATGCACCGGGCTGGGAACTGAGCTTTACGCAGGGTGATGGCGATGGTCGCGTCACGATTTCGACACTCAACGGCGACATCGATATCTGCAAGTAGGAGCCCGCCCCAGCGGGCGATCAATTTGCTAACCTAGACGGCCTCTCATCGGAGGCCGTCAATGGGTGGTCTGCTCAGGAAACTTCTCTACCTTCTGATTGGCGTCGCAGCCCTTTTCGTGGTGGCTGCGATTGCCATTTCGTTGTTTTTCGATCCCAACGATTACCGCGACCGGATCGCGGAGGAAGTCCGGCTCAGCACCGGCCGCGAACTCGTGATCGAGGGGGACCTCGGATTGTCATTGTTCCCGACTTTCGGGATCGATATCGGCAGAACCGCGCTTGGCAATGCGCCGGGTTTCGGCGCTGAGCCGTTCCTGAGCTTCGAAGAAGCGCGGCTCAGTGTCGAGGTGTTGCCGCTCGTTCGCGGGCAGGGCCTCAAGATCGGCGCCGTGGTGCTCGACTCGTTCGAGCTCAACCTGGCGGTCGACGCTAACGGCCGCAACAACTGGCAGGACATGGCCGAACACGCCGGGGCCGAACAGGAACCGGAGCCTGACGTTCCCGCGGACGAGATTGTGGGCGCCGATGCGAGCCAGGACGTCGAGCTGAGCGTTGCGAGCATTGATATCTCGAACGCGGCCGTGCGTTACGTCGATGCGCTGGCAGGCGAAAGCTACAGCCTGACCGACTTCAACCTGGCGACCGGGAGAATCGGCGGGGGCGACCCCATCGACATTCGCAGCGACTTCAATTTCGAGTTGCAGCCCGCGGATCTCGCAGGAGACTTCTCGATCGAGACAGCCCTGGTGCCTGTCGATGACGGCGTCATGCTGAGCGACGCGAAGATCTCGGCGGTCGGTCTCGACGCGGTCGTTTCCGGTCTCGACCAAGGCAAGGACTTTCACGTGCAGGTGGAAGCATTCTCGCTCAAGACGCTGATGACGCGGCTCAATATCGAAGCGCCAGTCACGGCTGATCCCGACGCGCTCGGCAAAGTCATCTTCGACAGCGACCTGCGCATTGACGACGGCGCCATTGTGCTGCAAGGCGTGGAGCTGGTTGTCGATGACACGACATTCACGGGCAGCATGGCGGTGGCGCGCGATGCGGCAGGTACGATCAGCATCGACCTGGTTGCCGATGAGATAGACCTGGATCGCTACATGACGCCGGCGGGCGACGCCGGGTCTGCCGGCGGCGATTCCGTGCCGGTGGAAATTCCCGTGGAATTGATACGCGCGCTGAATGTGCGCGGCGCCCTGAGTATCGGCCGCGCCGATCTCAGCGGCATGCAGTTCGCCAACGTGGAATTGGGCCTCAACGCCGCCGATGGCAAGCTGCGCATGCACCCGATTGCGGCGGATCTGTTCGACGGACGCTACGCCGGCGACGTGCGCATCGACGCGTCGGGGGACGTGCCGTCGTTGGCCGTCAACGAGACCATCGAGGGCGTCAGTCTCGGCGCGCTGGCGCTGGCGATGTTCGACCAGGAAGACGTCACGGGAACGATCAACGGCACGTTCCGGCTGGGCGGCAGCGGCCGCGACCTGGCGGCGATCCAGCAGGACCTCGACGGCAGCATAACGATGGAACTCGTCGACGGCGCCTGGGAGGGCACCGATGTCTGGTACGAACTGCGCCGCGCCCGCGCCCTGTTCCGGCAGGAGGAGGCGCCGGAGCCGACGCTGCCCGCGCGCACGCAGTTCAGCAATGTGCGCGCAACAGGCCCTGTCGCCGACGGCGTGTTTCGCAACGACGACTTCGCTGCCGAGCTGCCGTTCATGAGACTCACGGGCGAGGGCCGGGTGGACTTTGCGGCCGGCGACGTCGACTACGGTCTCGTCGCGAAAATCCTCAGCAAACCGGAACTGGCAGGCGCGTTGTCACCCGAAGAACTCGATGACCTCACCGAGGCCGAAATTCCGCTGAGGATCACAGGGCCGTTGACGGATCCGAGCATTGCGCCGGACCTCGAGAAGATGCTCAAGGATGAAGTGAAGAAAAAGGTCGAGGAGGAACTCAAGGAGCGCCTGCTCGACAAGCTTCTCGGTGGCGATGACTGACTTCGCCGATCGGCTGCTTGACTGGTTCGATCGCCACGGCCGCAAGGACCTGCCATGGCAGGTAGACGACCCCTACCGCGTATGGGTGTCGGAGATCATGCTGCAACAGACGCAGGTCCGGACCGTGGTTCCTTACTATGAACGATTCATGCAGCGCTTCCCCGATGTTCGGGCGCTGGCCGACGCGCCGCTGGACGCCGTTCTCGAGCACTGGTCGGGGCTGGGCTACTACGCCCGGGCGAGAAATCTCCACAAGGCGGCGCAGGTTATTCGCGACGACTTCGACGGCGCGTTTCCGGACAACTTTGACGACGTGTGTTCTTTGCCCGGCATCGGCCGCTCGACTGCCGGCGCGATCCTCGCGCTGGCCTTCGGGCAGCGGCACGCGATCCTCGATGGCAACGTCAAACGAGTCCTGGCAAGGCACCGCGCCATCAACGGCTGGCCCGGCAAAACGGCGGTCGGCAAAGCCCTTTGGCTCGCGGCCGAGAGGAACACCCCGAACGACAGGGTCGGCGACTACACGCAGGCCATCATGGATCTCGGGGCGACTGTCTGTACGCGCAGCAAACCGCAGTGCGACGTCTGCCCCGTGCGCGTTGACTGCATCGCCCTGGCGGAAGCGGCCATCGACCGCTACCCGGGCCGCAAGCCGAGGAAAGACCGGCCGCTACGGACGACCACGATGGTGCTGGCCGTCAGCGATGGCGCGGTCTATCTCGAGCGGCGCCCGCCGACGGGCATCTGGGGCGGGCTCTGGAGCCTGCCGGAGCTCGACGACATCGAAGTTGCCGACTGGTGCCGCGACAGGCTCGACGCGACCGGTGTCGACACCGTTTCCTGGAGCATCCTGCGACACAGCTTTAGCCACTACGATCTCGATATACAGCCCGTGGTAGTGCACATTGACGACGCGTCGCGTAAAGTCGCCGATAATTCGGACACGGCGTGGCACCGCCTCGACGGCGCACCTCCGGGCGGTATCGCGGCGCCGGTACAAAAACTGATCGAATCACTGAGTAGCGAAATCCATGTCAAGAACCATTAAGTGTGTAATGCTCGGCGAGGGCGCCGAAGGTCTCGACTATTCGCCGTATCCCGGCGACCTGGGCCAGCGCATTTACGACAGCGTCTCCAAGGAAGCGTGGCAGAAGTGGCTGGCGCACCAGACGATCCTGATCAACGAATACCGGCTGACGCCCATCGAGCCCGATGCGCGCAAGTTTCTCGAGGCCGAGATGGAGAAGTTTTTCTTCGGTGACGGTTCCGCCGTTCCCGACGAGTTCGTCAATCCCGACGCGTAAAGGCCTGCCCGGCCATCATGCCCGCACGCAATACTGAACGCTGAACAACCGGTCGGCGTCGGTCCAGACCTTGCGTACGGCGAAGCCGGCTTGCTGCGCCATGTCCGCGAAACCCTCCAGCGTGTACTTGTGCGAGTACTCGGTGAGGATGGCCTCGCCGTCGGCAACCTCGATTTTTTCGCCGCCGGCAGTCACGACCTGGTCGCGGCCGCTGATCAGCTCGATGACCATGCGGCCCTCGTCCGGATCGTATACCGCACTGTGGCTGAAGGCGCCGACGTCAAAGTCGAATCCGAATTCACGATTCAGGTGTGTGAGCATGTTGAGGTTGAATTCGGCCGTAATCCCGGCGCTGTCGTTGTAGGCGCGCTCGATAATCCCGGGGTCCTTCTGCAGGTCGACGCCGATCAGCATTGCGCCGTCCGCCCCGGCCTCCTGGTACATGACGCCGAGCAAATCCTGCGCTGCCTCGTGGGTGAAGTTGCCGATGGTCGAACCCGGAAAATACACGACGTTGCGCAGCGGCGTGATGGTCGGATCGGGCAGGGCGAACGGCTGGGTGAAGTCCGCCACGACAGGCAGCACCTCGAGATCCGGAAACTCGCTGCGGACCTTGCGGGCCGTTGCGATGAGGTGGTCCTCGGAAATATCCACCGGCACATAGACGGCCAGTTCGTGCAGGTGCTCGAGTAACGCCCGGGTCTTGCGGCTGGAGCCCGACCCGTACTCGATCAGGCTGGCGTTCGGGCCGACGAGGTCAGCAATCTCGTCAATGTTATCGAGCATGATGCCGAGCTCGGTCTCGGTCGGGTAGTACTCCGGCAGATGGGTGATGGCATCGAATAGCTGTGAGCCGCGCTCGTCGTAGAAGTACTTCGGCGAGATCATTTTCTGCGGTTGCTTCAGCCCCGCCAGGATCTCTGCCAGCTCAGCGCTCTGCGCACTCATGGCCGCAGGTCCTTCGCGAGCCGGAAGCCGAGAAACTGCCAGCGGGCATTCGGGTAGAAAAAGCTCCGATAGCTCTTGCGGATGTGGCTCTGCGACGTTGCACAGGAGCCGCCGCGGACCGTCATCTGGTTGCACATGAACTTGCCATTGTATTCGCCCAGCGAACCCGCGAGCGGCTCGAAGCGGGGGTAGGGCGCATAGGACGACGACGTCCACTCCCAAACGTCGCCAAACATCTGGTCCGAATCGGAGCGCCGGGGATGGAGATAGCCCGACTCCATGAAATTGCCGTCCGGACGGGCCGACTCGGCCGCCAGCTCCCACTCGAACTCGGTGGGTAGCCGCGCCCCGGCCCAGCGGGCGAAGGCGTCGGCTTCATAGTACGACACGTGGGTGACCGGCGCGCCGGGGTCGATGTCGCGCGGACCGCCGAGGGTGAACTCGCTGTCCAGCCCCTCGCTCCAGTACAGCGGACGTTTCCAGCCCTGTTCGTTCACGGCCGCCCAGCCGTCGGACAGCCAGTAGTCCGCTTTGCCGTAACCACCGGCGTCGATGAACTCGCGATACTCGCCATTGGTGACGAGCCGGTTGGCCATGCTGTGCGGCAGCAGCAGGGTGTCGTGACGCGGCGTTTCATTGTCGAAAAAGAACCCGCCGCCCTCTGCTCCGACAGGGTGGACACCGTGGGGGCCGGGCGCAAAATCCATGGCAGGCACAGTGCCCGGCTCAAGTTGCTTCAGACCCGCGTCGTAGGCCGGCTGCAGCGGATTGCAGGACAGCACGTGCTTGATGTCGGTCAGGAACAGTTCCTGGTGCTGCTGCTCGTGATGCATGCCCAGCACGGTCCGAAAAGCCACGTCTGCGTTGTCACCCGACGTCTCGAGAAGTTGCTGCATGGCCCCGTCGACGTGCGCGCGGTATGCGAGGATCTCGGCGAGCGTAGGGCGGGACAGCAAGCCGCGGCGCGGCCGCGCGTGCATCTCGCCCGCCGAGTAATAGTAGGAATTGAACAGGTAGTGGTAGCGATCGTCGATGGGCCGGTAATCGGCATCGTACTCGCGCAGGATGAACTGTTCGAAAAACCAGGTTACGTGCGCGAGGTGCCACTTGGACGGGCTGACATCGGGCATCGACTGCACGACGGTGTCCTCCGGTGCGAGGTGCTCGCACAGACGCGGCATGACGCTGCGCGCGTCGAGAAACTGTCCGGTGAGCGTCATCGCAGGGGCAGGGCCGTGCGTTTCAGGACTTTGCGTATGGCGACGCTCGAGTTGACTCGCGCCACGCCTGGCAGGCGCGTGAGTTCTTCTTTGTGGATTCGCTCGAAGTCAGCCATGTCGGCCACAACCACCCGCAGCAAGTAATCAAATTCTCCGGTCATAAGATAACACTCCATGACTTCAGGAATTTGCCGCACGGCCTCCTCGAAGGCCGCGAGTTCACTCTGCTCCTCGCGGTGCAGGCCGATATGCACGAGCACGTCGCCCGAAACGCCGACCTTGTCCTGGCTGAGCATCGCCACGTAACGCTGGATGGTGCCGCCGTCTTCCAGGGCCCGAACGCGCCGCAGACAGGCAGATTCGGACAGGTTGACCTGCTCGGCCAGTTGCTTGTTGCTGATGCGGCCGTCCTGCTGCAGCGCTTCGAGAATATGCCGGTCGTAGCGGTCCATAAGAGTCGCAGAAAATTGCTCAAATATTGATCTAGACAGCAGAAAATGCCACAGAAACGCGCAGAATGCACCTAAATAGCAAGCAAATGGCGTGCTTGGGAGCGTAATCTATCAATTAAGCCATGAGCGACGGGAGAGGACTCATGAAGGTCGGGGTACCCAAAGAAATAAAAACACTCGAATTTCGCGTCGGCATGACACCCGCCGGTGTGCGTGAACTTGTGCACGATGGCCACGACGTGTTCGTCGAGACGAACGCCGGCCTCGGTATCGGCATGACCGACGCCGACTACGAAGCCGCCGGCGCCAGCGTGCTGGGCACGGCCAAAGAGGTCTTCGACACGGCGGACCTGATCATCAAGGTCAAGGAGCCGCAGCTGAACGAATGCGCCATGTTGCGCGATGACCAGGTGCTGTTTACCTACCTGCACCTGGCCGCTGACCCCGAACAAACCCGCGCGCTCGTTGAATCCGGGACGACGGCGATTGCCTACGAGACAGTGACGGCAGACGATGGCTCCCTGCCGCTCCTGACCCCAATGTCGGAAGTTGCCGGCCGTCTGTCGATTCAGTCGGGCGCGTACCACCTGCAAAAAGCCAATGGCGGCCGCGGCGTGCTGCTGGGCGGCGTGCCCGGCGTGCAGCCCGCGAAAGTCGTGGTGATCGGCGGCGGCGTGTCGGGATTCAATGCTGCGGATATGGCCATCGGCCTGGGCGCAGATGTCACGATTCTCGACCGTTCGCTGCCACGTTTGCGCCAGATCGACGACGTGTGGGGCGGCCGCGTGCACACGATTTACTCAACCAAGCACGCCATCGACGAGATGGTTCCGGACGCCGACCTGGTCGTTGGCGCGGTGCTGATCGCGGGCGCAGCTGCGCCGAAGCTGGTGTCGGCGCAGAACGTCAGGGACATGCACTCCGGCGCGGTCATGGTCGACATCTCGATCGACCAGGGCGGTTGCTTCGAAACCAGCCGGCCCACGACGCATGCCGAACCGACTTACGTGGTCGACGACGTCGTTCATTATTGTGTGACCAATATGCCTGGCGCCGTTCCGCGCACCAGCACGTTCGCGCTGACGAACGCGACGCTGCCGTTCGTCAAGGACCTGGCGAACCATGGTTGGCGTGAGGCGTTGACCAGGGACCCGCACCTGGCGAACGGACTCAACGTCCACGCCGGTCATGTAAACCACGAGGCCGTCGCCCACGACCTGGGCTACGAATACCTCTCAGCCGCGGATGCTTTAAAGGCAGCCTGACCCCTCTCTCTCCCCCCGATAGGTACAGGCGAGCAAAACAGGCCGGGCGCAAGCCCGGCCTTTTCTCATCAATTGAAAGCGGCAAGTTCGAAGCAGCACTGCGTACGGCGCTCGAGTACGCCAGTACTAACCCGGATGCCGCCCGGGTAAACTAAGGTCTGAAACTCCGGACGGGTCGCAAAATGGCAGAAAAGAACAGAGAGGTTGCAACCAGCGGCATCACCGCAGTCGGCTTTCTGTGGCGCCTCGCTGCGGCCCTGGTCCTGGTTCTCGTGACCTACAACCCGACTGGCATGTCGGCATGGCACTGGATCGGCACGGCCCTGGGTCCCGAGGCCGAGTTTGGTCCGGAGCACCTGCTGGCGATCGGCGTGCTGGCGGCCGGCTGGGCCGTGTTCCTGGCTGCAACCTGGCGCGCCCTGGGGGCCTTCGGCTCGGTGATTGCGGGCCTCATCGTTGGCGCCTTCATCTGGCTGCTCTACGACTTCGATATTCTCGAGTCAAACACCGTGCCGGCCATTACCTGGACTTCGCTGATCGCGCTGGCGGTGGTGCTCGCCGTGGGCGTTTCCTGGTCACACCTCTGGCGCCGCATTACGGGCCAGGTAAAGGTCGACGACGTCGACGACTAGCCGACCAGCCGTTTGAGCCAGCCGGGGCCCGACGGCAATTCTATGCCGTGCTCGGCGAGTCGTTCGCGGTCATCTTCCAGGTAAGGTGCGATCTCGTCGACGAGTGGGCCGAGGTGCTCGGCGTAATTCATCCAGCGCGCGCGTGAACTCTTGTAAATCTTTTGCCGCGTCTGGGCGACACTCGCGGTGCGGACGACGCCTTTCTTGCGATAGAACTCCAGCACCGCAGGGTCCCACTCGAGCCCGATGGCATCGAGCATGCGACGCGCGTGCGTCTCGGGGTCTTCGACGAGACTTTCGTACTGGACATCGATGATCGTGCCCTCGGGCAGGACGCTCTGCCAGTACTCCATCGATTTGCGGTACAGCGTGTATTCCTTGCCAATGACCTGCAGATCGTTACTCCACCACAGCTCCGCAAAGTTCTGGAAGTAACAGGACAGGCAGCTATCGAGCGGATGACGCATCGCGTGAATGACGGTCGCGTTGGGAAACAGCACGTGAATCAGGCCAAGAAAGCGCGCGTTGCCAGGCATCTTGTCGACGATGCGGGTTGCGTCGCCCTTGGCCTGTTCCAGGACGCGCAGGAAGTCCTCGGTGAATTTCTCGATCTTCTCCTTGTTGAGGTCGTCCTGCAGTTGCTTCAGTGATTTACGCCGCTCGCCCTTCGGGAACATCTTGTGGCCGGCGCTTACCATCTGTGGAAGTTCGCCCGCGCCGCCACCCAGCGGGTGGCTGGCGATGATCCGCTCCATCAGCGTCGTGCCCGACCGCGGCATGCCCACGATAAACACGGGTTTCGCGGACGGGTTGCCGTTCGCCGCAAGGATCGAGATGTTCTTCGCCGTAAAGGCTCGATGCAGGGCCTTGACGAGATCGCGGTCGCTGTTGATGTCGTAACGGTGCTTGCGCAACAGGTTGGCCTGCTCGTAGCTCGCGAAGGCTTCCTCGTACTTGCCGCAGTCGTCGTACATCTTGCCGATGGCAAAGAGCAGGTTGCAGCGCTCCTTCGGCGGCATGCCATGCTGCAGCGCCTTCTCGGCCTGCCGGATCAGCGGCAGGTCGGCGTCGGTAAATTTGCGGATGCGGGCCAGCTGGTCGTAGGCGGCACCAAACTGGGGTTGCAGCTTGACCAGTTTTTCCACCTGTTTTTGCGCCCCGTCCATGTCGCCGGTGCGGGACAGGATTTCCACCATGACGAGGTGCGCGTTGGGGTTCTTCTTGTCGAGTTGCAGGGCGCGGTTGATGTTGCTGAGCGCTTCGTCGTGGCGGTTGAGTTTCTCCAGTGTCGAGGCCAGGTTAATGCGCACGCCGACGTCTCGCGGCCGCAGCTTGCACGCATGCTCGAGCGGACCAATGGCGTTCTCGTAATCCAGCCTGCGCATGTAGTAGGCGCCGAGTCCGTGCTGCGCCTCGACGATATCGGGGTCGAGCTCCACCGCCTGCTCGAGCACCTCGAGCGCCTTGTCGAGTTCGTGAGCATGGAGATAGGCCCTGCCCAGCACGCTGAGAAGCTGTGCGCTGTCGGGCACCTCCTCCACGACGATCTCGTAGTGCACGATCGCCTCGTCGATATCGCCGAATTCTTCGCACAGATGGCCGAGCTGCAGTTCGACGGGCGGACAACGCTCGCTGAGCTCCTTGACCTCGTGGTAAATGAGCAGCGCTTCGCTGCGGTTGCCGCCGCGCAGGAGTTTCGCGGCTTCCTGGACCTGTTCGATGAGTTTCTTCGTCTCGGCTTCGTTCATCGTGTCGCGCTACGCGTTACTGATCAGGAAGTTCTCGGTGATCTTGTTGACGATCTCGACGTCGTATCCGAGTTCTTCGAGCCGGTCGTTGAACTGTTTCATCAGCCGCGCCTTGCCGTAGACGCCGAGCGAGTTGGTTTCGCTGAAGCGCTTGATCTGCAGCCGGATGTCCGTAAATTTCTGGTCGATCTTGGCTTTCTTCTTCCGCGACACATCGCCACGCCCGAGAACATGCTGATGGGCGACGTCGGGCTGAACATAGCTGAACAGATCGTCGGCAACAGCCTGCGCAAAGTTGTCGATCTTGCGGTTGTTTTTCCAGAAGAACAGGCCCATTGGCGTATTGACCCGCGTTGCCAGCGATAGCTGCGGAGTATACCCGCAGCAACCCTGCAAGGTCAGGACCGGTTCACAATTTGGCGGTGGCGAATTCGCCGGGCGCAATGACGCGGCCGGCCGGGCGCCGGCGAGGTCGCGTCCGGTCGAAACTACTGTTGGGCGAGTACGCCGGCGGCGGCGTGGCAACCCTGGCACTGCGGCGAGATAGCCTCGGCAGCGATGCGGGCCGAATCGAGGTCTACCGCGCCCTCCACGCGCGATGCCGCCTCGCGCATGTTGGTGACATACATCTGCCACCCGTCCGGGATGCCTTCGACAGTCTTGTGTTTGGCCAGCCAGTAGGCGGCCGCCCTGGCCGTGTCGAGATCGCCGTCATCAAGGGCGTACATGATCTCATCGACGCGCTCGGCATGCGCATGCATGTGATCCAGGAATTCCTGCCCGAACTCGGGTTTTGCGGCGCCGGGTTCGACTGCGGCGGACTCTGCCGGCGCGGGCTCGGCAGGCGCCGGTTCTGCGACGGCCACCGGCTCTTCGGCGGCGGCGTCGACCGGGGCCTCTTCGGCGGGCGGTTGCTTGCCGCAAGCGATAAGGCAGGCAGCAAGCGCGAATGTCCAGAACATACGTGATTTCATAATGACTCCTGCGACTGCTCGGATTTGGGTCACGCAGTTCTCATGATATTCGCAGCTCAGGTTGCAGGGATAGTGAGGGAAACCCGCAATGCCCGGGGGCGGCCGCCGATTGTCGAATAACCTTACATCCGCGGGCCGGGCGTCCGGTGTACATTGCGAACTGGCGCCGCCAAATCCATAACTAATCTCGCAATAAAGGAATCCGGCCCGAATCTTGCAGATTTGAAGGCGTGGATGGCCCGAAAACGGACGGAACCCTGATCTTACGTGCCGCGGATACCTAAAGCCCCAGATCATCGACACCGGCGCTCCCGGGTGCGGCGCGTCAGCAACATGATGCAGTCGGCAAGAGCGCTGTTCAGAGGCTGCCTGGTCCTGGTCGGCCTGTTCGGTCTGGGCGCCGCAGCGGCGCAGGCGCCGCAACCCAACGTTATCGTTATTCTTGCGGACGACCTGGGCTACGGCGACGTGGGGGCCTACGGCGCCACGGATATCCTGACACCGAACATCGACCGGCTCGCGAGCGAGGGCGCCGCGTTTTCGAATTATCACGTCGCTCCGAGTTGCAGCATTTCGCGCGTCATGCTGCTGACCGGTTCGTACGCGCCGCGCACCGGCATGAGCCGGAACTTCACGCCCAGCTCGACCGTCGGGATTCATGACGACGAGATCACACTGGCGGAGCTTGCGCAGTCCGCCGGCTACGAGACGGGCGTCTTCGGCAAGTGGCATCTTGGGGATCATTATCAATTCCGCCCCATGCGCCACGGCTTCGACGAGTTTTTCGGCATTCCGCATTCGAACGACATGTGGCCGTTTCATCCGCTGATGCCGGTGACAGCAGGCGAGGATCCGCGCCTGACGGCGGCGCGGGATCGCGCGGAGTTGACCGGCTATGCCGGACAGGGCAGCACTTTTCCGCCTGGCGAGGGCTTTCCCAATCTGCCGCTGTACGACGGCGACACCATTGTTGAATTCAACTCGGACCAGTCGACGTTCACGAGCGGGTTCACCGACCGCGCCATCGCGTTTATCGAGCAGCATGCGAGCGCCAGGTTCTTCGTTTACCTGCCGCTGACGGCGCCGCACGTGCCGTTGCACCCGTCGGTGAACTTCGTGGGCAGTTCGGCGCGCGACCTGTACGGCGATACGGTCGAGGAAATCGATTTTCATGTCGGGCGCGTGCTCGACAAGCTGTCCGAACTCGGCATCGACGACAATACCCTGGTTATCTTCACGTCCGACAACGGCCCGTGGCTGGAGTACGGTATCGATGGCGGTTCGGGCATGCCGTTTACCGGCGGCAAGGAGACGCAGCTCGAAGGCGGCATCCGGGTACCGGCTTTAATGCGCTGGCCGGGACAGCTCGACGCGGGTTCGGTGGTCACGGAGCCCGTGTCGGCGATCGACATCCTGCCCACGCTCGCGGGGCTCTTCGGCGCCACGATACCCGGCGGGTACGCGGTCGACGGCCTCGATCTGTGGCCGCTCCTGAACGGCGACGTGACGAGCCTGTCGCGCCCCGCGATCTTCGGATTCAACGAGGCGCCGTTCTCCCAGGCGCGGCTCGGCGCCGTGCGCGACGGCGACTGGAAGCTGCTGGTCAACACGAGCGGTTCCACGGTCAGCGCTGTTGCGCTTTTCGATCTCGGCGCCGATCCGCTCGAGAGTTCCGACGTCAAGTCGAGCAATGGCAGCGTCGTCAGTTCGCTCACGGCGCTCGGCCAGCAGATCGTCGACGACATCAACGCGAACCAGCGATCGCTCGGCCAGGTCACGCCAGGCGGTGACCCGTTCGTGCAGAACCCCGGATTCGGCAACATCATCGCCATGGAAGCCGAGCACTTTCATGCCCGGCAGGCACGCGCGGGCCACAACTGGGACGCGGTCACCGAATCGCACAACTCTGCGGGCGAGGCGTTGCGGGCCCAGCCGAACAGCGGCGCCAACATCAATGACGACTACGTTAGTACGAGCCCGCACCTCGAGTACCGGATCAACGTCAGCGCGCCCGGGCGCCACTACGTCTGGGTCCGGGCCAAGGCGTCTAACGGTAGCAACGACTCGCTGCACGTCGGCCTGAACGGCGCCGCGTCGCCGAACGGTTTTCGTGTCAGCAACTTCGAGAGCAACTGGAGCTGGAGTTCGACGCTGATGGGAAGCGGCGAACGCGCCTACGTGGACATCGGTTCGGCGGGCGAGCACGCGTTCGATGTCTGGATGCGCGAGGACGGCATCATCATCGACAAGATCCTGCTGACGACCAGCGCGCAGTTCGAGCCCCAGGGACAGGGGCTCGTCGAGAGCCGGCAGGGAAGCCTCGGGCCAGCCCTGCAGTTCAGCACGTCGACGATGATTCACTCCGCCGATGAGGGCGACACGACGCCGATGCAGCAGGCCGTCACGTTGTCGGCTTCCGACGGTTCGCCGGCCGCGTTCAGCGTTGCGTCGTCGGAACCACTGTGGCTGTCGGCGACCCCCACGACGGGAACGACGCCCGAGAATTCGTTGCAGGTGACGGCCGACCCGAGCGGCATGGCTGCCGGCCAGTACTCGGGAACGATTACGGCAAGCGCATCAGGCTTCGTCCAGGCCACGATCGACGTCACGATGACGATTACCGGCGACGCCGGAGTCGTGTCGGCGTCGGTCAGCACAACTGCGCCCGGCGTAGACCTGACGGCGGACGGCAGTGCGGACTGGGCGCACTGGGCGCGCAGCTCGGAATCGTCGGTCAACCGCAAAGCGGGCGTCACAACGCAGATCAGTAATATCACGACGCTCGGAGCGGCGGGCCGCCGTTTCGTGGGCGGGAGCTCGCGAACGGCCTATAACTGGACCGACGGTACGCCAACCGGCTCGGCCAGCACGACGGCCGGCCTGTACTTCCAGGGTACAGGCAACGGCATCGTGTTAACGGTCCCGGCCGATACGACGGCGAAGCGGCTCCAGGTGCACCTGGGCGGCTGGCAGGCCCGCGGCCAGATCGAGGTGAGCCTGAGCGATGGTGACGCTCCGTTCGTGACGACCGTCGAAGACCTGTCGACGGCGTTTGATCGAACGCTGACCGTCGACTTTCAGGCGGCATCGCCGGGCCAGACGCTGACGGTGCGCTACACGTTGCTGGCGGGCGCCAATATCACGCTGCAGGCGGCCACGCTGGTGGGCGACGTGGCGCCGCCGCCTCCGGCGCTGCAGTTCAGCACCTCGTCCTTGAACTACAGCGCCGACGAAGGCGATACGACGGCGCAGCAGCGAACCGTATCGTTGTCGGCCTCGGACGGTTCGGGCGCTGCGTTCAGTCTGGCGTCCTCTGCGCCGGCGTGGCTGAGCGTCGATCCGGCATCGGGCACAACGCCGGCAGGCGCCGTGACGATAACCGCGGATCCCACGGGACTCGCGGCGGGCCAGTACACGGGCACCATCACCGCGACCGCATCCGGCTATACCGAGGACGAGATCGACGTAACGCTCAACGTGACCGGGGAGACCGGCGTGTTGTCGGCCTCGGTCGGCGCGACACCGTCAAGCGTTGACCTGACCGCGGACGGCACGGCGGACTGGGCGCATTGGGCATTGAGCACGGCGTCCTCGGTGAACCGCAAGTCGGGCGTGACCAACCTGATCGGCGCCATGTCGCCGCTCGGCGCCGCGCCGCGCCGGTTCGGTGGCGACAGCGCCCGGGCGACGTATAGCTGGACCGACGGCGCGCCGGTCGGATCGTCAACGACCGGGGCAGGGCTCTATTTCACGGGCCCCAACAATGGTTTCCAGCTGACGGTGCCCGCCGATACCAGCGCGAAGCAACTGCAGGTACACCTCGGCGGCTGGCAGGCCCGCGGCCGGATCGAAGTGACCCTGAGCGACGGGACGGCGCCCTTCGTGACGACCGTCCAGGATCTGTCGACGGCATTCGATCGCACGCTGACCGTCGATTACCAGGCCGCGTCGCCGGGACAGACACTGACGGTTCGCTACATCAAGGAAACCGGATCCAACATCACGCTGCAGGCGGCTACGCTGGCCGGCGAGGTGGCGCCGCCGCAGCCGTCGCTGGAGTTCAGCGCTGCCCAGCTGACCTACACGGCGGACGAGGGAGACACCGCGGCGCAGCAGCAGGTCGTGTCGCTGAACACGTCGGACAGTTCGGCGGCCGCGTTCAGCCTCACCTCCTCGACGCCGGCGTGGCTGACCGTCAATCCGGCGTCGGGCACGACGCCGGAAGGCACAATCACGATTATTGCGGACCCGACCGGCCTGGGTGCGGGCCAGTACGCGGGCAAGATCACCGCGACGGCCTCGGGCTACAACACGGACGAGATCGACGTCACGCTCAACGTCGTCGGCGACACCGGGGTGCTGTCGGGAGCTGTCAGCACGACACCGGGCAGCGTCAACCTGACGGCTGACGGCCCGGCCGACTGGGCGCACTGGGGCCGGACTTCCGCGTCATCGGTTAATCGCAAGGCCGGCGTCACGACGCAGATCAGCAACATCACGACGCTGGGCGCCGCAGGCCGGCGATTCGACGGTGGCAGAGATCGGGCGCTCTACAGCTGGACCGACGGCGCACCGACGCCATCGGCAAATACCCGGGCGGGGCTGTACTTCCAGGGCGGCACCGCCGGTTTCGAGTTCACGGTCCCTGCCGATACCAGCACGAAGCAGCTGCAGGTACACCTCGGCGGCTGGCAGGCGCGGGGGCAAATAGAGGCAACCCTGAGCGATGGCACCCCGGCGTACGTGACCACCGTCGAGGATCTGTCGACGGCGTTTGATCGCACCGTGACCATCAGCTTCCAGGCCGCCGCGCCGGGCCACACGCTCACGTTCCGCTACACGAAGCTGACCGGGCAGAACGTCACGCTGCAAGCGGCCACGCTGGTGGGCGACGTCGCCCCGCCACCGCCCGCGCTGGAATTCAGCGCGGCAACGCTGAGCTTCAGCGCCGACGAAGGCGACACGGCGCCGCTACAACAGACGGTCTCACTGTCTGCCTCGGACAGCTCGGCGGCGCCGTTCAGCCTGGGCACATCGGCGCCCTCATGGCTGACGGTCAACCCGACTTCCGGCACGACACCGGCGGGTTCCATAACCGTCACGGCCAACCCCACCGGCCTGAGCGCAGGGCAGTACACGGGCACGATTACGGCGACGGCCTCGGGCTATGTCGAGGACCAGGTCGACGTGACGCTGACCGTAACGGGCGACAGCGGGGCGCTGTCCGCCGCGGTCGGCAGCGCTGCGCCGAGTATCGACCTGACAGCCGACGGCAGCGCCGACTGGATCCACTGGGGCCTGAGTTCAGCGTCGTCGGTCAACCGCAAGTCGGGCGTCACGGAACAGATCTCGGACTTTTCGGGGCCGGCCGGGCGTCGCTTCGCTGGCGGCAATTCGCGAGCAGAATACAGCTGGTCGGATGGCACGCCGACAGGCGCCACGAGCACGAAGGCCGGCCTGTATTTCTCGGGGCCGGGACCGGCGGTACAGTTCACGGTTGCCGCGGACACGACGCCGAGAACCCTGCAGGTCCACCTCGGTGGCTACCAGGCGCGTGGCCGGATCGAGGTGAGCCTGAGCGACGGCACCGTGCCGCCGTTCGTTACGACCGTGCAGGACCTCGCGAATCCGTTCGACCGTACCGTGACCGTGAACTACCAGGCGGCGTTGCCCGGTCAAACCCTGACGTTCCGCTATGTGAAGGAGACCGGGTCGAACATCACGATCCAGGCGGCCACGCTGGCCGGCGGATCGGCCGGCCTGGGGCTGCCGTTTGCGGACGATTTTGACGACGGCGACAGTAACGGCTGGTCCGTGGTCAACGAGACCCCGTCGGCGGCCGCTTGGAATGCCGGCAGCGGCAAGCTCGTGCAGTCGAATCCGATCGAGTCGACGGCCAGTTTCGAAGAGAGCTTCCATCTCGGCTCGTTCGCCTGGCTGCAGGCGGGCGCGACCCTGACCGACTATCGGTTCTCGGTTGACGTCGAGCGCTTCGGCAATGGCCGCGCGGAGAGTCTCGGCGTCGTGTTCCGCTACAGGAATCCGGACGACTACTATCGCTTCACGATGAACACGCGCTACGGGTTCAGCCGGCTCGAGAAGCGCGCCGGCGGCGTTTTCTCCACGTTGGCGGTGAATGCCGTGGGCGACAATCCCGCGGCGCCGTTTACGGTCAGCGTCGAGGTCGAGGGGCCGGATATCCGCGTGAGCAAAGACGGGGCATTGGTGCTCGCGGCGACCGATAGCGCACACGCCTCGGGCTCGGTGGGTCTGTTCACACAATCGCCGGCGCGCTTCGACAACGTGGTGATCGACCCGATCGGCACGGCGCCCGACGTGAAGCTGACGGGGCCGATTCCGCTGGATGTCGTACCCGGTGGCACGGTTGACGTCGGCGCCGTCGTGCGGGCGCTGCCGGCCGGAGGCGCTGTCGAGTTCTCGCTGACTGGCGCGTCGCCGATTACGCGCAACGCGCCGCCGTGGACCGGCTCGTTCACATCCGTGCCCGACGGGTTGAAGACCGTCACGGTGCGCCTGCTGGATGCGGGCTCGAACCCGGTTGCCACGCACAGCGTCGACATCGCCGTCGGTGGCGATTACGTTCTCGCGATCGGCGACAGCAACCCGAACGGCATCGGCGACACGTTCGCGGCGGACAACGACGATGCGAGTCGCGTGTTCTCGAACACCGCTTTCGCGTCGACGCTCGCCAGGCTGCTCGAGGACCTGCCGCCGACCGAGGTCGTTACGTTTAATGAGGGTATCGGCGGTGATACGAGTAACGACACCGATGTGACCCGGTTGCAGTCCATCATCGACCGTCACGACGAGGCATCGATCGCTCTCGTGCAACTCGGCACCAACGACGCCAATTCGCTTCGGTCTGCGGCCGCCTTCGAGAGTGACATGCAGTCGATCGTGGACCGGCTCGGCACAGCAGGCATGGACGTGCGCGTCGCAACGCTGCCGCCGATACTCGACGCAACGGACGGATTGTCGTCGACCCGCAACCAGCGCATCGATCAGTACAACGGCCGAATTACCAACGATCTCACCGGCACGCTGGCCGGCGCGGACATCTGGACGTTCCTGGCGCCGGACGATGACAGCGACGGGACCGCCGACCGGATTCGCACGGATCTGTATGCCGACGACCTGCATCCCAACGCGCTCGGGCACGCCATCATCGCGCAGCTCTGGTACAACGTGTTGCTGGGGGATGCGACGGGAACGACGATCAGTCCGTTCGTTGCAGACTTCCTGTCACAACCCAACTACAAGCAGAACCTGCTCGAAGCCGGCGACGAATATTTCGTGGACTCGTCAGCCAGTTTGACGGGCGTGCCCGCGACGCTCGAGAACGCCGTCTGGATCATGACTGCGCACGGCGATGCGGGTAACAGCTCCTCGTCATTCCTGACCTTCGACCTCGATCGCAGTGCGACGCTTTATGTCGCCTATGACGCCGATGCCACGGCGTTGCCGACCTGGCTGGATCCTGCGACCTCGGCATTTGCAGCCACCGGGCTGCAGCTTACGACCAGCCAGACGACCTACCAGGTCTACAGCCGTCCGGTCGGTGCAGGCAGCGTAGCGCTGGGCGGCAACAATGCTGCCGGCGCGGCCGGAGCATCGGACAT
>JASJBB010000063.1 GCA_030066735.1 Woeseiaceae bacterium | reverse complement strand
GTCTTGATGTCGGCCTGCAGATGCTCGGTGCCCTTGTGCTTGGGAATCGTACGGGCCATCTCCTTGAGGCACTCGAGACGATCCTTGGGTTCTCGAGCAGCGCGGTAGGCTTCTTCGGCCTTCTTGTACTCCGGAGTGACATTCGTGGGCATACGTCGACCTTGTGCTATTGCCCCCTGGCGTCTGCCGCTGCGCTCAGCGCCTCTTCGGCCAGCCTGGTAATTGTCTCGAACTCGCCGGCAGCGATCGCGTCAGCAGGCGTTAACCAGCTTCCGCCGCAGGCCAGGACGGCGGGAATGGCGAGGTACTCGGCCAGGTTATCGGGAGAGATTCCGCCGGTTGGCATAAACCGCATCGTGCGAAAAACTCCGGCAAAAGCTTTGAGCGCTTGCACACCCCCGGCGATTGACGCCGGGAAGAACTTCACCACGTCGAGCCCGAGGTTGACTGCGTGCTGAATCTCGCTGGGCGTGTACACGCCGGGATAGATCGGGACGCCGGCTTCCTGGCAGGTTGCCACCACGGCGTCGTCCAGTCCGGGCGAGACCACAAACTTCGCACCATGGTCGATCGCCTGCCGCGCCTGCCCGGCAGTCAGCACGGTGCCGGCGCCGGCAATCATGTCCGGCACTTCGTCGGCTACGGCGCGCAGGCAGTCGAGCGCGCGGTCGGTGCGCAGGACGACTTCGGCGACGGTAAGGCCGCCGGCCGCAAGGGCTTGCGACACGTTGACGGCGACGCCGGCATCGTCAGCCTGCACCAGCGGGACGACGGGGCACGATTCCAGTGCTGCGGAGATATTCATAATGCCTTGACAGGTTTCATGGATGGAACTACGTTCCGTTTCGACTCTAACACGCGGGACAACGGTGGCGGTATGATGCCTGCCCGCCCTGGCGTACGGGACCGAGAGCACTGAATAATCCGATCAACAAGAAAATCGTCATCCTCGGTGGCGGCACCGCCGGCTGGATCGCCGCGAACGCGCTGGTCCACGCCTGGGGTGCGCGTGGCGTGGAGGTTGCGCTCGTCGAGTCGCCGGACATCGGCACCGTTGGCGTAGGTGAGGGATCGACCCCGCGCCTCAAAATTTTCTTCGATACGATCGGTGTCGAGGAAGCCGAGTGGATGCCCAGGTGCAATGCCACGTACAAGAACGGCATCTCGTTCGTGGGCTGGTCGACGCGCCCGGGCTACGAACACTACTTCCACCCGTTCGCCTCGCAGGTGGACCAGCACACCAAGACCGCGTTCTACTTCAACACGCACGCGCGCCGCCACGGTATCGACGTGCATGCACACCCCGATCGCTTCTTCCTGACCGCGCGACTGTCCGCCAACCGGCAGGGGCCGAAGCCCGACGAGAGCTTCCCGTTCGTCATGGACTACGGCTATCACTTCGACGCGGGGCTGGTCGGGGAATTCCTCAAAGAGAAAGCGCTGCAACGGGGCGCGACGTATATTCCGGCGCGCGTCGTGAATGTGAACCTGGAGGCGAACGGCGACATCGAGTCGCTGGTTACCGACGCGGACGAGAAGATAGAAGCCGATTTCTTTATCGATTGTTCCGGGTTCAGCGGCACGTTGATCCAGAAGTTCCTCAAGGTGCCGTTCGTGTCGTACGGCGAAAACCTGTTCAACGACTCGGCCGTGGTTCTCCCGACGGAGCAGGAAGCGAAAATCGGATCGCAGACCGTGTCGACGGCGCTCAGCTTCGGCTGGGCCTGGCAGATTCCGCTGACCCATCGCATCGGCAACGGCTACGTTTACAGCTCGTCGTTCTGCGACGCGGACGACGCCGAAAAGGAATTGCGGCAGTACCTCGGACTGCTGGACAGCGACGTCGAGGCGCGGCACCTGAAGATGAAAGTCGGGCGCGTCGAGCGGCACTGGGAACGCAATTGCCTGGCGCTCGGGCTGTCGCAGGGCTTCATCGAGCCGCTCGAGGCCACGGCCCTCAACATCGTCTGCAATACGATCTACGATTTCATCGCCACGGTCGACAGTGACGGCATCGCCGGCGCGGGAAGGGACGGCTTCAACGCCAGGGTGAACGAAGGCTTCGAGATGGTCAGGGACTACATCGTCGCCCATTACATCCTGAATACGCGTGAGGACAGCGACTACTGGCGCCAGAACGCGGCCAATACCCAGGTGCCCGAGCGGCTGCAGCAGATACTGCAGATCTGGAAGTCGGGGCAGGGGCTCGCCCCGGAGATGGAGCGCCTGCAGATTCAGTCATCGTACACGGCGATGTCGTGGGCGTGCCTGCTGTCGGGTTACGGGTTCTTTCCCGAGGCTCGCGATGTTCAGGGCGGGGAACAGGTTGCCGGTCAGGTCGATATGAACGACATCGACGAATTCATTCGCCGCTGCGCGCTCAATTTTCGCTCGCAAAACGAGTTGCTGCGGTTCGACGCCTAGCGCGCCCCGGGCCAGGTATCCGCGACGCGGTAGCCTTCAGGCCAAGGATCGTCGGGATCCACCCAGAGCTCCTTGCGGCCCGTGGTCCAGGCCCGGCCCTCGATGCTCGGGATGACGGCCGGTAGCTCCGCGACACGCGTCTCCGATTCGATTCGGCCGACGAAGGTCGAGTCGATGATGGATCGGGCAATGAGCGCCTGACCCGGTTCGATACGGTTGCGCGCCCGCAGTACGGCGAGACGGGCCGAGACGCCGGTGCCGGTCGGAGAGCGGTCTATCTTGCCCGGCCGGATGGCCACCGCATGCCGCGTCACAAGCTCGTCTTCGTTGACCTCGATGGGCCCGGCGAACAGGCAGAACGAGATATGCCGCCAGTCCGGGTTGTCCGGGTGCTCGAAACCCAGCTGCTCCGTCGCTGCCGCAACGATCTCGACGCCCAGGCTGGCGAGCTCCCGGGCTTCCGCCGGCACGAGTTCGAAACCCAGCGCCGCCGCATCGACAATGACGAAACTGTCGCCACCGTAGGCGGTATCGACGGTCAACGCGCCGGCGCCGCCGACCTCCAGCGATGCGTCGAGTTGGTGCGCGAACGACGGCACGTTATGAATGCGCACCGAGTGCACCTTGCCGTTCGAACATCGGGCACTGGCCCGCACCAGGCCGCCAGGCGCCTCGAGCACGATCGTCGTTTCCGGCTCGCGGATCGGCAGCAGCCCGGTCTCGAGCAGGACCGTGGTCACACAGATCGAGTTCGACCCGGACATCGGTGGTGTATCCGCCGGCTCCATGATGATGAATGCGGCGTCTGCGTCCGGATGCACGGGCGGGACGAGCAGGTTGACGTGCCGGAATACGCCACCGCGCGGCTCATTCAACACGAGCCGACGCAGCCGCCTGTCCGCGGCGATGAATCGCGACTGTTCCCAGATCGTTTCTCCGGGTGGCGGCTCGACGCCGCCGACGATGACATCGCCGACCTCGCCTTCGGCATGGCACCCGATCAGTTCGATTTTCGTGCGCATAGTTGTGTGCAATCGAGAGTTTTGGCGCGGCAAGTGTGACACGCCTCACAAATTCCGTCTTATGTTCAAACCGTTGTTTTTTTTCCACACTGCCCCGTGATTTCCCGCTACCAAGGGGCCATTGCGTGTTGCCAAAAGCGCAAGGCCGCCGCCGTCACAATCTTCTAACGCGGTATTGAGATTTTCGTCAAGGTATAGCCGGCGTCTATACAAGTACTACCGGAGTCATGAAGACCATGATGACACTGACGGTACTCCTTCTGTTGACGGGCTGCGGCGCCATGAAGTCGATGGAGCAACTCGAGTCGGAAGCCTTGCTGAGCGGTGACTGGTCTGCGGTAGAACAGCGCGAACGTCAGATCGCCCGGCGCAACCTCAACAGTTCCCTGTATTGCCCGCCGGGCAAGGTCGGCTACTGTGAAGCCGACTTCGGCAGGAAAAAGTGCGCCTGCATCGACCAGGAACAACTCAACGCGTTTCTGATGCACTAACCGCAGCCTGTCGCAATACGGCAATCGACAGAGCCGGCAGCACGGCAGCTTCCGCGCCCGGTTCGAACGCCTCCGCGCTGGAGAACAACACGTCGTAGTCCTGCCCCGGCAGCACATAGGCCGCATCCGCGCCGGAGCCGTTTATCAGCACGACGAGCCGGCCGTCCGCCAGCACCAGGCTGAACGCCCGGGCTTCGCGCCAGTCACTGGCGGCCATCTTCTCGCCGGCGGGAGTCTTCCAGGCGATTTCCGACGCTCCGTGCAAGTAGTGCACGGACCTTAGCAGTGGTTCGCCGCGTCTCATGTGCACGAGCCTGCGAACCTTGTCGACAAAGTCCGGGTCGTCGTCCACCAGCGACCAGTCGAGCCAGCCGGTCTCGTTGTCCTGGGCATACCCGTTGTTGTTGCCGAGCTGGGAGTTGCCGAACTCGTCGCCGGCGAGCAGCAGCGGTATGCCCTGTGAAACGAACAGCGTGGTCAGCATATTCAGCCGCTGTCGCCGACGCCGGGCCAGAATCTCCGCATCGTCCGTCGGTCCTTCAACGCCATAATTGCTGCTGAAATTGTGGGCGTGGCCGTCTTTGTTGTCCTCGCCATTGGCATGATTATGGCGGTGCTCGTAGCTGACGACGTCGGCGAGCGTGAAACCGTCGTGACTCGTCACGAGATTGACGCTGGCGCTGGGAAGGCGCGCGCTGCGTTCGAAAAGGTCGCCCGAACCGTGCAGGCGCTTCGCGAAGTTGCTCGCCATGCCGTCGTCGCCGCGCCAGAAACGGCGTACGTCATCGCGAAACCGGTCGTTCCATTCGGCCCAGCGATTCGGGAAGCAGCCGAGCTGGTAGCCGCCTGGCCCGGGATCCCAGGGCTCGGCGACCATCACCGCGTCGTACAGCGTTTCGTCCTCGCTGATCGCGTCCAGCAGCGGATGCTGCTGCGAAAAACCGTGGCGCGTTCTGCCGAGGACCGTGGCGAGATCGAAGCGGAAGCCGTCGACCCCCATCTCCCGGTGCCAGTAGTGCAGGCTATCGAGAACGAGTTGCTGCACGACCGGGTGGTCTACGTTAATCGTGTTACCGGTGCCCGTGTCGTTGATGTAGTTGTCGGGTGAGTCGAGATCGGTCCGGTAGTAGGCGAGGTTGTCGATGCCGCGGAAGCCGACCGTCGGTCCGTTCGTGTCGCCCTCGCCGGTGTGGTTGTATACGACGTCGAGCACGACCTCGATGCCCGCGTCATGCAGGCAGCGCACCATGTCGCGAAACTCGGCGATAGCATCCGTCTGCGCGTAGCGTGGGCTTGGCGCAAAAAAGGAAATGCTGTTGTAGCCCCAGAAGTTGCGCAGGCCTCTTTTTGCGAGGTGATGCTCGTCGATGAATGCATGCACGGGCATCAACTCGAGCGACGTGATGCCCAGCGCCTTGAGGTAGGCAATGACGTCGGCATTGCGCATGCCGGCAAACTTGCCGCGATCCTGCTTCGCGACCATCGGATGGCGCATCGTGAAGCCGCGTACGTTCGCTTCGTAGAAGATCATCTCCGGCCAGGGCACGCGCGGCCGGTTGGTCGGCCGGTCGCCGGAGGGGCCGGCGACGACGCACTTGGGCACATACGGCGCGCTGTCGAGGTCGTTGCTGTCAAAGACGGCTCTGTGCCAGCGGAAGTTGCCCGCCAGTTCGCGGGCATACGGGTCGATCAGGAGCTTGTTGGGATTGCAGCGCAGGCCCTCCGCCGGATGAAAGATGCCGTAAACGCGGTAGCCGTAGCGCTGACCGGGCTGGCAGCCCGGCAGGTAGCCGTGCCAAACGGCGCCTGTATTGCCCGGCAATTCATGGCGGGCCAGCGGGTTGCCGCGCTCGTCGAACAGGCACAGTTCCACCCGCTGCGCGACTTCGGAGTAGATCGCGAAGTTGGTGCCGTCATTGTCCGGCGTAGCGCCTAGCGGACCAGGACTGCCCGTCTCGATCATTTGGGGTTGAGTTCGATCGGCTCGGCTTTCCAGATATCCGCGTTGTAGTCCTGCATCGTACGGTCAGTCGAAAAGCGTCCCGACGCCGCCGTGTTGAGGATGCTCATGCGGGTCCAGTGTTCTTCGTCAAGGTAAGCCTGCGCGGCAAGCTCCTGCGCGTCGATGAAACTGCGGAAATCCGCGGCCGTCATCCACAGGTCCGCCGGTTCCCGAATCGACTGGATCAACTGGTCGAAGACGGCTGGCTCGAAACGATTGAAGTGACCGCTCTCGAGCAGCTGCATGACGCGCATCAGGTCTTCGTCCGCCTCGATGATGGCGTTGGGGTCGTACTTGCCACGCAACTGCTGGATCTCCTCGACGGTCAGGCCGAACAGGAAGAAGTTGTCTTCGCCAACGGCCTCGCGAATCTCCACGTTGGCGCCGTCGAGCGTGCCGATCGTCACGGCGCCGTTCATCATGAACTTCATGTTGCCGGTGCCGGACGCTTCCTTGCCCGCCGTCGATATCTGCTCGGACAGGTCGGCGGCCGGACAAATCAGCTCCATGGCCGACACGTTGTAGTCGGGATAGAACAGCAGTTTGAGCTTGCCGTCCATCGCCGGGTCCGTGTTGATCATTCGCGCAACGTTGTTGATCGCCTTGATGATGGACTTGGCCATCTCGTAGCCGGGCGCGGCCTTGCCGCCAATGATGATGGCGCGCGGCACGATGTCGTCGCCATCGCCGCGGCGAATGCGATCGTAAAGATGCACGGCGTGCAGCAGGTTCAACAGCTGGCGTTTGTACTCGTGAATACGCTTCACCTGCACGTCGAACAGCATGTTGGTTGGAAGCGCAATTCCGGTGTTCTGCTCGATTTCACGCGCGAGTCTTTCCTTGTTGGCGAGCTTGATCTCGCGCCACTGTTGCTGGAAGTCCTTGTCATCGGCGTGCTGCTCGAGGCCGCGCAACTGCTCCAGGTCGGTCGTCCAGCCGTCGCCAATCTTGTCGCTGATCGCCGAACCGAGATCCGGGTTGCAGGCGGCGAGCCAGCGGCGCTGTGTGACGCCATTGGTCTTGTTGTTGAATTTCTCGGGCCACAGTTCCGCGAAATCGCGGAACAGCCCCTCGCGCAGCAGCTTCGAATGCAATTCGGCAACGCCGTTGACCGAGAAACTGCCGACGATTGCGAGATAGGACATTCGAATCATCGGTTCCGAACCTTCGCGGATCAGCGACATTCGCTCGATGCGGTCGTTGTCGCCCGGCCAGCGCCGGCTGATTTCCTCGATGAAGCGCGCGTTGATCTCATAGATGATGTCCAGCAGGCGCGGCAGCATGCGGCGGAACATCGATACGGGCCACATCTCGAGCGCTTCGGGCAGCAGGGTGTGGTTGGTGTACGCCATCGTGCTGCGCGTGACCTCCCAGGCCTTGTCCCACTCGAGGCCGAATTCGTCGAGCAACAGCCTCATGAGTTCGGGCACGGCAATCGCCGGGTGCGTGTCATTGAGCTGGATGCAGTTCTTCTCGGCAAAGCTCGTGAGGTCATTACCGTGGTGATAGGTATAGAAACGCAATGTGTCCTGCAGGCTCGCCGAGGCGAGGAAATACTGCTGTCGCAGGCGTAACTCGTGACCGCCCTCGGTTGCCGTGTTGGGGTACAGCACCATCGTGATGTTCTCGGCGAGGTTCTTCTCGGCGACCGCATCCAGGTAACCGCCCGCATTGAACTCCTCGAGGTCGAATTCGTCGGTGGCCGCGGCAGACCACAGGCGCAGTGTGTTCACGACGTCATTCTGGTAACCGGGTATCGGCACGTCGTAAGGGATCGCGAGGACGTCGTGGGTGTCGACCCATTCATAGCGCGTGCGGCCGTGCTTGTCCTTGCGCGTCGTCGTGCGGCCGCCGAACTTGATGATCTGGGCGAACTCGAAACGCTCGACCTCCCATGGGAAGCCCTCGCGCAGCCACGGATCGGGTTCCTCGACCTGGTGGCCGTTCTCGATGCGCTGGCGGAACATGCCGTACCGGTAGCGAATGCCATAGCCAAGGACGGGGAGCGACAGCGTGGCGCAGCTGTCGAGAAAGCAGGCGGCCAGCCGGCCAAGCCCGCCATTGCCGAGACCGGCGTCGTGTTCGCGTTCGACGACGTCCTCCAGATCGATGCCGATGCGTTGCAGCGCGTCGCTGGTTTCCTGTTCGATGTCCAGGTTGAGCAACGCGTTACGCAACAGCCGGCCCATCAGGAATTCGAGCGACAGGTAACTGACGCGGCGGTTGTGGTCGCGCTCCATGGCTTTGCGGGTCCTGGCCCAGCGCTCCATGATGCGGTCACGGGTAGCGTAAACAACAGCCTGGTAAAGAAACGGTGATGCCGTGCGCACCGTGCGCCGTCCGAACGTCCGTCCGAAGTAGTGGGTAATGTCCTTGAATATGGCCTCGGGAGTCATCGGCAGCTCGGGCGCTTGCAGCAGCTCGACCTTGCCGACATCGACCATCTTGTCAGATCTGGCAGACATTCATCATTCTCCCGGTTGCAGCCATACCGTCGCGAGCGGCGGTATGGTCATTGATATCGAATACGGTCGTCCATGCTGTTCGACCGCGTCGGCGTGCAGCGTTCCGCCATTACCCAGGTTGCTGCCGCCGTAAGCCTCGGCGTCCGAATTCAGGACTTCGACGTACTGGCGCAGCTCGGGCACCCCGACACGGTAATCGTAGCGAGCGACGGGCGTGAAATTCGTGACGCAAATAACATACCCGCCGTGTGCGTCGCGGCGGATCCACGACAACATGCTGGCGTCCCGGTCATTCCAGTCGATCCACTCGAACCCCTCGGCCACGAAGTCGCGCTCGAAGAGTGCGGGGGTGCCCCGGTACAGAGTATTCATGTCGCGCACCAGGTTCTGCACGCCGCGGTGAAAGTCGTACTGCAACAGGTGCCAGTCGAGCGACTGGTCGTGGTTCCATTCGTTGTACGGCGCCAGTTCGCTGCCCATGAACAACAGCTTCTTGCCGGGGTGCGCATACATGTTGGCGAGATAGGCGCGCAGGTTGGCGAAGCGCTGCCACTCGTCGCCCGGCATGCGGCCCAGCAGCGACCCCTTGCCGTGAACGACCTCGTCGTGCGACAGCGGCAACACGAAGTTTTCATTGAACGCGTAAACGAGGCCGAACGTCATCTTGTCATGATGAAACTTGCGATGGACCGGGTCCTCGCTCATGTACGCCAGCGTGTCGTTCATCCACCCCATGTTCCACTTGTAGGTGAAGCCGAGCCCGTCCTGGTCGACGGGTCGTGATACGCCGGGCCAGGCCGTTGACTCCTCGGCGAAACTCGTCGCCCCGTGCAGGTGCACTACGGCATTCAATTGCCGCAGGAACGCGACGGCTTCGAGATTCTCGTTGCCGCCGAACTCGTTCGCCACCCAGTCGCCGTCTTCACGCGAGTAATCGAGATACAGCATCGAGGCGACCGCATCGACGCGCAGCGCGTCAATATGGAATTCGTCGATCCAGTAGACGGCGCTACCCATCAGGTAGTTGACCACCTCGCGGCGGCCGAAGTTGAACACCAGCGTGCCCCAGTCGGCGTGCTCGCCCTTGCGCGGGTCCTCGTGTTCGTAGAGCGCCGTGCCGTCGAAGCGCCGCAGTCCGTGCTCGTCGCGCGGGAAGTGCGCCGGGACCCAGTCGACGATGACGCCGATGCCCTTCTCATGGCAGCGGTCGACGAAGTAGCGGAAGTCATCCGGGTCGCCGAATCGATAGGTGGGCGCGAACATGCCGATCGGCTGGTAGCCCCACGAACCATCGAACGGGTGCTCGGATACCGGCAAGAGCTCGATGTGCGTGAATCCCATTTCACTGACGTAGTCGACGAGTTCTTCCGCAAGCTCGCGATAGCCGAGATACTGGTTATGGTCCTTGCGGCGCCACGAACCGAGATGCACCTCGTAGATACTGATCGGTGTGTCGAGGTCCGGGGTCGTAGCGCGTTGTTGCATCCAGTCCCCGTCCTGCCAGTCGTAGCCGCTGTCGTAGACGACCGATGCATTGCCCGGTGGCGGCTCGTTGTAGCGGGCGAACGGGTCTCCCTTGAGCGGCAGCAGGTTGCCGTCGCGATCCAGCATCTCGAACTTGTATTTACGGCCGTTGCCGATGTCCGGGACGAAGATCTCCCAGATGCCGTTTCCCGGGTGCAGGCGCATCATGTGCCGCCGGCCGTCCCAGTCGTTGAAATCGCCAATCACGCTGACGCGCGATGCGTTGGGCGCCCAGACGGCAAAACGAGTGCCTGCGACGCCGTCGATCGTCCGCACCTGCGCGCCGAGCTTGTCGTAAATTCGAATGTCCGAGCCTTCGCCCAGCAGGTACAGGTCGAGCTCGCCGAGCGACGAGCCGAAGCGATAGGGGTCTTCGGTGTCGTACCGGGAGCCGTCGTGATTCGTGATGCGCAGCCGGTAACGCCGCTTGCGCGCAGGCATTTTCGCGACGAACAGGCCGTCGTCGAGGACGCGCTCCATCTGCGCCATCTCGATGCCGTCTGCGTCGATCAGCGCGACGGCCTGCGCCTGCGGCTGGAATGTGCGAACGACACGTGTCTTGCCGTCATGGTGCAGCCCGAGGATCGCGAACGGGTCGTGGTGCCGTCCGGCGGCCAGGGTTTCGAGATTGTCAGTGGTGCTCATAAAGTTGCTCAATGGTTGCGCGTGCGGACTTCGACCAGCTGAACCGCGCATTGGCAGCGCGGATGCAGATCTTTTGCCACTCGTCGTGGTTGTTCGATTTTAACGCCAGCGCCTGCAGCGTTTCCGTAACGAAGCGTCCCGCCTGTTCCTCGGTCGTATCGCCGTCGAAAACGAAGCCCGAACGCTGGTGTTCGACCGTGTCTCGCAGCCCGCCAACAGCGTGGACGACGCAGGGTTGCGCCGAGCGCATCGCCAGCATCTGGCTGATGCCACAGGGCTCGAAGCTCGACGGCATCAGGAACAGGTCGCCGGTGCGGTACAGCGGATCGGCGAGCGCCTCGGAATAGCCGCGCAGGAACAGCAGGTTGTCGTGGTGCTTGGCTGCCTCGAGCATCCTGTACTCGTAGATGTACTCGCCGCTGCCGAGCAGAATCAGGATACCTTTGCGGCCCACATTATTGAGAATCTCGTCAATAGCCGGGACGCCGTCCGGCGTGTTCTCGAAGAACAGGCTGGCCTTCTGGCTGACGAGGCGGCCGACGCTCGTCATGACGTATGGCGGCCGCCGCTTGGGCAGGCTCGCGAGCGTTCTGGACGCGAGCCGGTTGGCCTCGGTGTCCGGCCAGGCGTCCAGCTGTTCGGCAATCATGCCGAGCAGCCGCTGCCAGCCGGGCCGCCGTCCTTTCGGGCCATTGTAATAACAGCCATTGAGAATACCGACCAGCCGGCCCTCATCGCTGGCGTCCCGGAGCAATCCTTCCAGCCCTTCACCGCCGACGAAGCCGTGCTGCGGATCGCTCGGCCGGCAGATTTCGCGGGCGTAGGTCGGTGACACCGTGCTGATGCGATCGGCGAGCCGGATGGCCATCGCCATCGGGTTGATGCAGTCGGCATGCTGCGGGTCGCCAACTTCCTGTGGCAGGTACTCGAGCCCCGGAAACCAGGCCTCGAGTGACGATTCGTCCCACTTGAGCGGCCGCACGCCCTGGTAAGACAGGTTGTGGATGGTGAACACGGTGGGGATGTGGCACAGCGGTTCGTAAAATTTCGCGTAGTGGCGCATGAGCAGGTAAAACGCGGCGTGCCAGTCGTGCAGGTGCACGACATCGGGTTGTTCCTCGAGCTGGAAGATCCAGGCTGCGGCCGCTGCGCCGAACAGCGCGAACTTGCTGGCATCGCTGGCAAACGGCCGCATCGGGCCGTCCTCGCTGTAAATGATGCTGTCGCCGGGCGACTCGAAGCCCTTGTGGTCGAAGACGATGTTCCTGACGCCGTCGACCGAGCCGGGCACCTCGTAGACGGCGACCGATTCGCGCGCCAGCCTGAAGTCGATGCCAACCGAACCCAGGAATCGGGCGCCGGGTAACGTGTGGAAGTGCCCATAGCTCGGCGTGAGCACGGTGGCACGCCAGCCGTGTTCGCCGAGTGCGGCTGGCAGGTCCCGGACGACGTCGCCGACGCCGCCGACTTTGCCACCGCTGAGCGCCGCATTTTCCGCCGCGAGAAATATGACGTGCCGGGTACTGATAAAGCCTTACCTGGTGAAATGCAGCTGCTGCCCCAGCATGTCGGGCGTCACGAGCGTGATGCCGTCCCGGGTGACGCGGAAGCCGCGCTCGCGGTCGGCGTCGTGGTCCACGCCAATCTCTGTGCCCGATTCGATCTGGGCGCCGGCGTCGATGATGGACTTCTCTATACGACAATTTTCGCCGATATCGACGTCAGGCAGGACGACCGATTCGGTCACGGTGCTGTAGGAATGCACGTAGACCCGCGAGAACAGCAGGGAGTTCTGGACATGGGCGCCCGAGACGATACAGCCGCCGGAGACCATGGACTGGATGGCCTCGCCGCGGCGGCCCTTCTGGTCCCAGACGAACTTGGCCGGCGGCGACTGGATCTGGTGGGTCCAGATCGGCCAGTCACGGTCGTACAGGTTCAGCTGCGGGGTCTTGGACACGAGCTCCATGTTGGCCTCCCAGAATGCGCGCAGGGTTCCCACGTCGCGCCAGTAAGCCTGTTCACCGGTCTCGGGGTCACGGAAGGCATAGGCATAGACCCGGTAGTCGCGAATGATTGCGGGAATCACGTTGCGGCCGAAGTCGTGCTGCGTATCGGGCGAGTCGGCGTCCTTGATGACCTGCTCGTAGAGAAACTCGGTGTTGAACACGTAGTTACCCATCGACGCCAGGCAGTAGCCGGGCCGGCCCGGGATCTCGTTGGGTTTCTCGGGCTTCTCGTCGAAACCGATGATGCGGCCGGTTTCGTCGACGGTCATGACGCCAAACTGCCCCGCGGCTTCCTCGACCGGCATCTCGATGCAGCAGATCGTCATGTCGGCCTTGCGCTCTTCATGGGCCGCCAGGAAAGGGCCGTAGTCCATCTTGTAGATGTGGTCGCCGGACAGGATCAGCACGAGCCTGGGGTCATGCGTCCGGATGATATCCAGATTCTGGTAAATCGCGTCCGCAGTACCGCGATACCACTCGCCGCCCACACGCTGTGACGCGGGCAGGATCTCGCAGAATTCCCGGCCCGCACCTGTCTGGAACCACGACCAGCCCTGGACGAGGTGGCGAATCAGCGAATGCGCCTTGTACTGGGTCAGCACGCCCATGCGGCGGATGCCGGAGTTGATGCAGTTGGACAGCGTGAAGTCGATGATGCGGTACTTGCCGCCAAAATAGAGCGCCGGCTTGGCCCGCCACGCGGTCAGTTCACGCAGCCTGGAACCGGCGCCACCAGCCAGCACGAGGGCCAGCGTGTCGCGCGTCAGGCGGCTGACAAAACGTGAATCGGTCGAGTATTCATAGAGAGACATTGCGGCATTCCCGTGCCACCAGAAATCAAGCCGTTAGTCTGCCAGAAGTTTGTTACGGCCGCGTGGTTCAGTTTTGTAGCGTGCGGCCGGATTCCTCGACCAGGGAGGCGACCTCGCCCTTCACCGCCGCTGTCAGCTGCGACTCCAGGCGCCAGCGCCAGTTGTTGCTGGACGTCCCGGGCACATTGAAGCGGGCCTCCGAGCCGAGGCCCAGGTAGTCCTGCAACGGCGCGATTGCGAGACGGGCGTCGGTCGAGAATGCGGCCCGGATCATGTCCGTGTGAATCGTCTCGGGCGTGCCGCCCGTGACCTGCAGCGCAGCCTGCCGGGTCTCCTCGATTTCATGCTCGGTGCGAATATCGCCGGGACTGCCAAGGAACCACCCGACCGTCGTGTCGTTGTCGTGGGTTCCGGTGTAACACACGCTGTCCGGCGCCACGTTGAGAAGGTCGAAATCCTCGTCGGCTACGTCGAACTGCAATACCACCATGCCGGGAATGTTGTGGCGCTTGCGCAGGGCATCCACGGCCGGCGTGATAACGCCGAGGTCCTCGGCGACAATCGGCAGGTTGCCAAGCGCTTCGCGCATCGCGTCGAAGATGGCATCGCCGGGGCCGGGTTCCCAGGCGCCGTTCTTGGCAGTATCCGATTCGGCCGGCACCGACCAGTAAGCCTCGAAACCGCGGAAGTGATCGATCCGGACCATGTCGGCCAGCTCGGCAGAGGCGCTCAGGCGTTCGACCCACCAGCGATAGTTGCTGCTCTCGTGCACGTCCCAGTCATAGAGTGGGTTTCCCCACAGCTGACCGTCCTCGGAGAAGTAATCCGGCGGCACGCCCGCGACGGCGTCGGGCCGGCCGTCGCGGTCGATCCGCAGGATCTCGGGATGCGCCCAGGCGTCCGCGCTGTCGAGCGCAATACAGATGGGCATGTCGCCGAACAGGTAAATGCCGCTGTCGTTGGCGTACTTGCGGAATCGCGCCCACTGGTCGAAGAACAGGAACTGGATCACCTTGATATCGGCAATCTGGGCGTCGGCGCTCGATTCGAGGGCCCGCATCGCTTTGGGTTCGCGGTGGACGTACTGCGGCGCCCACTCGGGCCACGGGCGCTCGCCATGCTGCGTCTTCAGGATCCGGTACAGCGCATAATCGTGCAGCCAGCGGTCGTTATTGTCCTCGACAAACTTGTCACAGGCCGCGTGCAGCTCGGGGCTGGCGCGTTCTTCGAAACGCCCGGCCGCGAGGCGCAGCAGGCGGTTCTTGATGGGGATCAGCGCCCCGTAGTCGACGTGGTCCGTCGGCAGGGCGGCCAGTTCCTGCGCCTCTTCCTTCTCGAGCAGTCCCTTGTCGATCAGGTCGCCGATGTCGATGAGCAGCTCGTTGCCGGCAAACGTGGACAGCGGCTGGTACGGCGAGTCGCCGTAAGCCGTTGGCCCGGTTGGCAAAAACTGCCAGACCTTGAGATGCATCTCGCGCATCGCGTCCACGAAGTCGAGCGCGCTGCGGCCGATTTCACCGATGCCGTACGGACTCGGCAATGCCGTGATGTGCAGACAGACGCCAGCCTGTCTGCCGGGAGGCAGCGCACTTGGTGAATCGGTCATCGTCATTTCTTCTAGTAAGAGTCGCGAATTATCCGCATGTGACCACTAAGGAAACTAATCACGGGGCCGTGACCAAGCAATGCAATGCATACGTATTCAAACGATGAATACGTATGCATTGCATTGCTCCGTTCCGGAGGCCTTCTTAAGATGCGGAAAGTTGTATATCTAAGAACCAGACCGATTCAGGGGAAACCAATGGTCAAGAAGACGCGTACTCCTTTCAGCCGCTCAGCCGTTTCACTGGCTGTGGCTGCCGCTCTTCCCAGTGCTGCTCTCGCGCAGGACGCCAGTGAGGAAGAGGCTATTGAGGAAATCGTAACCGTCGGCATACGCACGTCGGTCCTCGATTCAACCAACACCAAGCGGCTGGCGGACTCGATTTCCGATGTCGTCGACGCCGGACCGCTGGGCTACCTGCCCGACCAGTCTATTGCTGATGCACTCGGCCGCGTGCCGGGTGTCACGACGATCCGTGATTCGGGCCAGTCGTCGCAGCTGAATATTCGTGGCATGAACGGCGACTTCATCCAGACGACGCTGAACGGGCGCGAGCAGCCTTCCACGGCAGGCTACTCCGAAGCCACGCGCTGGAACTCGTTCGACCAGTACCCGGCCGAGCTGATTCGCCAGGCCGCGGTCTACAAGTCGCCGAAAGCCTCGCACATCGAAGGCGGCGTTGCCGGCCTCGTCGAGCTGAAGACGGTCAACCCGCTGGACGCCCCGAAACAGCACAACGCGGTCTTCACGGCACGCGCTTCTTACAATGATGCGGCCGACGACTACGGCGCGGACGCGAATGGCACGCGTTTCACAGGTTCTTACCAGGGCAAGTTCGCCGACGATACGGTGGGTATCGCGGTGGGCTACTCCTACCTGGACCAGCCGAACGCCTTTATCTTCTCGCGCGGCGGCGCCGACAGCCAGCTCGGCTTCGGCACGACCAACATCAACGGCGAGGACGTCAGCATTCCCCGGGCGTTCCAGTGGCAGGGCGGCAGCGGCAACGACGAGCGCACTGGCATTGCAGCCACCCTGGTCTTCGAGCCGAACGACAAGATTCGTGCAACGGTTGACTACTTCCGCTCCGAATTTGACCGTGGCGACGCGCGCCAGGGCATCACGGTTGGCGGCCTCGACGAGGACGAAGCCACCCGCATCATCACCAATCCGGTCATCGAGAACGGGCTGCTCACGAGCGCGACGATTACGCCGACCGACCCGAACCTGACGAACCAGTCGCACCCGTGGTTCGAAGCGCGTACCGAGGACCAGACGACGTCGGCCGAGACCGACACGATCGGCATCAACTTCGAGTGGTACATCACCGACTCGAGCACGCTGACGGTCGACTGGTACACGGCTGACGGTACAAAGACCCGTGAAGACCGTATCGCCTCGATGCATGCCTACGAACCCGGTGGCGGCGCAGAACTGGCCGGCCAGTCGTTCACGTACACGCTGAACGGCCAGCGCGTGGCGACGGGCGCCTTCGGCGGCGTCGATTTCACCGACGCGAGCCAGATCCAGCTGTCGCGCTACGAGCGCTACCCGCACGAATACACCGACGAGATCGACGCCTTCAAGGTCGACTTCAAGCAGGACGTGGAGTGGGGTCCCATCTCCTCGTTCGAAGTCGGTGTGCGCGTCTCGGATCGGACTTTCGGCGCTGACCGCGGCACGTTCCTGTACGGCTCGCGCAGCGGCCAGGGCACGGGCTGGTGTGAGGATGACACCTCGAGCCTGCCTGCTTGCACGCCGCAGTCGATTGACGGTTTCGTCAAGGTACAGTCGCTGCCAGGCGTTCCCGATCACTTCACGATCAGAAACATCAACGCACTCGGCCGTTCGATCTTCGGCGCGGGCGGCGATGCAGGCGTCAAGCTGTTCAGTCGCGACTGGACGTTCATCGAGTCGAACGACATCGAGGAAGAGACCGAAGCCGTTTACCTGATGTTCAATCTCGACTTCCAGCTGGGCAACGTCCCGGTCAGCGGTAACTTCGGCGTTCGCTACGTAGACTCCGACGTCAAGACCGTCGGCCTGCAGAATGTCGGCGGTGGCAATGGCGTACCGATCACGGACGGCGTCGGCGTGACAAATGACTACCTGGCGCCGGTCAGCTACGGTCCCGAGGAGTCGGAGACACTACCGGCCCTGAACCTCAACTTCGAGCTGACCGATAACGACGTACTGCGCTTCGCTTACGCCCAGGTCATGGGCCGTCCGCCGGTCGGCCAGATGAAGGGCGGCGCCGGTTCCTGGTTTGGCGGCACGATCAACGATCCGGGCAGCCCGGTCGACGGTCTGACCGAGTACAACGTCTGGACCAACGGCACGCCGTACCTCGACCCGTTCCGGGCCGACCAGTTCGACCTGTCGTACGAGCACTACTTCGAGGAGGGCGGTGCCGTAACGGTCGCCGTCTTCTACAAGGACATCGAGTCGCTCGTGGAAGGACCGACGCAGTTCACGTTTGCCGACGGCAACGTGCCTGACCCGGACGATCTCGGCCTTATCGTGCCGGACGGTCACTTCCTCAACATCTACCAGACGTACCTGAACAATGACCTCGGCGGTTACATCCAGGGCATCGAGCTCGCGGGTACTAAGACCTTCGACGGCCTGCCGGGCTACTGGGGTGGTCTGGGCGTTACGGCCAGCTACTCGTACACGGATAGCGAGACCGAGGTAGGCGGCGGCGCATTCTACAACCGCAATCTGCCGCTGCCGGGTCTGTCCGAAAACGTCTGGAGTGCGACCGTGTTCTACGATTGGGGCGGCTTCAGCGCGCACGTCAACATGCGTTATCGTGACGAGTTCGTGCAGAACCTGCCAATCCCGGGCGCCGGTTCGCCGACGCTGGCGCAGGACTACACGACGATGGACGCCCAGGTCGGATACGCGTTCGACAACGGGCTGAGTATTGTCGTATCGGGTAACAACCTGACGGACGAGGAGAACATCATCGAGTACGGCGTCGACGGCGCGTTCGGTGAGTTCAAGCAGTTCGGTCGCCAGTACTACTTCGGCTTGAACTACAAGTACTAAGCCAACCTGCTACAAAAAAGACCGCTCGATAGGCTCCGCTTGTCGGGCGGTTTTTTTTGGTAGGCTGTCCATCCCGGTTACATTCGCAAGAGCACCCAAATGCAAAGCATCGTCATTCTCGGCGGCGGCACCGCCGGCTGGATTACCGCCAACCTGTTCGCCCTCAACTGGGGCGACAAGGACATCGACATCACGCTGGTCGAGTCGCCTGACATCGGCATCATCGGCGTCGGCGAGGGTTCAACGCCGCCGCTGAAGAAATTCCTCGAACTCATCGGCACCCAGGAAAGTGACTGGATGCCCCGATGCGATGCGACCTACAAGGTCGGCATTACGTTCCGCGGCTGGTCGGCGCGGCCCGGCTTTGAAGAGTACTTTCACCCGTTCCTGTGCCAGGCCGACGAACTCATCGTGCCGGCGTTCTTTCACAACAGCTTCCTGCGCCGCCAGGGCGTCGACCTCGACGGCCATCCGAGCCAGTTCTTTATCGAGTGGGAGCTGGCCAAGCAGCGGCTCGCGCCCGTTGCGCCGCCCAACTTCCCGTTCGAGATGGGCTACGGTTATCACTTCAACTCCGGTCTGCTCGGCGAGTTTCTGCGCGAGTGGGCCGAGTCGCGAGGTGTCAAGTACCGGCAGGCCACGGTGACCGACGTCGTGCTCAAGGAAAACGGCTACGTCGACTACCTGAAGACCGATACCGAGGATACGATCAAGGCCGACTTCTACGTCGACTCGACCGGTTTTCGCAGCCAGATCCTGCAGCAGGCGCTGGGCGTGCCGTTCGAAAGCTGCGAGGACGTGCTGTTCAACGACTCGGCGGTCGTGTTCCCGACCGAGCCGGACGAAAACCCGGAACCACAGACGGTCTCCACGGCGCTCAAGTACGGCTGGGCCTGGAAGATCCCGCTGACCAAGCGCTTCGGTAACGGCTATGTCTACAGCTCGAGGTACGTTGACGATGACGAGGCCGAGCGCGAGTTCCGCGAGCACCTCGGGCTCGAGGATTCCGACCTCGAGGCGCGGCGCCTCAAGTTCAAGGTGGGCCGGGTAAAGGAACACTGGGTCAAGAACTGCCTGGCGGTGGGCCTGTCGCAGGGCTTCATAGAGCCGCTCGAGGCGACGGCGCTCGACATGGTGCAGGAAACGGTCGCGCGCTTCGTGCAATCGGTCAACAAGGGCAACTTCACGGACCAGTACCGCGACGAGTTCAACGATCGCATCAGCGGCCGGTTCGACGCCGTGCGCGACTATATCGTCTGCCACTACCGCATCAACACGCGCACCGACACCGACTACTGGCGCGACTGCGGCAGCAACGAGAAGATCTCGGCGTCGTTGCGGCAGATCCTGAGTTCCTGGATGCAGGGCAAGAACATCACGGACGAACTCGAGCGCCAGAAGCTCGACGCCTATTTCCCGAACGTGTCGTGGAATTGCCTGCTTGCCGGCAAGGGCATCATGCCGACTGACGACCAGGTGCGTCCCGGCAACGAGATGGCGAACAAGTATGACCTGGGCGAGATCGCGAAATACCGCAAGGGTTGCGCGCTCAACTTCCCGGCGCACAATGACCAGCTGGCGGCGTTAGGGAACTGACTCGCCGTTGCGGGCCTCGAACAGCGAGTACCAGTCCTCGCGGGCGTAGTCGATATCCAGCGCCCCGGCCGCGGCGGCGATGCGCTCGGGTGTCGTCGAGCCGATGATCGGTGAGATACCGGCGGGGTGCCGCAGCAGCCAGGCGAGTGCAATGAGCCAGGTCTCGACCTCGTAAACGGCGGACTGTCGCTCCAGCTCGGCGCGAATGCGGGCCTCGTCCTCGCCGGTCAGTTGGCTGCCCCAGGCCGGATAGGCGACCACAGCCAGCGGGCACCAGGCCTGCGGCGTGACTTCGAGTCGCTGGCACTGGTCGAGCACGCCGTTGCGCAGCGCATCGACATTGTGCAGGTTTATCTCGACCTGGTTGACGAGCAGCGGTTCTGCAACGGCCGACTGCAGCAGCTCGAACTGTGTCGTGGAGAAGTTGCTGACCCCGAAGTGAGCGATCTTGCCGGTCTGCTTCAGCGTCGCGAATGACTCCGCCACCTCGTGGGAGGACATCAGGTAATCCGGGCGATGTAGCAGGAACAGGTCGAGCTGCTCGACCCGGAGGCGGCTCAGCGAACCCTCTACGCTCCTGGTGATGTACTCGCGCGAAAAATCGTAGCGCTGCGGCCCGTTGTTGTCGGCCAGCCGAATGCCGCACTTGCTTTGCACCAAGATTCGATCACGCAGGCCTGGCGATTCCCGCAGCACTTCGCCGAACAGGGATTCCGATTTGCCGCCGCCATAGATGTCGGCGTGATCAAATAGCGTGTAACCGGCATCGACGGCCGCGTGAATCGCGCGCTTGCCGCGGCTGCGATCGTCGGATATGCGCATGCAGCCGTAGGCGAAGCGTGAGGCGAAGATGTCGCTGCTGCCGATCTTGATGCTCTGCACGGCCTAGTTTTCCCTCAGGATCGCGACAAAGCTCAACGGTTCGAGCGCTACGTCCGCAACACCCTGGCCATCAACGTCCACGGCAGCCCCATTAACCAGCCCGTAGAAGCGCCCGGGCGGAAGGCTCGTCTGCAATCGGACGCGAGCCGCCTCTGTGCCGGTGTTGATCGCAATATGGCCAATCTCACCGCGGCCGAACGACACGACGTCGTCGGCGATTCGCCAGTTCACGAGGTCGGCACCCGTGGTCGCCTCGCGAAACTCGACCATGCGCACCTGCACGGCGCGGCGGTGCTCGCAGATCCAGGCCGCATCGCACCCGCCGGCATCGAGCGGCGAGACGCCGGGCGGGCCGTCCTGGTCCGTGTCGAACGCGTAGCTCGACATGACCAGCGGATAACCGTAGGGATGGGCGAGCATGAATGCGACCGCGAGATCGTAGCGGCGACCATCCTTGTAGTTGACGACTTCGTCGCCGAAAGCATGGCCGCGCTGAATATCGTGGTTGTCGACGAAGACGATGGCCCGGTCGCCCGGCAGCCAGCCGTCGCCGGTCCAGAACCCGGTGAGCACCTGCAGGTTGCCGCGCTCGAACGCGTCGAGAATCATCGCCGCGTACTTGAACTCGGTAACGTACCCGTCGCGCAGGTAATCCCCGGCACTGACGGCCTCGCCGCCACGATCGATGACTTCCTGGTAAACGAACGGCGAACCGTCCACAAGCTCGAGAATTGCGTGAATCTCATCGTGATGCATGTGCTTGGCGGCGTCGATCCGGAAGCCGGCCACGCCCAGGCCCAGCAGGTCGTCGAGATAGGCCGCGATGCGCGCCTGCACGCCCGGATTGCCGGTGTCTAGGTCGTCGAGCGTGCCGAGCTGGCAGTTCTGGACCTCGTAGAGATCCTGGTAGTTCCCGATCCTGTCGTCGTCGTTGCGTCCGCAGTGATGAAAGTCGTCGTACGTGTACGGCACGGCCGGGTAGTCGTACTCCGCATACGCGGAGCCGGCCACGCCGGTACCTTCCGGGAAACCGGCCATGTGGTTAATGACGGCATCGGCATAAATGCCCACACCGGCCGCGTCGCAGCGCGCCACCATGCCAGCGAACTCGTCGCGGGTTCCGCTGCGGCTCTCGACCTGGTAGCTGACCGGCTGGTAACGCGTCCACCAGGCCGGACCGGTAATGTGCTCGTTGGGCGGCGATACCTGCACGGCCGTGTAGCCCGCGGGCCCAAGCACGCTCTCGCACTCCTCGGCGATGTCGTTCCAGCTCCACTCGAACATCTGCACGAACGCGACAGGCTGTGACGGGGCCGGTTGTGGGGCAGGCGGTTCCGCCCCACCGCACCCGGCCAGCGTTGCCGCAGCCAGCAGCGTCAGCGGCCTAGTCTTCACGAACACGCGACCAGGCGAGCGCCGACATCGCCAGCGCGACGGCGGCTATGGCGAAAATGATGTTGGGGTTCGGCGCGCGGGACACGACGAGGCTGATCCCGAGACTGACCACGAGCTGTGGCAAGACGACCGAGAGGTTGAACAGCCCCATGTACAGGCCCATCTCTTCCTTCGCGATTTTCTGCGAAAAAATCGCAAACGGCAGGCTCACGATCGAGGCCCAGCCGACGCCGATGACGGCCATGAGCATGAAGATCATGGCGGCGGAGGTGCCGAAGAAGTACATGGCCGCGTAGCCGATGGTCATGATCACGAGACTCAGCGTGTGCGTCCTGACGCGGCCGATGCGCTTGGCCAGCGGCTGCAGCAGCAGCACGGGCAGCGCCGCGCCCACTGCGTTGAGGATGGCCATCGCGTAACCGTTGACGCTTTCCAGCCGGTCGGCGCCGAGTTCGCCGGTGAGGCTCTGCAGGAAAATGAAGAAGAACACGAACATGGTCTGCACGCCGATCCAGCTGAACGAGTGCGCGGCCACGACCTGGCGGAATCCCGTGATGTGGTCGCGTTCGGTTCCCCGGCCCGTCTCGCGCTCCAGCAGCGCGCGCGCGACGAGAATGATCGTGATCACGCCACAGACGATCTCCGCAAGGTAGTCGTCGCGCTCGACACCGGCGAGGCGCAGCGTCATCGCATAGACGTCATAGACCAGGAATCCCCACAGCGGCTGGATCGCCATGAGCATCTCCTTGAAGGAGGTCGCGTGCGGGGCGGCAGCCGTCTCGTCTTCCTGCAGGTCCCGCGGTTCCTTGATCAGGAACGGCGGGATCAGCGAGAACAGCAGTACGAGAACCGCGCCGACGTAAATCAGCACGAGGTTGCCGAAGTTGGCGCCGATCAGGTAAGCGGCGACGCCGAAGCTGCCCGACACGGTCTGCATCCAGGTATAGCCGCGGGTCCGGGCCTCGCCCTCGGGCGTTACGTCGGCGATCAGCGACCGGGTCGGGTTGAAACCGACGTTGATCGCGAAGTCGAGCGACAGCACGACGACCAGCGCAACGCCCAGGACCCCGTCGAACCCGAGCGCCGTCGAGATGACGCCGATGTTGGGCAGCGCCAGCAGCATCAGTGCGGCGATCGTGCCGCCGATGACGATGAACGGCCGGCGCCGGCCGTTCCAGAGCCACACCTTGTCGCTCCAGATGCCGATGATGACCTGCCCGAAGATGCCCGCAATCGGTCCCGCTGCCCACACGAGGCCGATGTCGTGTATGTCGAGGTTGTAGCGGGTCGACAGGATCCAGGTGAGCGCTGCGATTTGCACGGACAGCGCGAATCCCAGCGCCGTTGCCGGCAGGGCCAGCACCGCCATGAAGGTGTTGTTCAGCTCTCGCTGCATTTTCAGCATGTTGTTATTCCTTGTTATTGCCGGTGCCGAGCAGGAAGGTCAGCGGAACGTGCGCGCGTTCCTGCCATGCGCCCTCATTGTGGCCGGCGCCTTCGAATTTACGCGTCGTCCACAACGGACCCTCGACGTAGCCGAGTTCGCGCATGATCTCGTCAACGGCAAGCTGATGCGGCTCGTAGTCGCTGTCCAGCTCCGCTGTGCCGAAGTCGAAGTAGAGTTTGTGGGCGCCGGGCGGCGGCAGTGATTCGTGCAGCCAGGAGAGCACGGCCTCGTTGCCTTCCGGGTTGTCGAGCATCATCGACGACGGCCAGTGCGTCGATACCGCCGCTGCGCCGCCGAAGACCTCGGGATACTCGATGACGCCGTAGAGCGAGATCAGCGCACCCATGCTCGAACCCATCAGCAAGGTGTCGTCACGCCCCGGCCGTGTGCGGTAGTTGGCGTCGACAAACGGTTTCAGTTCCTCGACGATGAAGCGCAAATACTCGCGCGACTTCGGTTCCTGGCTCATGTACCGCGAAATTGCCTCGCGATACTCCGCCGGTGCGGCCTGGTACATGTCCCAGGGCATGTAATCGCTGATGCGATCGTGGGTGCTCCAGATGCCTACGACGATCGTGTCATCGGCGCCGCCCTCGTCAATCAGGCGCTGCAGCGTCGTGTCGATGTCCCAGTCGGTCTGCGTGTAGTAAACCCATTCGGGATTGAACAGGTTTTGCCCGTCATGGAAGTAGAGCACGCGGTAGTCCTTGCCGGATTCCGCGTAGTCGCGCGGCAGCCAGACGTCGACGTGGCGCGAGCCCACCAGGTTCGACGCAAAGTTGGCGTGGCGGCGAATGTCCGCGGCGCCGACGCGCAGCACCAGCGACTCCAGTGCGGCCAGCTCGAGTTTCACGTAGGCGCTGCCGCCGTCGACAATCAGTCGAGCCTGCCGCTCGCCGTACAGCAGGTCATCCAGCACATAGCGGCCATCCTGGAGTTGCAGTGCCTTGACGAGACCGGCCGGGACCTCGAGCGTGACCTCGTGCCCGGCCTCGTCGTCGAAATTACTCAGCACGACAAGCCGCTCGTCGCCAAGCCAGCGCGCAAACGCGAACAGCTTGTCGTGGCCCGTTTCGATTGGTGCGTACTCGCCAGCGGCGAATACCGGTGCCGTGCTCAGGTTCAGCAGACGCTCGTAGAAGTCTCGCAACCGGCGTTCTTCTGCGGAGAGCTGGCCGCCGTCGAAGCGGCCGCCGTTCATCCACCGCTGGTGGGCAGGCACACCCCAGTAATCGAAGATGGTGGTACGCGTCGGGTCGCCAAAGCCCGCGTCGCCATCGCCGGGCTCGCCGACGGCCTGGCCGAAGTACAGCATCGTCGGCGACCGGCTGAGCAGGGCGGACACGACCATGGCCGGCCGCGCCTTTTCCGCGTCGCCCGCGAAACCCGGGCTGGCGATACGCTGTTCGTCGTGGTTTTCGAGGAAATGCAGCATGTGTTCCTCGATGTCCAGGACCTCGGCATGCACGGGTGCGATGCCGGCGGTGCTGGCCTCGCCGCGCATGATGGGCTTGAGCGTGTCGTAAAGGCCCACCTTGTCGTAGAGGTAATCCATGCGGCCGAGCTGCAGGTAGTCGCGGTACAAGGCCGGGTTGTAGACCTCGGCCAGCAGCAACGCGTCGGGATTCGCGGCCTTGATCGACGAGTTCAGGTAGCTCCAGAACTCGACCGGCACCATCTCGGCCATGTCATAGCGGAAGCCGTCGACGCCTTTGGCCGTCCAGTACAGCACGATGTCGCGGAACTTGTCCCAGCTGTCGGGCACGTCCTTGCCGGCCCAGAATTCGGCATGCTCCTCGATCGTCCACTGGCGTGCCTCTTCCGGGAGGCGATCGAACGCATAGCTGCCGTCCGGCCGCACGCCGTAGTTCATCTTGACGGTCTCGTACCAGTCGTTGAACGCGGGCTGCGCCGCACGCGCGCCGTTGCCCGTCCACTTGGCGGGCGACTCGTCGAACTCGCCGTCGACGAGCGGGTGGGGTTCGCCGCCCAGTGGCGCGTAGTCGTCCGGAAATTCGGGTACCCGGAAGTCTTCGCCGACCACGTAGTAAAAATTGTTGTCCCGGGCCCATTCGACAGAGGTATCGTCGCCGGCGCCAAAGTCCTCAACGCCCTCGGGCCGCGAGATGGACTCGTAGTTGCGGGCCACGTGATTGGGCACGATGTCGATAATGACCTGCATGCCGTGGTCGTGGGTACGCTTTATGAGCGCCTCGAACTCGGCGAGCCTGGCGGCCGGATCGACCGCGAGGTCCGGATTGACGTTGTAGTAGTCCTTGACCGCATAGGGCGAACCGGCGCGACCCTTGATGACGTCCGGGTCGTCATTGCTGATGCCGTATTCGGTGTAATCGCGAACGACGGCGTGGTGCGGGACGCCCGTGTACCAGATGTGCGTCGTGCCGAGTTCGCGAATGCCCGCGAGCGCCTCGTCGGTGAAATCGGCGAACTTGCCGACCCCGTTGTCCTCGATCGTGCCCCAGGGCTTGTTGGTCGCGTTGGTATTGCCGAACAGCCGCGTCATCACCTGGTAGACGACCGGCTTCGTGGCCGGCGCCGCCGGGTTGATCTCGAGCACCGCGTCGCCGTGGTCCCAGTCGACGCGCGCCGTCAGCGTGCGCTTGCCGCGGTGATAGTCGACGCGAATCGTGCGGCCGTTGAAACGCGCGTCCTTGACGGGCGCGGTCCAGTTATGGATGACGACGTCGACGCTGCGTTTGTCAGGCCGGCCGTCGTAGACGCCGCCTTCGCGGCGCAGGTCGATACTCAAAGAGCCGCCGTCGTGGCGAGCGCCGAAACGGAGCAGCTCGAACCGCCCCTGTTCGAGGCTCAGGCGATCCTCCCCGTCATCGTCGTACATCCGTCCGGTCGCGCTGCGCACGCTTTCGTCGGCGTAGTAATGCAGCGTCAGTTTCTCGCTCGAGTAATCGGCCGTCGTGTCGATGTCGTCGATCATCGGCACGAACGAACCGGCCCGGACCAATACCGGGATCGTCTCGAGGTCGACCGGGACCGATACGGTTGCGCCGCCTTCATGGCGCTGACCGGTCCAGAAATCGAACCAGGCGCCGGCCGGCAGCGGCACGTCGACGGCAGCGACGCCCGGATCCGTCACGGGCCTCACGAGAAACGCGTCGCCCCAGAGATAGGCGTCTTTTTCGTCGATCGGCGCAGCGCGGCTTTCGTCCTCGAAGAACAACGGCCGCATCAGCGGCATGCCGGTCGTGGAATTCTCCCAGGCCAGCGTGTAGTTGTAGGGCAGCATCCGGTACCGCAAGCGAATGAAGTCGCGCACGATGTTGCGCGTTTTACGGTCCTGGAAGACCGGCTCGGGCGGCACGCCTTCCTGTGCATGCGGCCGGTAGACCGGTTGGAAGACGCCGTATTGCAGCCAGCGCACATACAGTTCCGGCTCGATCTCCTTGAAGTGATCGGGAGGGATGCCGTGCGTAAAGCCGCCCAGGTCGGAATGCGTGTAGGCAAGGCCGGTGAGGCCCATGGACAGGCTGAGCTCGACCTGCGGCTTGAGGCCACCCCAGGTGCGGGCCACGTCGCCGGTCCAGGGGATGATGCCGTAGCGCTGCGTCCCCGCGAATCCCGACCGCATCATGATCATCGGACGCATGTCGGGGTACTCGGCCACCTGGTTCTCGTACACCATGCGGGTCCATTCGTGGCCGAACGCGTTGTGAACTTCGTCGGCGCCCGCCTCTATGCCCGCGGCGCTCAGGAAATGCCGCGTTTCGGCGGGATGCACTTCCGGTTCCCCGAGGTCGCCCCAGGTTCCGGCGACGCCCTGGTCGAGCAGCATCCTGTAGAACTGCCAGAACCAGTCCCGCGCCGCATCGTTGAAGACGTCGACGAGGCCGGTATTGCCGAAATAGAAGTCGAAACGGAACGGGTCGCCATTTGCGTCTTTGGCGATAGCGCCGCTGGCGACTGCATCCTCCCAGCGCCTGGAGGTGCTGAGGATGAACGGTTCGGTAACCACGATCGTCTTGATGCCGTCGCGATCCAGGTCGGCGATCATGTCTTCGGCCGTCGGCCACGCGTCGCGATCCCAGTCGAGGTTGCCCATGTGGCCCTGGATGTCCGGGCCGAACCAGAAGATGTCGATGACGACCGCATCCAGCGGTATGTCATGGCGCCGGAAGCGGCGCACTATGTCACGCACCTCGCGCTCGCTGCGATAGCCGAATCGTGAGGCGAAGTTGCCGAATGCCCAGCGCGGCGGCAGCGGCTGGCGACCGGTAACGTCGGTGTAGTTGCCGACCAGGGAAGGGAAGTCGTCACCGGCGATGACGAGATACGACGTGCGGCCCCCGGCTGCCTCGAATTGCAGCACGCCGGCCTCCGTTTCGCCGATGTCCAGCCAGCCGCTTGCCGAGTTGTCGAACACGATCATGTAGCCGTCCGAGGACGCGACGGCCGGGACGCCGTAGTACATCTGCCGGGACTCGGTCTCGTAGCCGTAGTGCGCGCGGTTGTAGAGCGGCATGCGGTAGCCACGCCGGTCCATGCCGAGAACGCGCTGGCCACCGCCCATAATCTTCTCGCCGGCGTCGAGCGCGAAGCGGAACCCGACGCCCGCGTCATTGCGGAAATAACCGGTTTCCTCGGCCAGCAGCTGCTCGCCATCTCGCCGGTATTCAATGCGCAGCGGCGCCTTGTAAACGACGGCAGTCAGTGCCGGCGTGGAGAAACTGAGCGCGTCGTCGCTCTCGGTCACTGACGCGCGAATTTGCGGCGGCGGACCGGCCAGCGCGAACGAGGGCAGCTGATTGACGTCGTCTTCGAGGTAATGCACCTCGAAACCGGCGTCGTCGATGACCGTCAGCCGGACTTCACCCCGGTCGGTTGCGACGACCAGCGACTGCCCTTCCAGCCGGTGGTCGGCATAGCTGCCAAAATCCGCGACGGCCGCGCCGGAACAGGCAAGGAGGAGTGCGAACAGGCTTGGGTTTCGGAGTCTCATAAAGCCAGCAATCTTAGTCTTTTCAAGGCCTTGCCGGGGATGAATACGTTTGCACGGCGGCGTCCGGCGCTCGCCGCTTGCTACAATGCCCCAAATTTCCAAGAAGAAGAAAAAATGACCGAAAAACCTCGCCTGCAGTTCTGGCAGATCTGGAACATGTGTTTCGGCTTCCTGGGCATCCAGTTCGGGTTCGCGTTGCAGAACGCCAATATCAGCCGCATTTTCCAGACCCTGGGCGCCGAGATCGACGACATCCCGATTCTCTGGATTGCCGCGCCGCTCACGGGCCTGATCGTACAGCCCATCATCGGCTACATGTCGGACCGCACCTGGAACCGTCTCGGCCGGCGGCGGCCGTATTTCCTGGTCGGCGCCATCCTCGCGTCGCTGGCGCTGTTCATCATGCCAAATTCGCCGACACTGTGGGTAGCTGCCGGCATGCTGTGGATCATGGATGCCAGCATCAATGTCTCGATGGAGCCGTTTCGCGCGTTTGTCGGCGACATGCTCCCCGAGAAACAGCGCACCGGCGGCTTCGCGATGCAGACGTTCTTCATCGGCATCGGCGGCGTCGTGGCGTCGGGGTTGCCGTACATGCTGACGGAGTGGTTCGGCATCAGCAACACGGCGCCTCCGGGGGTCGTGCCGGACTCGGTAAAGTGGTCCTTCTACCTTGGCGGCGCCGCATTCCTGCTGGCCGTGTCCTGGACCGTGTTTCGAACGCGCGAGTATTCGCCGGAAGAACTCGCGGCTTTCGAGGCCGCGCGTCCCGCCGGGCACGTGACCGAAGACAGCACGCTGCGGCCCGCGAGCAAGTACCGTAACGGCGGGATCGTGTGGACGGCCGTCGGGGTCGCCGGCTGGTTCCTGGTTACGAGCCTGGGGCTCGACAAGCAGCTCTACGTGCTGGCGGGCGTGTTCGCGAGTTTCGGCATATTGCAGCTTTTTGCGGGCCTGCTGCAGAGTCGCGATATGACCGACAACGGCCTGTACCATATCGTGCACGACCTGTTCCACATGCCGAAGGTCATGAAGCAGCTGGCCGTGGTGCAGTTCTTCTCGTGGTTCGCGATGTTCGCCATGTGGATTTACGGCACGCCCGGTGTCACCAGTTTCCACTATGACACGGTGGATCCGACGTCCGTGCCGTACAACGAAGGCGCGAACTGGTGGGGCGTCCTTTCCGGCATGATGTTCGGTGTCGCGGCGGTTGCCGCGGTCTTTATCGCGCCCATGGCGCGCCGCCTGGGTTGCCGGGTCAGTCACCTCGTCAACATGTGTATCGGCGGTGTCGGCCTGATCAGTTTCCTGTTCATCGAGGACCCGAAGATGCTCGCGGTCTCGATGATCGGGGTCGGCATCGCCTGGGCGTCGATCCTGTCACTGCCATACGCGCTGCTGTCGAGCAACCTGCCCGCCCACAAGATGGGCATCTACATGGGCATCTTCAACTTCTTCATCGTCATACCGCAGCTCGTCGCAGCCAGCGTGCTGGGGCTGATCCTGAGGGAGTTTTTCGACCGGCAGAGCATCTACGGCCTGGTGATCGGCGGCGTGCTGATGATCGTGGCCGGGCTGACGGCGCTGCTCGTCGACAAAAGCGCCGAACCTGCATAGCAGCCCTGCTTGTTGAATGGGTGGGTCGCCCGCTGGGGCGGGCTCCTACAATGCTCCGCAGGACTGCCGCACGATCAGCTTCGGTTCGAGCTGGCTCGATGCGACGTCCTCGCCCTCGATCAGGCCGACGATCGTCTTGACGAGACCTTCGCCCGCCTCGCGAATGTTCTGCTGAATGGTCGTGAGCGGCGGATTGACATAGGCGGCGCGCGGCAGGTCGTCGAAGCCGACGACGCTGACATCCTGCGGCACCTGCCGTCCTGCGTCGGCCAGGGCGTGCATCGCACCGATCGCAAGCATGTCAGTTACGGCAAATAATCCGTCGAATCCGGTGCCCGAATCCAGGAACGCGCGCACGGCTCTGTATGCGTCTTCTTCGGTGTTGTCGGCGAAGATCCTGAGACTCTCGTCATGCTCGAGCCCCGCGTCGTCGAGGGCCGCGACATAGCCGTCATGCCGCGCCGCAAATTCCGGGTGCCGTTTCGAGATATCGCCGAGAATGGCGATGCGCCGGCGCCCGAGCCCCAGCAGGTGAGCGGTCGCCATGTGGCCGCCCCTGACGTTGTCACAGCCCAGCGACAGGCCGGGCTGGTCGGCGGCAACCGCGCCGTAGATGATGAAACGCGTATTGGCAGCCGCGAGTGCATCGAGTTTCCGGCGGTAGGCCACGTAGTCGCCGTAACCCAGCAGGATCAGGCCGTCGGCGCGGTGGCTGGCCTGGTACTCGACGTGCCAGTCGTCGGTGAGCTGCTGCATCGACGCGAGCACGTCGTAGCCCATGCCGGCCGCAGAGCGCGTGATGTAGCCGAGCATCGACAGGAAAAACGGGTTGATCTGCGCGTCGTCGCCGCCGGTTTCGTCGAACATCAGCAGTGCGATGGTATTGCTCTGGTGGGTGCGCAGTCCGGCGGCGTTGCGATTGACGAAGTAGTTGAGTTCACGCGCGATTTTCTGGATGCGATCTCGAGTCTCGGGTCGAACCAGCGGGCTGTTACGCAGCGCGCGCGACACCGTCGCCTGCGAGACGCCGGCAATATCGGCAATGTCCCTCGATGTCGGGTTTTCGACCTTCATAACGGCATTGTAGGCAACAGCGCGATGGATGCCGTATGTATTTAACACATTGCGGTTCCGGCAAAGCCCGGAAATTGTAATAAATTGTAAGACTTACCCGGTTTCGGCCGGGGCGGCGCGGCGGGCCGACAATTCCCGTTCGACGCGCTGCGCCAGTTCCGAATCGATGCGGTAGAAGTAGATGGCGACGACACCCATCAGCGCAAACGCCGCCGGCACGACGCTGAACATGAAGCGAATGCCGGCGAGCGCATCGTCGGTCTGCACCTCGTTTGCCACGAAGCCGAACCACGACAGCATGATGCCGGCAAGCCCGGCGCCTACGGCCAGGCCGAATTTGTGAGAGAACTGCACCGTGGAAAAAATCAAACCGGTCGTCCGGCGCCCGGTCTTCCATTCGCCATAGTCGGCGCAGTCGGCGTACATCGACCAGACCAGGGCGGGCGTCGGCCCTGCCACCAGGTTACCGAAGACGTTGATGGCGACCATCAACCAGTACTGGTCTGCGGGTATGAACAGGAACGATGCCATGGACAAGGCGTTGAGCACCGACAGGAAGATCATCAGGTGGCGTTTGTCGAAGCGCTCGCTCAGCATCTTGGTGAACGTCACGCCCACCAGCATGGCCAGGGTCCCGAGCGACAGAAATATCGCGGTCTTGTCGAAGATCAGGAACAGCGGCGTGCCGTCATCGCCGACAAAGTACTTGATGTAGTAAACCTGGGCAGCCTGGCGGACCGCGATGTTGGTGAGCGAGAAAATGCCGGCGAAAATCAGTGCGATCCAGGGGCCGTTGTTCAGAGCCGCCGCCAGGTCTCTGCGCAGGTTCGTGTCTTCCTGCGGCGGCGTCACCCTCTCACGCGTCGTCGCGAAGGTCACCCAGAACAGCGCGACCGAGGCGAACCCGAAGATGCCCATGGTCAGCTGGAAGCCGAGCGCGTCGTCTCCGCCACCGAGGATGTTCTTGAGCGGCGTGACAAAGGTCGCGATGACCCAGCCGGCCAGGAAGGCACCAAAGAACCGGAAGCTGGCCGCCTTGGTACGCTCGATCGACGAGGGCGAGATCACGCCGAGCAGCGCCGAGTAGGGCACGTTGATCGCCGTGTAGGCGAGCATCATCAGCGAGTAGGTGACGTAGGCATAGATCAGCTTGCCGGAGTACGAGAGGTCCGGGTTGGCGAACATCAGGTAACCGCAGATACCATACGGTATGGCGCCCCAGAGCAGGTACGGCCGATACTTGCCCCAGCGGGAGTTGGTGCGGTCGGCGATGATGCCCATGATCGGGTCGCTGACTGCATCGAGCACTTTCGTGACCAGGAACATCGTGCCGACTGCGGCTGGCAGCAGGCCGAACACATCCGTGTAGTAATACAGCAGGAAGATGTTGAACGTGACGAAGAAAAAATTCGACGCAGCGTCGCCCAGGCCGTAGCCCAATTTCTCACTGAATCGAAGTGGTTCGCTATCTGCTGCCACGCCGCGCCCCCGTTTATTGTTATCAGTCATCGTTCACGACGCGACCGCCCGGGCGGTCACCGCCGATGCGGCCCGACGCATCGTGGCCTGAATGGACAGCGCTGTCAAACGGTGCTACAAGGCGCGCTGCAAAGAGGCCGGTTGTCCCGATGAGCAAGCAACTCCTGTTATTTTTTCTGTTGACGGCCGGCATGGCCGCCTGTGGCGGAAGTGGCGGCGGAGGCAACAACACTCCGCCACCGAACCCGCCACCGCCCCCGTCCGGCGACAATGTCAACATCCCCAACCCGGCACTGGTCACCGTGGACAATTCGGCGGTGTCGCCCGGCGATACGCTCACGCTGGTGTGGAGCGACGAGTTCGACGCGGCGCAGCTCGACCCCGAGACCTGGTTCTTCGAGGAAGGCGACGGCTCCCAGTACGGCATCCCGGGCTGGGGCAATAACGAGCTGCAGTGGTACCTGCCGAACAGCGCACAGCTCGAAAACGGCAACCTCGTAATCACGGCCCGCAGCGAGGTATCGAACGGCAAGAACTACACCTCGGCACGCCTCAACACTCGCGACCGTTTTGCATTGCGCTATGGCCGCGTCGAGGCGCGCATCCGCTTGCCGGCCGGCCAGGGCATCTGGCCCGCGTTCTGGATGCTGCCGCAGGACAACGTCTACGGCGGCTGGGCAGCGTCGGGCGAGATCGATATCGTCGAGGCCGTCAACCTGGGTGTTGGCGGCAACAACACGGTCCACGGCACGATCCACTACGGTGGTGAGTGGCCCGGCAACACCCTGTCGGGTGGCGAGTACGTCGCGCCGATGGACGCGGCGACCAGTTTCCATGTCTACGCCATCGAGTGGGACCCGACCGAGATACGCTGGTATGTCAACGACACGCTCTACTCGATGAAGAACGCCTGGTCGTCATCCGGCGCCCCGTTTCCCGCGCCGTTCGACCAGCACTTCCACCTCCTTCTCAATGTCGCGGTCGGCGGCAACTGGCCCGGGCCGCCGAACGCGTCGACGGTATTCCCGGTAACGATGGAGGTCGATTACGTCAGGGTCTACAGCGGCGAGCCGTAACCTTTTGACGGCCGTCAGTCGGGGGCGGCAGCCGTCGATTCCCTGATCATCAGCGTACCGGGCACGATCGTCGGGCCGTCAACATCGTTATTGCCACGCTGCGACTTGATTAGCTTGAGCACCGCGGCTTCGGCCATCTGTGACAGCGGCTGGTTGATCGTGGTCAGGGCCGGATAGATCTGCTGGGCCAGCGCGATATCGTCGCAACCGGCCACCGATAGCTGGTCCGGGACCTTCACGCCGAGGCGATTTGCAACGCGCATGACGCCTGCCGCCATGTCGTCGTTAGCCGCAAAAATCGCCGTCGGCGGATCGGGGCTCTCCAGCAGCAGTGCAGCTGCCGCTTCTCCCGAGCGAATGGAGTTGTCACCCTTGATGACGAGTTCGTCGCGGGCCTCGAGACCGCTTTGTTCGAGCCCATCCAGGTAGCCCTCGAGTCGATTGGCGACGGCTTCGTGCGCCGGGTTACCCGCGACAAATGCGATGCGCTTGTGACCGAGGCTCGCCAGGTAGCGCGTCATCTCGGCGCTGAATTCACGATCGTTCGTCGCGACGTACTGCGAGTCTCCGTTCGCCTTGCCCGGGGAGACGCGAATCAATGGCGTGCCGGTCGCTTCGATCGCCCCGACGACTCTCGGCACGTTCGAAAGGGGGGCGGCCAGCACGATGCCGTCCGGGCGCACCCGTTCGATCAGCGTCCTGATTTCCGAGTCGACGTTCTCGTTGCGGTAGCGGCAGGGGTGAATCAGCAACTCGTAGTCGCCCGTGCGACAGGCGCGCAGGGCGCCCTGCTGCATGCGGACAATAAAACCGGCGCTCGGGACTTCGTAGGCACTCGGGTCGTCGTAGATCAGGACAAACAGGTGTGAATGATGGCTGGCGAGATTCCGGGCGGCTTTGTTAGGACGGTAGTTGAGCCGCGTGATCGCGTTCTGGACTTTCTCGCGCGTCTGCTCGCGCACGTTCGGTTCGCGATTGACGACGCGAGAAACAGTCTTGATCGACACTCCGGCCAGTTCGGCAACGTCATCAATGGTGGCTTTCGGCATTCCTGGTCTCTCTCGCGGTCAGGGGCCTCCGAGGAGGCAAAACTAGCAAATTGTCATGTCCGGTGACAGCGCTGTCTGTTTCAATGGCTCGCCCCGATTCGATCGGCCACGGCCATCGTGCGCGCGACGAGTTCGCCCAGCGCCAGCTCCGACTGCCCCGCCAGGTTCACGGCCACGCGCTCGTTCCAGGGCGCTGTCCAGTGGCCGGGAATGGGGTTGCCGGTCAGACCGAACAGGCCGCCGACCGTTGCGCCGTTGCAGTCGGTGTCCCATCCGGCAGCCACGGCGTCCCCGATGGCCGCGCTGAAGTCGTCAGCGGACAACAACGCCCACACCACCAGCGCCAGGTTGTTCACCGTGTGCACCGGTGACAGGCCGGCAAATTCCTGGTGCAAGCGTTCGACCGCGTCGTCGCGGCCCACGAGTCCGCGGCCGAAGGCGACGGCTGCGGCGGCCCCGCTGCCCGCGGGAATCTGACCGAGGGCGGCGTCGACCGCGGCGTCGATCGTGCGGCCGGCCGGAATTGCCGCCGCGAGTGCGGCGACGAACATCGCCCCGTAGACGCCGTCGTCCCGGTGCGACAGCGAGGCGTCGCGTGCAGCGAGTTCGGCTGCAAGGGCGGGGCGCCCGGGGCACACCCAGCCATAAAGGTCGGCGCGTATCTGGGCGCCGATCCAGTCGTTGTAGTCGTTTGCGGAGCACAGGCCGATGTCGAAGCCGGGTTCGTCGCCGTTGACGAATTCGTCGTCCATGTTGGCGAGCAACGTCGCGTACGCGGCGCGCTCGGCGGTCCAGGTGGCGCCCGCGGGCAGCCGCCGCAGCCAGGCGCGGGCAACGTCGGTGACGTCAAAACCGACGCCGTGTTCCTCGAGCAGCATCAGGGCCAGCACCGTGTAGTCGATGTCGTCATCGGGCTCGGCGCGCGAGATATGGTCGCGACAGCAGGCTTTACCGCGCCGTTCCACGGTCGAGCCCGGCTCGAGCGGCACGTAGTCGCGCAGCGGCAGCGCGCCGGTATCCGCGAGATAATCGGTCAATCCGTCGAGACCCTGCTGAAACGACAGGACCTCGACCGGTTTGCCGAGGATGCAGCCCGATATGCGCCCCTGCCAGGCAGCGCGAACCCTTGCCGGATCGGCACTCACCGCTTTCAAATTCAACCCCCACAGGTACAGACAGCGCCGCTGTACCTTTTTTCGAATTTGTATTGACAGCGCTGTCAGCGTCTATTATAAGAACGGAGCCAGTAGCGTTGTCAAAAAAAACAAACAGGGCCGTGGGGGTTCTGAAACGCTAATCAAAAAACACGCGGATAGCCGGACGCCGAGTTCCGGAGGACCGCGGTACACGTTGGAATCCAAGAGCCCGGGGGAATTCAGGCATGCAAGACTCTTCTTTTACCAGGAAACCACTCGCTGTGGCCGTGGCCGTCGCAGTCGGTACGGCTTTCTCGACGCCTTCAGTGTCCGTCGCGCAGGAAGGCGAGGTTATCGAGGAAATCGTCACGACAGGTATCCGCAGCAGCTTGACGCGCTCCATGGATATCAAGCGCGCCTCGAGGGGCGTTGTCGACGCGATTTCTGCAGAGGACATCGGTAAGTTCCCCGATGCAAACCTGGCCGAGTCCCTGCAGCGAATCACCGGCGTGTCGATCGACCGGCAGCGCGGCGAGGGCAGCTCGGTGACGGTGCGTGGCTTCGGACCGGAATTCAACCTGGTGACCATCAATGGCCGCCAGATGCCGACGCACAACGGCGTCAACCGCTCGTTCGACTTTGCCGACCTGGCCTCTGAAGGCGTAGCGGGTGTCAATGTTTACAAGACGGGCCGCGCCGACGTGCCGTCAGGCGGCATCGGTTCCACGATCGACATCCAGACGCCCAGCCCCCTCGAAGGCGAACCCACACTGAGTCTTGCGGGCAAAGCGGTAATGGATACGTCGACCCGCACGGGCGACAGCGTTACACCCGAGGTCTCCGGCATTTACCTGGGCCGGTTCGCGGACGACCGGGTCGGCCTCGCCATTACGGCCAGTCACCAGCAGAGGAACAACGGCGTGAACGAGGCTGTCGTCAACGGCTGGTTCACCCGGCCGGGTGACGATGTACTGCCGGATGGTTCGGTGGACCCCAGGGTCATCAATGACGCGAACCAGATCAACCGGCCGCAGACGGCTGACGAGAGCTATTCGATTCCGCAGGCGATTGCCTACAACATTGCTGAATTCGAGACTACCAGGACCAATGCCCAGGTCGTCCTGCAATGGGCCGTGACCGAAGACGTAACGGCAACCGTGGACTACATCCGCTCGGAGTTCGAGCTGGACCGTACGTACAGCGATCTCTCCGCCTGGTTCTCCAACACGGCGGCGCTTTCGCAGGCCAGTGAATGGGACGGCCGTTCCATTGCTACCCCGATCATTTACACCGAGACCAATGACAACAATGACTTTGCCATGGGTACCGGGTCGGATGGATCGAAGAACGAGAATGAGTCCATTGGCTTCAATCTCGAGTGGTGGCTCAGCGACCGGTTCATGCTGGAACTCGACTACCATGACTCCTCCGCTGAAAGGGGCGCGAACGGCCCCAATGGCACCAGTTCGCTGATCACGATGGCCAGCTTCAACAAGGTCGGCCAGAGTTTTATCTCGGGTTACGAACTGCCGATCTTCTCGAACGACCTGAACTCCGGAGGGGAAGCGAATCGTCCGCTGTATGCCGATGACATGATCCTCACGGGCAGCGTCTTCACGAATGAAATCGCCAGGATGGACATCGAGCAAATCAAACTCGCCGGGTCCTTCGAGTTCTCCGACGAGGCCAGCATCGACTTTGGCGTGCAGACGACGGACGTCGACAATCAGAGTGCGAACGTTTCGGTGCAGCTCGACAACTGGGGCGGCATCGGCAATCCGGGCGACATTGCCGGTATCGTGACTCGTTCCACCATCAAGAACCAGTTCGACGAGCTTTCCGGCAGTAATCATCCCGATCTGCAGAGGGAGTTCTTCACGGCCAAGCTGAAAGACCTGCAGGCCGCGGGTGAGGCCTATTACGCCGCCAGCGGCGACGTATATGCCGAGACCGGCGACTGTGGCACCGGCTATTGCGCATCGACCGACTGGGAGAACGACCTTCGGACCACCGAGGAATCCTCCGCCGTATATCTCCAGTTCAACTGGGGCGGGGATCTTTTCAACGTGCCGGCCAGCTTCCACCTGGGCGTTCGCTACGAAGAGACCGATGTACGGTCTGCCGCGCTGAATACGACGTATGACAGCTCCTCGTGGGTCGGTGCGGGTAACGAGCTCAATATCGTCGCGGCGCAGGATGCCGACGGCAACGACATCAAGAGCTTCACGGACGTCAAGGGTGACTACGACGTAACGCTGCCCAACATCGATTTCGACATCGAGCCCTGGGAAGACATCGTCCTGCGAGCATCATTCAGCGAGACCATCACTCGCCCCAACTACGAGCAAATCAAGGGCGGCCTCACACCCAACGGCACGCAGTTTTTCCCGAACGTAAGGCCGCAGGCATCCGCGGGTAACCCGGGTCTGGTGCCCATCCAGTCGCAGAACCTTGACCTGTCGTTCGAGTGGTATTACGACGGCGGCAGCTATTTCTCCATCGGGTATTTCGAGAAGGACGTGGAGAACTTCATCGGCGACGGTCGTGGATCAGGCACGGTCTTCGAAATCCCCAATATCATCGGCGGCGATCTCTGGAACCAGGCCGTTGCGGAAAGTGGCATCGATCCCAACAACTACACGGCGGTCGGCCGCTACATCCTGGACAATTACCAGGACAGCCCGTTGGTGGACGGCGAGACCATCGTCAGTTCACCGGGCGATCCCTCCATCGTCTTTGACCTGAGCCAGCCGGTAAACCAGAGAACGTCGAAGCTGGACGGTTGGGAGATCAACCTGCAGCATAACTTCGGTGACACGGGCTTCGGGTTCATTGTCAACGCGACGCTGGTGGATGGCGACCTCACCTATGACAAGACCCGGTCCCTCGAAACCCAGTTCGTACTGCCCGGCTTGAGCGATTCGGCCAACTTCATCGGCTTCTACGACGGCGAAGACCTGCAGGTGCGCCTTGCCTACAACTGGCGTGACGACTTCCTCGGCGGCATCGGCCAGGACCAGGGCACGAGGACCAATCCTCAGTTTGTGGAGGAATTCGGGCAGTTGGACCTGAGTGTCACCTACTACTACAACGACAATCTCACGCTCTACTTCAACGGCCTGAATGTCCTTAACGAGACGCGACACGTCTACAGCCTGAACAAGAGGCAGGTGGTGCGGGCTATTCAGACCGGTGAGCGATGGGACATTGGATTCCGCTGGAACTTCGACTACTGATGTTTGATTTCACGATAGTCAGGCGCGATAGAAAAAACTCTTTGGGGGACGTAATGCAACGGCAAATTCTCAACTCAGACCGCGGACTGACTGGCGTCACTGCCAGTCGCTTCAGCGTTGTCCTGGCCATGGCAGGCCTGCTCGTGCTTTCCGCATGTAGCAGCAGCAAGGATGTCACGCAGAATGCACCGGACGAACCGCCGGGCATGGACGGAATTCCGCCAACGCTGACTGCCGTCTCCATCAGGGAGAGCACCAAGTCGGCGAAACCGACCGGTACGGTGGAGCCGGGCAAGTTCGCTCGCATCGACCTGACGGCCAGCGAGGCGCTCAGGGCGCCCGTCATCACGATCAACGGCCAACCGGCCGACGTGACTGGCAAGGTAACCGGGTGGTTTGCTACCCGCGAAATCACCGACACCGACCCGCTCGGCGAGGTGACGTTCACGATTGACTACCAGGACATCAGCGGCGAAGTGGGTACCCAGGTAATCACTACGACTGATGGCAGTACGCTCATTGTCTGTACTGACGACTGTCCGGAACCCGTCGACCTGGCCGGTGACTGGCGCCTCGATCCTGTCGGTGGAGCCGGTGTCGGTCCTGCTGCGGGAGACATTTCCTGGTGGAGCACCGACGTCCCCGGTGTTGTCGAAACGCGCGCTTGCTGGTTCGACGACGTCTACCGTTTTGGCGCGGACGGCTCGTTCGCGAATATCCTGGGCGACGAGACCTGGCTCGAAGACTGGCAGGCCGGCTCAGAGCAATGCGGCCCGCCCCTGGCTCCGCACGACGGCACGACAACGGGCACCTGGGTCTACGATGAAGGCGCAGCCACGCTCACGGTCAACGGCATAGGCCTGCACATCGGCCTGCCGCGTACCGTAAACGGTGGCGAGCTGCCCAACGTTCCTGTACCTGATTCCGTCGTCTATGACGTGCTGTCGCTGGACGGTGATTCGCTGACGATCACGATCGACGTCGGTGGTGGCACCTGGTGGACCTACAAGCTGGCAAGGCAGCCGGTATCTCCGCTGGCCGGCAAGTGGCGGCTCAACAAGGAAACCGGGGCCGGTGTCGGACCGGCTGAGGGCGACGTTTCCTGGTGGAGCACCGACGTTGCCGGTGTTGTCGATACGCGGTCCTGCTGGTTCGATGATGTCTACGAATTCGGTACTGACGGTTCGTTCCGGAACATCCTGGGCGACGAGACCTGGCTTGAAGACTGGCAGGCCGGCGCAGAGCAGTGCGGCGCGCCGTTAGCCCCGCACGATGGCAGCAATGGCGCCATCTATCAGTACGACGAGGATGCGGGCACGTTGAAGCTGACCGGCGTTGGCGCCCACATTGGCTTGCCCAGGACCGTGAATGGCGGCGAGCTTCCCAATGTCCCCGTACCGGAATCCGTCACCTATAACGTGCTTACCTTTGACGGCGACGACATGACGCTCACGATCGACGTCGGTGGTGGCACCTGGTGGCAATATCGCATCGAGCGCGTCTCCAACTCGCCGGTCGTCGGCAAGTGGAGGCTGGACACCACGGGCGGAGCGGGCGTAGGCCCGGCTGCCGGCGACATCTCCTGGTGGAGCACCGATGTCGATGGCGTTGTCGAAGCACGCGCCTGCTGGTTCGACGATATCTACCACTTTGGCGGTGACGGCTCGTTCCAGAATTACCTCGGTGACGAGACCTGGCTCGAAGACTGGCAGGCCGGTGCGGAACAGTGCGGCGCGCCATTGGCTCCGCACGATGGCAGCACCGCTGGCACCTGGGACTACGATGAGGATGGCGGCACGCTTACGCTCAACGGCGCTGGCCTGCACATCGGCTTGCCGAGGACCGTGAATGGCGGCGAGTTGCCCAACGTACCGGTACCGGATTCGGTGACCTACGACGTACTGTCGCAGGACGGTGACTCCCTCAGGGTCACGATCGACGTCGGTGGCGGCACCTGGTGGACATACACGCTGGCACGCGTCACCGATACGGCTGCGCTGGCCGGCAAGTGGAGACTGAATACCACGGGCGGAGCGGGCGTTGGCCCGGCTTCCGGCGACATCTCCTGGTGGAGCACCGACGTTCCTGGTGTCGTAGACACGCGCGCTTGCTGGTTCGACGACGTGGTCGAGTTCGGCGCCGACGGCTCGTTCGCCAACATCCTGGGTGACGAGACCTGGCTCGAAGACTGGCAGGCCGGCGCAGAACAGTGCGGCGCGCCGCTGGCGCCGCACGACGGCACCGCCAGGGCCATCTTCGAGTACGATGACGCCGCGGGTACGCTGACGGTCATTGGCCAGGGTGCGCACCTCGGCCTGCCGAGGACCGTGAACGGCGATGAGTTGCCCAACATTCCCGCGCCCGATTCGGTGACCTACGACGTGCTGACGCTCGATGGTGACAACATTACGGTCACTCTCGAGACGGTGGCGGGCACCTGGTGGACCTACAGCTACGTTCGCGTTTCCAACTCGCCGTGGGTGGGTAACTGGAAACTGGACGTCAATGGCGGCGCCGGAGTCGGTCCCGCGGCTGGCGACATTTCCTGGTGGAGCACCGATGTCGATGGCGTGGTCGCGGCGCGCGCCTGCTGGTTCGACGACGTTTACCACTTCGGTGGGGGCGGTAACTTCCAGAACTTCCTGGATGGTGAAACCTGGCTCGAAGACTGGCAGGCCGGTTCCGAACAGTGCGGCGCGCCGTTGGCGCCTCACGATGGCACCACCGCTGGTACGTGGCGTAACGATGACGTCGCCGGCACGCTCACGCTCAACGGCGCAGGCCTGCACATCGGCCTGCCCAGGACAGTGAACGGCGGGGAGTTGCCCAACGTTCCCGTGCCCGATGCAGTCACCTATGACGTGCTGAGCTTCGATCTCGGAACGATGACGCTGACGATCGATGTCGGTGGCGGCACCTGGTGGACCTACAAGCTCGCCAGAGAGTAACGAGGTCTACGCCTGATCGAAAAAATACCCGCAGCTTGCTGCGGGTATTTTTTTGGGTGAGCAATACCCCGCCGCTATTCCGATTGTCCGTCGGCCCATTCCCTGGCGGCTTGTTCGTCGCCAGCCATCGTCATGAGCTGCGCCATCCTCTGGTTCAGCAGCGGGTATTCCTTGTCCTTGCCACTGCGTTGCAATGACCTGGCATAGCGCTGAAGGTCCCTGGCGTAGCGATCGAGGTCCTTGTCGTTGCTGCGCTCTCGCGCAGAGCGGATCAGGTTGCCGTAGGCCCTCAGATTCGTCCCGATCTGTTCGGGGTAATTTTTTGTGACTTCCAGGAGCTGGTCCGTACCCTTTTCATGGTCCCCGGTCCGAAGATAGGCCGTGCCCAGCCAGCCGAGGGTTTCGGCAATCTTGGTTTCGTCGCCCCGGGTGTAAAAAAGAGACTGCTCGAGGAGCGGAATGACCTCGTTCCACTTGCCGTCCCTGCTCATCGCCTCGGCGAGCTTCATGTAGCTCTCGCGGTTGTGCGGGTACAGTTCGAGGATCCGGTTCAGGTGGTAATAAACCGCCGCCGTATTGCGCTGGCGTTCGTTGAGGACGGCCAGCTCGAAATAGACCTTCCAGTCCGCAAGCCCCGACCTGACAATATCCTTGCGTCGTTCAATGACATCGGCCGGGGACCCAACCGCGGTGGTGAATCTCTCTCGTTTGCCGCTCAGAAAAACCTGCAGGTCGGCGTAATTGCTCTGCCCCGGGAAGGGCGGGTGCTGGATCATGCCCTGCAGGTTCTCGATTTCCGCAATCGTGTCGTGATTCGGGAATCCGACGCGCCTGGCGACTTCGGCAGCGGGCAATGGCTCGAAACCGGCAGGCCCTTCCAATGCGCTGACGATGGCACGAGCGATCCCTGCGGCGAGGACGTGGTTCCCTGCAAAATCAAAATGTACGTGCTCGAGGAGCAGGTTCCAGCCGGGTTGGAACGGTTGGCTGGCCTCCTCGAAGGCCGCGGCGCTGTCGACGAAACTGAAGGCGTCGCCCTCTGCGCTGCCGGCGATTTCCTGGATGACCTGGTTGATCCGGGTATCCGCCCGAAAGCGCAAGGCGTCCAGGTCGAGGGCGCGTTCATAATGGGCCCTGGCCTCATCATGTTCACCCAGGTTTTCGAAGGCCGTGGCGAGCCGGAAGTGCGTGTCGGCATAATCGGGGTCGATCTCCAGTGCCGCCTGGAAATGAGCAACAGCCTCATTCCAGTTCGCCGCAGCGGCGCTCTCGGCGCCCTGGCGCGTCCGTTCCCGCCACAGGTCGAGATGATCCTGTGAAAACGCCGGGCCGCGCACCGACAGGAACGGCGCCGATTGCCGCAGGTTTACCGGTACCGAAGACACCACTACGTGCATACCCTTGCCGCGCAGCACGTCGACGGTGTCCGCAAGGTTGTTCCCGAAGTGGCGATAGACGCCTTCCATGCGCGGGTCATCTTGCGGAACACCGTTGTTGGCGAACATCTGCATGCCTTCCCACTCGAGGTCCTGCAGCGCGTCGGTCGGCCTGAGCTGCTGAATGAGCCCGTCCAGGGCCTGCCAGATTCGCGTGCGCTTGAGGGCCTGGAGTCCGCGGATCAGCGTCGTGTTGGCCAGGAAGTTCTGGTTGAAAGTGCCAGGCCCGTAAGGGCCGACGACCTCGTTGTTGCCCATGAGGATTACCGCGAAGTCGGCGGAGTCTGCCGGCAACGACTTCGCCACGGCGTAAACCACGTGGGAATTGACTGAAGTCATTGCCAGGTTGATGACTTCGACGGGTTGCGAGGGCAGCGCCGCCCTGAGCTGGGTTTCCAGCAGCCGGTCCAATCCGTGGTTCTTGTGAGGAAAGCCCAGCGCCGCGGAGCCGCCCAGTACGAAGACTCGGACCCGATCGGGATCGGGTTCCACGGCAAACGTATTCTCGACCGGCCCGATATTCAGCGACGGCGGATAAAACTGGTCGGCAAAGTCCGGATTTTCCTGGTAGTGAGGTTCGCCGTTGATGTCGATCTCATGGAAATAGTCGAACGATGTCCCGACACCAGTAACCCTGAGGCCGAATTCCAGCAGGCCAAAGAACAGCAGCGGAACGACAACGACCGTAATGAATGAGAAAGCGATTTTCTTGACGTCAGGCACGGAGTTGCAACCTCGAAGCAGGGGCGGGCAATGGCGGCCCTAAACATAGCGCAGTTAGGCAATACCCGGTAGTCCGCGATCCTCGACCGCAGGCGTGTAAACTGTTCCGGGAAAACCGGCGCGCCCGCATTGGAAGGGGACAGTTTTGCAGCAGATCAGGGAATGGCAGGGAGTAGACCGAGCGGTCTTCGAGAACGAGATTTTTCCAGCAAACCGGCCTGCCGTTTTGCGAGGTCTGCTCGACGACTGGCCCGCCGTTCAGGCGGGCCGTCAGTCAGCGAGCAGTGTCGCCGATTACCTGAAGCCGTTCGATTCCGGGAGCGCGGTCACTGCGGCGGTCAGCCCGCCCGAGGCCAATGGCCGCTTCTTCTATACCGACGATTTCCACGGCTTCAATTTCGGGTCCAGGAGCGTCTCGGTCAGCGCAGCGCTGGAGACCTTTCTGTCCCTCGCCGGCGATCCGCAGCCGCCCGGCATTGCGCTGCAGGCGATGAACGTTCCGGACATCGTGCCGGGATTTCTCGAGGACAATGCGAACCCTCTGCTCGACGGCGACATTGCGCCGCGAATGTGGATCAGCAATCGATCGATAATAGCGACGCACTTCGACAATAACTTCAACATCGCCTGCGTTGTCAGCGGCCGCCGGCGATTCACGGTTTTTCCGCCCGAACAGCTGACCAACCTCTACCTGGGACCACTGTTGAAGACGCCGGGGGGCACGCCGATCAGCGTCGTGGACCTGCGGGATCCCGATCTCGAGAAATTCCCGAAGTTCAGCGCGGCGCTCGAGTCGGCCGAGGAGGCCGTTCTCGAGCCCGGAGACGCAATCTACATTCCAATCCTGTGGTGGCATGGCGTCGAATCGCTGGAACCGCTGAACATCCTCGTCAACTACTGGTGGAACGACATCGTTCCGGCGTACCACAAGCCCATCCTGGCCCTGATTCACACGGTGGCGCTGATGTCCGATCTGCCTGCCGAGCAACGACAGGTGTGGCACGAGTTTTTCAATATCTTCGCCTTTCGAACAGCAGGCGATCCCGCGGCCCATCTGCCGGCCGATCTGCGAGACGTGGTGGGCAATCTCTCGTTATCGGACAGGGACGAGGTACTCGCCTTCGTCGCCGAGCGCCTGAAACTGCTGCTCGGACAGGGTCGAGGCTGATTGCTGCGCTTCGAGACGGACGTCAGGCAGACGTCGTTCGGCAATAACTGTCGATGAATTCCTGGTGGGTTGGCAGCTGGTTGACGATATGGTCGACCTTCTGTTCCTGGAAGTGCATGAACTGCCGCAGTTCCTGTTCGTCCATCATGTCCACGATGGGGTGATAGCTCTGCGGCTGGATGCCTTGACCCAGCATCACCTGGACCCAGCTGTTCTCGCGGAAGATGTCTTTTTCGGCCTCGAACACCAGGCCTGTATCCCGAAACAGGTCGAGGCGATGCTGCAGGCTGTCGGGAATATCCATGTCGCGGCAGCGGCGCCAGAACTCGGTATCCGTGCGCTCGGTGACGTGGTAGTGCAGGATGATGAAATCGCGGACATAGCGGAACTCGGCGTCCATCTGGCGATTGAATTCTTCCCGGTCGGACTCGGTAATGCCGCTGTAGGGGAACATCTGCAACAGCCGCAGCACACCTCGCTGGATCAGGTGAATACTGGTTGATTCCAGCGGCTCGAGAAAGCCGGCGGCCAGGCCCAGGCCGATGCAGTTGCGGTTCCATTGTTGCACCCGCTGCCCGGTGCGAAAGCGCAGCACCCTGGGTTCCGTAATGACCTCACCCTCGAGGTTGGCCAGCAGCGTATCGCGGGCCTCATCGTCATCCATGTAGTCGCTGCAATAGACCAGGCCGTTGCCGACCCGGGTCTGCAACGGAATCCGCCACTGCCAGCCGCTTTCCCTCGCGATCGAGCGCGTATAGGGGATGGGCTCGCCAACCGACTCGGTCTGCACCGCGATCGCGCGATCGCAGGGTAGCCAGTGGGTCCAGTCCTCGAACTCGGTGCCCAGCGCCTTGTCGAGCAGCAGGCTGACGAAGCCGCTGCAGTCGACAAACAGGTCGCCTTTCACGGCCTGTCCCGACTCGAGCACCACCTCGGCGATGTCACCCGATTCGTTCTGGCGAACGTCGACGATCTTGCCTTCGACCCGGGTGACGCCGTCCTGCTCGGCCTGCTCGCGCAGGAGCCCGGCGTAGGCCGTTGCGTCGATATGGTAGGCGTAACTCAGCGCATCCTGCTGCAACAGGCCGAACCGGCCCGCCTTCGCCGCCATGAGCTCCGGCGCATAGTTCCCATAGTCCCTGGCAAAGCCGAGCGACTGCGCCTTGAGCCAGAAAGCCTGGAAGCCCGCCGCCCAGCAGCTCTGACCCGTGAAGCCGAAGGAATGGATGTAGTCATGGCCGACGTTCCGCCAGTTCTCGAACTGGATCGCCAGCTTGAAGGTGCCTTGCACCTTCGACAGGAATTCGGCCTCGTCGATCTTCAGCAGGCGATGCATCGTCCGGAAAGGCGGTATGGTTGCCTCGCCGACGCCAACCGTGCCGATGGCGTCGGATTCCACCAGCACCACGTTGAGGTTGGCCCCGATCAGCCTGGCGATGGCCGCCGCCGCGGTCCAGCCTGCGGTGCCGCCGCCCACGACGACGACGTTCTGTACTTTGGTTGATGACATTGGACTTTCGGCCTACAGCAGTTTGTCTCGTAACATCTTGCGAATCTGGCGAGCGGTCGGCTCATCTATCGGGTTCAGCACGCCGCGTGCAACGTCCGGGATGTGTTCGAAATTCTCCGGATCAGGATTGAACACGTAATAGTCGAACAGCTCCTGCCACTGTTTTCGCTGCGCTTCGGGCAGGTCGCGAAGGCCCAGCAGGGCGTGCTGCAATACGCTGAGCGGCGGCCCCATGTAAGAAGGCGTGTCGCGCCACCAGTAATTCACCAACACGTTGAATTCGGCCAGGGCCTCCATGTGATGCCACCACATGCTGGGAACGATGATGGCGTCGCCCGGTTCAAGCACCGCCATCTGCGCCGTCTTGACGGCCTCGCGGAATTTCGGGAACCGCTCGTAGTCGGGCTCATGGAAATCAACCAGGCTTATCGGCTGGCCCGCTGGCGTAAATTCCAGCGGCCCGACATAGAGATTCTTCAGCTGCTCCGGCGGAAACAGGATGACTCGCCGCTGGCCGGCGACCACGCAGGCAATGTTGGACGGAAAGTCGTAATGCGCCGATACGCGGCTCTGGTTGCCGATCCAGATGCTGACGAGCGGGCCGAGGTGGCGTATCGGGAAGTCGTTCTCGTCGCGAAAACCCGGCAACCAGTGATCGACATTGGTCGAGCCGATATAGAGCGACGGCGGATTCGGCTGATCGAGATGAGACCGAACCTGCTGCACGGCGTCTTTGAGCGCCATCCGCCGGTACTCGAAGTTGAAGTCCGTCATGTCCTCGGCATAGAAGATCCGACCTGCAGCCTCGGGCGGCGCATAGAGCGCCGTGACCACGTTGTCCGAGTCGAATACCTGCAGGTAGTCGATGATCGCGTCGGCGGACTCGAGGCCGTGCCGGACCGCGGGCCAGCTTGACGCCAGCCCCCGCAGCACCAGCGGCTCGTTGGAGGCCAGCAGCTCATCGCTGAGATCGGCAACCGTGACGTCGTCTCGTTCGGCGATCGCCTGGTCTATTTCGTGCAGGACATGCTGACCGGTCATGCTGGTACCCGGGGAATGCGCTACGGTCGCAGCCGGTTGCGTCGTTCGATCAGGTCGCGCGTCCGGGACAGTGAGGCGACCGCCATGAAGACCGGCTGCAGATAACCAGCCTGGTTCAGCGACTCGAGCACGTCGCCCCTGAGCTGGTAAAGCCTTTCCTCCGCAATGCAGTACAAACCCTCCAGGGCCTGCTTGCTGCCGTCGTTGAAAGCAAGGTCCAGCGTGATCTGTTCCAGCAGCTCGTGTTGCAGCAGGGCGTCAATGAAGCCGGCGCCGTGCTGCAGCCCGCGATGCAGCTGGTCCAGCAGCGCGATCTTCTGATTGAGGAATTCCGACGGCTCGCCGTCATCGTTGAACAGCGCTTCGCCCTCGTCCTGGCTGACGCGCGGGTGATCGAGATCCACGGAGACCACGGGCGGTCTATCGTCGCCTTCCCCACCGGTGCCGATCAGGAACGGCTGGCGTTGCACGAGGGTGGGCACATAGTTCGCATCCCATCCGTCATCCTTCAGGAACAGGTTCTGGTCGGGCTCGAAACCCAGCAGCGCAGCTGCATAAAAACCACCCGTGTTCGGATCCTTGGCGAAGAGGATGGGATAGCAATTCTGGATGTCCCTGAATTCCATGGGGTAGGTCATGACGTACATGATGCCGTCGCCCAGCGCCTTGCCGTAGCCGGTCCTGATGCGCAGGTGGCCGTGTTGCTCTGTATTCAGGGTCTCGTACTGGCTCATGGGGCTACTCTACACAAATAGTCGCGGCACTTGCCGCTCAAAGCTTCTGAAATCCGAATTCCCTGACCTTGTCCAGGAGCTCCCTGTTGCCGGGCAAGGCTTGTTGCAGCTGTGCGGCCCGCTCGGCGTTCTTGCGGAACAGCTCGGCCGCGCGACGCTGGCGCTGATCCTGCTGGTGGCTGCGGGTCGGGCGCGCCGCCGTCCTGAATCCCATGCCATACAGGATGTACTGGTAGCTCGGCACGGGAAACAGGTCATCGACGGCCTCCGCATCCTGGTGCCAGGGACTCCGGTAGCGCCACACCGCCAGTTGCTCGCGGAGCTTGTCCGGGATGGACGCGGCGGAGTGATTCTCCTGCCAGTAGGGGGAGTCAGCGCGGGCACTCAGGACATAGTGCAACTTCAGGAACTCGATGATCTGGCTCCAGTGGCGCAGGAACTTGCGGTTGTAACGACGGGCCACGATGTCCATGACCTCCCGTGTCGCCGGTAGCTGATCCGCGATCATTCCTGCCGCGAGTTCGATCATCACGAGAGCCGAGGCCTCGAGCGGTTCGATAAAGCCTGACGACATGCCGATCGCCACGCAGTTCCGGTGCCAGAATTCCTGCCGGTAGCCGGGCTCGAAACGGATCTTGCGCGGCGCCGCGTCGGCCGCGGCGTCGTCACCGGCGACGTCGCGGATATAGGCCAGCAGCTGCCCGGCGGCCTCGTCGTCCGAGATATGAGCGCTGGAGTAGACGTGGCCGGTACCCCGGCGGGTCGGCAAACCGATATCCCAGATCCATCCCGATGGTTGCGCCGTCGAGTGCGTGCAGGACTGGATAGGCTGATCCGCGTCGGCATACGGTACCTGTACCGCCAGGGCAGTGTCGTTGAACAGGTACCCCTGCTGCGACTGGAACGGGACCTGGAAATGCTCGCCCAGCAGCAGGCACTTCGTGCCGGTACAGTCGATAAACAGGTCTCCCTCGATCTCGCCGGCGCGATCAGTGGTAACCGACCGGATGTCGCCGTTGTCGGCCGCATTGACCTGCGACACGTTCGCCTTGACGTGGTTTACACCCAGCTTCCCGGTGCAGTGCTTGCGCAGCAGTTCGGCGAACTTTCCGGCATCCAGGTGATAGCCGTAGTTCACGACGAAGGCGTATTCCGGCGTTGTGATCTGTTTCGGGGCGAGGCAGTCAGCGAACAACGCCGACTGCGGTGTCACCGCGTCCGCATAGGGCGGCGCATCGGCCAGCGCCAGCCAGTGGGGCGCAATATTGGTCTCGGCGAAGTCGACAGGAATGGTAAACGGGTGGCAGTAGGTGTCCCCGTCGCCCGTCAGCCAGTTGCGAAAGAACGTGCCCTGTTTGAAGCTGGCGTCGCACTCGCGAAGAAAGTCGGTCTCGGCAAGGCCGATGCGCTGCAACGTGGATCGCATGGATGGCCAGGTGCCTTCGCCGACTCCGATCGTCGGCACATCCGGCGATTCGATCAGCAGCACTTCGAACGGCCGCTCCGCCTGCGGGTCGATGCGATGCTCAGCGGCGATGACGCCGGCTGACAGCCAGCCGGCGCTGCCGCCGCCGACGATGACGATTCTCTGGACGCTGTCTTTCAATTACTGCAATGCCTGGCGCGATTTCCTGAGCTTGTCGACCGCAGTGTCTCCCAAAACCAGGGCAAGAGCGACCTGCAGGGCATCGAGCAGGGCAAGGTGGGCGAGGCGGGAACTCATCGGCGTGTAGACACTCGGGTCCTCGACGCCCTCGCAGGGAAACACGATCGTCGCGAGCGAGGCGAGCTTGGAGCCCTGGTCCGTCAGCGCGATGACCGCGGCGCCGCGCTTGCTGGCCAGCGAGGCGGCGCGGGCCAGTTCGGGCCACCGTCCACCGTGCGAGATGAAGATGATCACGTCGCCGGGTTCCGACACGCCCGCGAACTGCAGGATGTCCGGCGTGTTGGTCAGGGCCGTGCTCGGCGTGCCGAGACGGAAGAATTTCTGGCAGGCATCGGCGGCAACGTGCCCCGACGCACCGAGGCCGGCAAACGCGATCTGCCGCGCGCCCGACATGGCGGCAACGGCCTCATCGACGGGCAGGGAAGACATGATCGCGCGCATTTCGACCAACGAGCGGATCGAGGCGTCCATGACCTTGATGACCGCATCGGACGCCGTGTCGTCGGCGCTGACGCTGCTATGGACGTTGCTGACGGGCCGGCTCAGGTCCTCGGTGAGGCGTATGGTGAACTCCCGAAAGCCGTCGAGGCCGATGCTGCGGCAGAAACGGATCACGGTCGGTTCGCTCGTGCCGCACTCCATGGCGACCTCGGCCAGCGTGGCTCTCGAGGCCTGCTTGGGGTGTTGCACGACCCAGCGCGCCACGCGCTGCTCGGCCCGGCTCAACTCCGGCGTGCGGTCCTGGATTTCGTTTAGCATGTAGCAATACTACAAATTTCTAGTGCTATAATCTACAAAATTGCCGCATTTCATTCGCATAAGTAGTAAAATTTCAGAAATTCTCGGGATTCTCCCATGGCAAAACTTCTGCCGGTCGACGAGTTCGACCTGATCATTTTCGGCGGGACGGGCGACCTTGCGATGCGCAAGCTGCTCCCCGCGCTGTACCACCGCGACCGGGACAAGCAGTTCACGGGAGCGAGCCGCATCATCGCGCTTGGTCGCAGCAAACTCAGCCGCAAGCAATACCTGGATACGGTAGAGACGGCCCTGCGCGCGAACCTCGCCAAGGGCGAATTCGATACGGCGTTCTGGAAGAAATTTGCCGCGCGCGTGGAGTACCACCAGGTCGACGCCTCGTCGCCGGCCAACTGGGATGCGCTGGTCAAGACGCTGGGCGGCCACGAGGAACGCATCCGCGTGGCCTACCTGGCGACGGCGCCGAGCCTGTTCGGACCCATCGCGAAAGGTCTCAAGAAGAACGCCCTGATTACGCCGAGCAGCCGGATCGTGCTCGAAAAACCGCTGGGCCGGGATTTGCAGTCGGCGTGCGAGATCAACGACCAGGTTGGCAAGTGCTTTAGAGAAAACCAGATTTATCGCATCGATCATTACCTCGGCAAGGAGACCGTGCAGAACCTGCTGGCGCTGCGATTCGCCAACTCGCTGTTCGAGCCGCTGTGGCGGCGCGGCGCGGTGGATCACGTGCAGATCACGGTCGCCGAGGACCTGGGCGTTGGCGGGCGCGTCGAGTTCTACGATCGCGTCGGAGCGCTGCGCGACATGGTGCAGAACCACCTGATGCAGCTCGTCTGCCTGACCGCGATGGAGGCGCCGTCGAGTCTGCATCACGATGCCGTGCGCGACGAGAAGATCAAGGTGCTGCGCGCGCTGCGGCCGATCGATCAGGCCGCCGTGCGCACGAACACGGTCCGCGGCCAGTACACGGCCGGCGCCATTAAAAGCGAGACCGTGCCGGGTTACGCCGAGGAACTCGGCGGTGAGGTCAGCGCCACCGAGACGTTCGTGGCCTTAAAGCTCGAGATCGACAACTGGCGTTGGTCGAACGTGCCGTTCTACGTGCGCACCGGAAAACGTCTCAAGGACAAGCACTCCGAGATTGTCGTGCAATTCCAGGACGTGCCGCACTCGATTTTCCCGCAACAGAAATACGACGTCGTCCCGAACCGGCTCACGATCCGCCTGCAACCCGATGAGGGTGTGAAGCTGTCGCTGATGGCGAAGGAACCGGGACCGGGCGGTTTCAACCTGCGCTCCGTGTCACTGGACCTGAGTTTCGAAGAGACCTTCGAGCTGCGCTACCCGGACGCCTACGAGCGGTTACTCATGGAAGTGTTACGCGGCAACCCGGCGCTGTTCATGCGCCGCGACGAGGTTGACGCCGCGTGGGAATTTATCGACAGCATCATCGAGGGCTGGGAGGAGACGAGCCAGAAGGTGGAGACCTATGTCGCCGGCTCCTGGGGACCGACTGCGTCCTCGATGTTGCTCGATCGCGATGGCAGAGCGTGGTACCCCGATGGTTAAGCAGAGCATGGAGCATTTTTTCGAGACGCGTGAGGAAGCGTCGGTCGCTGCGGCCGCGGCGATCGCGGAACGCCTGGCCGCGCGCCTCGAAGCGCAGCCCGCCGCATCGCTGGTCGTCAGCGGAGGCACGACGCCGGACCGTTGTTTCGACGTGCTTGCGGAGAAACCGCTGGACTGGCGGCGCACGCACATCGTGCTCAGCGACGAGCGCTGGGTGCCACCCGATGACGAGGCCAGCAATGAGCGGCTGGTCCGCGACGCCCTGCTCAAAGGATCGGCGTTGCCGGCGACGCTGCTGCCGGTCTTCAGCATGACGACGGGCATCGAGGCCCGCTGTGATGAAATCGACCAGCAGATACGCGTCGGGCCATTCCCTTTTGCTTGCGTGCTGCTGGGGATGGGCGAAGACGGGCATTTCGCGTCATTGTTCCCGGATGCGAAGAATCTCGAGCAGGGCCTCGACGTGGACGGTGAGCAGCTGTGCATGCCGGTAACGACCGACGCGAGTCCACATCCGCGCGTGAGCCTGACGCTGGCGGCGCTGGCCCGCAGCGACGCGATCGTCCTGTTGATGTTCGGCGACGCGAAACGCGAGGTCTACGAAAAGGCCAAAGGCAAAGGCAGCAAGCTGCCGGTCGCCCACCTGCTGAAGCAGAAGAAAGCACCGATCCACGTCTACTGGGCGCCCTGACAAGGAATGGCTATGAATCCGGTCATCAAGCGAGTTACCGAACGCATCATCGAACGCAGCGCGGCCACGCGCACCGAGTACCTTGCCAGAATGACGGCGGCGCATAACGATGGCCCGGCGCGCCACACAATGTCGTGCAGCAATATCGCGCACGCCATTGCTTCGAGCAGTGAGATCGAGAAGGACACGCTCAAGGGGCACGCGGCGGCCAACATCGGCATCGTCACTGCCTACAACGACATGCTCAGCGCACATCAGCCGTTCGAGCGCTTTCCCGACCTGATCCGCACGGCGGCGACGTCGCAAGGCGCCACGGCGCAGGTGGCCGGCGGAGTCCCGGCGATGTGCGACGGGGTCACGCAAGGGCAGGATGGCATGGACCTGTCGCTGTTCAGTCGCGACGTCATCGCGATGTCGACCGCGGTTGCGCTATCGCACAACATGTTCGACGCGGCGCTGTGCCTCGGCGTCTGCGACAAGATCGTCCCCGGTTTGCTGATCGGCGCCCTGGCATTCGGCCACCTGCCGGTTGCCTTCGTGCCGGCCGGGCCCATGGTCTCCGGCCTGTCGAACAAGGAAAAGGCGGTGGTGCGTGAGGAGTACGCCGCCGGGCGCGTCGGCCGTTCCGAACTGCTCGCCTCGGAGTCCGCCGCATACCATGCGCCGGGTACCTGCACCTTCTATGGCACCGCCAACAGCAACCAGATGCTCATGGAATTCATGGGCCTGCAGCTGCCGGGCGGCTCGTTCGTCAACCCCGGCACCGAACTTCGCGACCAGCTGACGGCCGAAGCCGTGCGCGCGATTCTGCGCATCACCGATCTTGGCGACGAGTACACGCCGCTCGCCCACGTCGTCAGCGAAAAAACGGTCGTCAATGGCATCGTCGGATTGCTCGCGACGGGCGGCTCGACCAATCACACGCTGCACCTGGTCGCGATGGCCCGTGCCGCGGGCGTCATCATCGATTGGGACGACTTCGCCGAACTGTCGGCGGCCGTGCCGTTATTGGCGCGCGTGTACCCGAACGGCCAGGCCGACGTGAATCACTTCCATGCCGCCGGCGGGCTCGGATATACGATTGCGCAACTCCTGGACGGCGGCCTGTTGCACCAGGACGTGAAGACGATCCTCGGCGACGGGCTCGACCGCTTCTGCGTCGAACCCCACGTCAATGGCGGCTTCGGGTGGAAGCCGGCGCAGACCGAATCGCTCGACACTGACATCCTGCGGCCCGTCACCGATCCGTTCGACAGCGAAGGCGGCCTGCGCGTCGTCGATGGCGACATCGGCCGTGCCGTGGTCAAGGTCTCGGCGGTCAGCAAGGAGCACTACACGATCACGGCGCCTGCCCGGGTGTTCGGCACCCAGGCGGAGTTTACAAAAGCATTCAATGACGGCGAGCTGGAGCAGGACCTGGTGGCCGTGCTGCCCTGGCAAGGGCCCTGCGCCAACGGCATGCCCGAATTGCACAAGCTGACGCCGTACCTCGGCGTGCTGCAGAATCGCGGCTTCAAGGTGGCGCTGCTGACCGACGGCCGCATGTCGGGTGCTTCGGGCAAGGTGCTGGCGGCGATCCAGGTCACGCCCGAGGCCGCGGATGGCGGCGCGATCGGCAAGATACGCGACGGTGACATGATCACGATCTGTTCGACCAGTGGCGCGCTGTCGGTCGCCGACGCCGACGCGGTGTTGCAGCGCGAATTGCCGGCCATGGACATCTCCGGCAATCACGCGGGCATGGGCCGCGAGTTGTTCGCGACGTTTCGAAAGAACGTAAGCGGCGCCGAGACGGGTGGCTCGATATTCGCACGGGACTGATGCGGTATAGTCGCTATCGATGCCTGATAACACACTACTGATTGCCGACATCGGCGGCACCAACGCGCGCTTCGCGCTTGCCGACTCGGCCGCGCCGGGCTTCTCGAAGGAGCAGACGTTGCAGTGCGCCGATTTCCCGTCGGTCGAGGCCGCCATCCAGCATTATCTCGACGGCATCGGCGCCCGGGGTCCCGATGTCATCTGCCTCGCGGCAGCCGGCCCCGTCGTTGGCAACCATATCAAGGTGACGAACAATCACTGGGTGCTGACCGTCGATGACCTGAGCGAGGCGTTCGCGACCGACGCCGTGCGGCTCATGAACGACTTCGAGGCCATCGCCTATTCGATTCCCGCACTCGGTGACGACGATTGCCTGCCCGTGGGTTTTCCGGAACCGAAGCCGTTGCCGGACGGCGACTACTCGGTCGCAATCGTGGGGCCCGGGACCGGACTCGGCGCGGTCGGCCTGAGAAAGCACAACGATGCGCTGATTCCAATTGCCGGCGAGGCGAGCCACGGCGGGTTTGCGCCCGAGACGCGTCTCCAGCTCAAGGTGTTGACAGCCCTGCGCGAGGAGTTCGATCGCGTATCGTCGGAACGGCTGGTGTCGGGGTCGGGGCTCGAGAACATCTACTGGGCGCTCGGGCAGATTCACCATGTCGGCCTGCCGAAACTGTCGGCGCGCGAGATATTTGCGGCCGCGCTGCAATCTGACGAACACGCGTCTGAAGCCGTCGGGCTGTTTTTCGAAGTGCTCGGCCAGTTCGCGGGCAATTTCGCGCTGGCGCTGGGCGCGAACGACGGCGTGTACATCGCCGGCGGTATCGTCAGGCGCTATCCCGAGATCTTCGTCAACAGTCGCTTCCGCTCGGGCTTCGAAAGCAAGGGCCGGCATCGCGTCATCATGGAGCGCATTCCGACGCGACTCATCATGCACGAGCAACCGGGCCTGCTCGGCGCGAGCTACGTGGCGCGGCAAATGGCGCGTGGCGCCTAGAGATCCGGGTCGCGCGGCACCGACGTAATGCCGATCTCGTGGCGCGGGAAATCGTCGGCGTCAATCGTTTCCAGGTAACCGTGCCAGGCGGCATAACCGATGACCGGGATGATCACGATCAGCCCGACGAACGCCGTGGCAAGGCCGAGCAGCAGGCCGGCAACGATAATCGAGAGCCAGACGAACATGGCGCGCTTGTTGCGCAGCAC